>JBIJCJ010000279.1:0-3483 GCA_044344765.1 Pirellulales bacterium | reverse complement strand
TTTCCCTTCCGGCGCCGTGAGTGCCGTTTGCGTGGCTCGGGTTGTCGGAAGTCTCATGTCGATCTCGGCTGCACGTCGTGCGGACAGGGGTGATTGGGGACCGGAGCATCCGAACTCCGGCTTCATGCTGCGGCGTCAGCATCGCAGCGGCGTACGCAGCTGATCGAGCAGCCGGAAGAAGACGTGCTGCCACGGGTTCCACGACAAGAGGCAATAAAGGAAAAATAAAGGAAAAGGAAAAGGACAGGCATAATCGTTGACGAGGCGTCGCCCGACGAGCTGCCTGCGATCGACATCCACTCCCTGTGAGCCGGACACCGTCGGTCAGCTGATGCCCGGATGCGGAGAAGGCCTGCGATGAGGGCGAAAAACCGCCGCTTCCGAGGTGGGGCCGCCCCCTGGGTCTGCCTCCTGGGTCTGCCCCCAAAAACCAGCCCGGCTGGCACAAGTCAGCGACCAGCCAGGGCTCACACGCAATTCACCGGACCGGAAGCCTTGGCGGAAGTGCCATTGACCGGGCTATCCTGCGAGCGGCACCCTGCGAAGAAAGCTCCCCGGGCAGGATTCGTCACAACCACCGCTTCCGCGGCGGAGCCGGGCTCCGGAACCGCAGTCAGGTTCACTTGGACACTGCCGAAGATTTTCGAACAAGAGGGCTACTCGTTTTTCTTCTCCAGCAATGATCATGCCCCCATCCACGTCCATGTCCGCCGGAGCGGGGGTGAAGCAGTGTTCGTTGTTGAGCCGGAAGGAGAACTGCGTGAATCAGTCGGGTTCAATGTAAGAGAACTCTCGCGAGCGGAGGACCTCATCGATGACCACCTCGAACTCATCAAACAAAAATGGGCCGAGCACCTTGGCTAACCGTGCCCTGAAGGCATGGCATGAGCGAGGAACGATCTTTGTCAGATTCGCCAGCGGCCATGAGGTGAGTTTTCCCATGAAGGGCAACCCACGGCTGGAATCCGCTGCCGAGGAAGATGTGGGCCGTATCGAAATCTCTCCATTTGGTCTGCATTGGCCGACGCTCGACGAAGATCTTTCGTTTGCGGGAATTCTGGAGGGACGTTACGGACAGCGGTGACAGTGCGCCCTGCGCACAAACAGCCAGCGATCAGTGCCGGACAACGCTGCTGGCAACGCTTGATCGACGATGCTGGGGGCGGCTCGATGCAGCGTCGCCCGCACATGCCCAGGTTCTTCGGCCCGCCGAAGCAAGGATCGCCCCCTTCGCCGTTGTGCATCGCGCCGCTCACGGCGCACGCCGCCGATCCGGCCGCGGGCAGCGCCGCTACCCGCTGTGCACTCCTGCGGCTCTTTCTGCAAGGGGGTAGGAGCGCGGCTATCGCCCCGATCCTCCCCTTCCAGGGAACTGCACGGTTGTGCGCCGCCATTTTGGACCGCCGCGACACGGCTCCCGCGCCGCCGTTTTCAACCGCCGTCAACACCGCCCAGCGGCTCGAGGAAATCGCCGACCCGCCCCCGTGCCCTATTTGGTCGTCAGATCGGCACCGTCAGGCCGACGGCTGCGGCGAGATCTTTCTGCCGGAGATCGAACGTGAGGAACCGTTCGGCTTCGAGTCGGACGGCGGCAGCGGCGTGGAGGATATCGAAGCTCCGGTGCCCGCCCGTCAGGGTGTGCGTGGCAGAAAGACGTTTGGCCTCGTCGATCACGGCCGCCAGGTTGGGCGCCGTTATCACGAGCCTGCCCGCCGATCGGTCCGCCTCGAACTGGCTCCAGAGAATCGACGCTGAGCCGCGGGGGATGGCGGAGCGATATTCCGCGAACCGCAGGGCGTTGCCCAGTTCGAACTCATTGAGCGGCGTGACGGTGAGAGGCGTCGATTGTCTCTGGAGCCAGGCGAGTGCCCGCCGCGAATGCGCGTCGTTGGCGTAGAGCGAGAACAGAAAACTCGTATCGACGCAGGTCACCACTTCCCGCCGGCCTCCCGCAGCAGATCCGCCGCCTGTTCGGCGGTGAGCAGGGGCTCACGGGAGCGGTCCCGGCTGACGGCGGGGCTTTCCTGCCAGTCCACCTTGGCCGCATGCGTCGCCGGTTCGGGCACGAGCCTCGCCACCGGCTGGCCGCGCCGGGTGATGACGATCTCTTCGCCAGCCCGAATCCAGCGGAGCAGGCTTGTATATCGATTGCGGAGGTCACGAACGGACGCGTGCTTCATGTGCTCCATTATGGGAGCACTCGATGCGCTGGTCAATCTCGCAGGTGGAAGAGCCAAATCACCCACGAATCTGCGGATGAAGAACGGTAGCCAGGCCAATCGCACTTCCCCGAAACTGGAGGGACTGGCTCCGGCTGCGCAGCAGTCGGTGCCTGTCCCTCTTGTCCTCGGCGAGCCGCAGCCTCCCCGGAACGGCGGCATACATACCGGCAGCCACTGCGAAGGTGCCCGAGCGCGGGCCCTCACGCGCTCATGAACTCGTCGAGCGCCTCGCGGAGCATGTCGGTGTCGGCCTCCTGGCCCGTGAGGGCGTGAAAGTCGATCGCCGTCCGCGTGGCGTGCACCTCGATGCCGTCCACCACGCAGGCCCCCGCGGCGGCCGCCTGCTCGGCGAGCGCGGTCGGCTCGGTGGCCAGGCCGTGCTCCACGAACACGAGATCGGGCCGCAGGCCGGTGAGCCGCACGGCCCCTGCGGCGGCGTCGAGCGCGTTGAGGACGATCGCCGTGTCGGCGGACAGTTCGAGCGTGGCGCTCCAGTCGAGCCGCGCGGCGACTGCCGTGGCGAGGCCCGCGACGGCAGTGACGAGATCGTCGGCCCGGCCAGCGTCGGGGTCGCAGATCACGAGTTCCGCGGTCCCGGCGAGCGCCAGTTCCAAGGCCGCCGCTCGACCCGTCGGGCCGGCGCCGAGCACGACCGCCCGGCAGCCCGCCGGCTCGATGTGGCCGCGGAGCGCCTGGACGATGCCCCGGCCTTCGGTCATGTGGCCTGACAGGCCGCCGGTGGCGTCGCGGGTGACGAGGCTGACCGCGCCGGAGAACGTCGCTGCGGGACTGGCCGTGGCGACCAGCGGCAACGCGGCCGTCTGCAACGGTCCGGCGAGGAGGCAGCCCCGCAGCCCGAGTGCGGCGACGCCCGCGATCGCGTCGGCGAGCCGCTCGGGCGGCACCTCGAATGTCAGGAACCGCCAGTCGAGCCCCCCCGTCTCGATCGCCCGCTCGAAGAGATACTGCGCCGGATTCCCCGCCGCGGGCGCCGCCAAGAGGGCGATCACTTCCTGGAGCGCCGGACTGGTCATGCGAGGATGTCCGGCGGGGCGGGCGGCGGGAACGCGGCGTCAGACGGTCACGTGGGTCGCGGCCTGGAACCGGGGGTCGGCGCGGATCGGGTCGAAGTCGCGCTCGGTGCCGGTCAGGTCGCGGTAGCGGTCGTCGAGCGCGATGGCCTGGGTGAGGTTTTCGATCGCGGCCGGCACGTCGCCCGCCAGCGAGTGGTAGCAGGCAAGGTTGTACAGCACGATCGCCT
>JBIJCJ010000102.1:0-12945 GCA_044344765.1 Pirellulales bacterium | reverse complement strand
GAAGAACGCCGAGCGCTACACGACCCCCGAGCTCGACGAGCGGCAGCGGGAGGTGCTGGGCGCGGAGGAGGAGGCGGTCCGCCGCGAGATCGGCCTGCTCGACGAGCTGCGGGCCATCGTGGCCGGTGACCGCCGCCGGCTCGACCGGGCCGCCGACATCCTCGCCGCGCTCGACGTGCTCGCGTCGCTGGCCGCCGTGGCCCGGTCCCGCGGCTGGGTGCGGCCGGAAGTAACGACTGGCGGCGAGCTCCTGGTCGAGGCCGGCCGCCACCCGGTGCTCGAGGAGCTGCTCCCGGCCGGCACCCTCGTGGCCAACGACCTGGCGCTCGCCGCGCTCGCCGACGGCCGCGCCGGCGAGGCACCGGCGATCCTCCTGGTCACCGGGCCCAACATGGGGGGCAAGAGCACCTTCATCCGCCAGGCGGCGCTCGTGGCCGTGCTCGCCCAGGCGGGGAGCTTCGTGCCCGCGCGGCGGGCCCGCGTGGGCATCGTCGATCGGCTCTTCGCCCGGATCGGCGCCGGCGACGACCTGGCCCGCGGCGCGAGCACGTTCCTCGTCGAGATGGCGCAGACGGCGCGGATCCTCAATCGGGCCACGCCCCGAAGCCTCGTGATCCTCGACGAGGTCGGCCGCGGCACGAGCACCTTCGACGGCCTGGCCATCGCCCAGGCGGTGATCGAGCACCTCCAGGCGGCCGTCGGCTGCCGCACGCTGTTCGCGACGCACTATCTGCAGCTCGCCGAACTGGCGCGGTTGCCGGGCGTGGCCAACGCGCAGGTGCTGGTCAGGCAGCACCACGAGCAGCTCGTGTTCCTCCACCAGGTGGCCCCCGGCGCGGCCGACAAGAGCTGGGGCGTGCATGTGGCGCGGCTGGCCGGCGTGCCCGGCGGCGTCATCGACCGCGCCCGCGACCTGCTGCTCGGCTTCGAAGCCGACGCCGCCGCGCCCGCGGCCAAGCCCCGCCGCAAGTCCGCCGCCACCGAGCAGCGGTCACTCTTCGATTGACGGGCCCGCAGGTCGGCGAAAGGCGGGCCCGGCCCGTCATTTCGCGGGCCCGTAGATTTGCAGCTCTCGAATCGCCGGACTGAATTTGTAATACCGGGTGATCTTCAGCTCCAGCGCGCTGCATTCGCAGGCCGGGAAGCCTACGCTCAGCCAGTTGTCAGTGTACTGGGCGTCTTCCACCTTCTTCACGACCTTGCCGTCGCAGATGATCTCGAAATCCTTGGGGGCGTATTCGTGCTGCATGAAGCCCTGGATGCGGATCGACGCCACCTTGGCGGGCTGCTTCAATTGGACGCGAATCCAATACAACTTCTGACCATTCGTCTCATCCCAATAGGTATTGGAATCGCCGTCGATGGCGGCCCAGGCGGGCTTGCCCTGTTTGTCGGGCTCGAGGCCGTCGAGATTGCTGGCCGTGCCCCCCAGTGCCAGGTTCGGCCCCAGATCGAGCTTTTCTTCCCGCCGGGCGGCCAAACGCACGTTGGCCTCGCCACGGAAAATGGACAGGATCGCCGACTGCGCCCCCACGCGGTCGGTGAGAGTATCCAGCCGCTGGACCAGAGACGTCGATTCCTCCTTCTTTCCCACCTTGCCGGGGGCCGTTTCAGCCTGCGCGGCGGCGAGTCCGACAAACCCGACGACAAGGGCCACGGCGGTCGTTTTGCGAACGCTGGTCATCGTGAGACACCTCCCGGCAGGAAAATCGAAGTGATATGCATTTCAAGCGCACTTTGGCAAACATCCGCTGAGCGGAGCCGGGCACGGGCAACCGGGAAACGCTTCAACAACACCTTCGGCGATGCCAGTCTCACTCGAGAGTGACCGTCAGCAGGAACTCGTCGAGGGCCTTCCGCGCCTCCTGCTCCTGCTTGACGAGGTCAGCGATCTCCTTGCGGACCACCTCCACGCGGTCTTCCTGCTCGGCGATTCTTCACGCACTTCGCATACAGCTCGTTCGTGCGATCGAGCTGGGCCATGTTCTGCCGGATCCGGTTCTGCTCCTGCTCCACGACCTGGATCGCCCGCTCCTTCTCCTGCCGCTGCCCCACGATCTCCTCGGGCCGCTGCTCCATCCGGGGCGGGCTGCTCCGTTTCGAACTTCGCCCGCCCGCTCTGCACACGGTGCTCGCAGCGGTTGGTGGTCGCCTTCTCGTGCAAGCGGCGGGGCGCGTGCCCGTCCTGCAACGGGAGGCGCATGGCGCAGACTGCGGCGCAACTAGTCGACCACGTGATCCGGCCCATGCCAGTGCGGCAGCGGGTCATCTCGCTGCCCAAGCGGCTGCGGGGAGTGCTCGGCGCGCAGCAGTCCACGCCGCCTTCCCACGCCCCCGGCCGCCCTTTGCACTGGAGCGGCTCTCCGTGTTCCGCGGCGCTGACGGCCGGGAGGGGACTGGCTCGTGTTCCGCAGGAACAGGTGCCTGTCCCCGTCGGCCCCTCCGCTCGTGTTCCGCATACCGCGAGAGGGACAGGCACCGACTGCTCCGCAGCCGGAGCCAGTCCCTCCTTCCGGGAACAGGTGCCTGTCCCCGTCGGCCCCTCCCGGCCGGCAGGAGCCGGCTTCCTTCGAACCGGAGGTTCGCAAGCGGGCAATGGGCCCATGGCATTGCCCGCGTGAAGCAGAAACGCCGCCGATTTCTCCCGCTCGCGGGCCGCCCACCGACTGGGGCGAACTTGTCCAGATCCATGACGACCGCGACGTCTTCCAGGTGTCACCCGACGAGCTGCCCGCGATCGACATCCACAGCCTCTGACCACTGCCGGACGCGAGGGCACGACAAAGCCCCGAGATCGTCGGACTCCACTGCGATTCCGGTTCATGCCGACCCAAGACGCCGCTCAGGCATGGCTCGGGTGGCAGGCCGGATCGTCGAGCGCGAAGCTCTTGGAGCCGAGGACGAACTCCTGGTGGCCGAGTGACTCCGACGCGGTCCTCGCCCCGGCCACGACTCAGATCCTGCCGCGGTGGGCCGCGGGAGAGGGGGAAGGGGCGGACGACCACGGAGCTCCGCGGCGGCTGGTTTCCGACGCGAGACCAAGGGCGGCCGCCGCGAGCATCGCGGCTCGCCGCGCGGGATCCTCCTCCTGGCCGGCCGGATCGACGACGACCACCTGGCGACCGCTGTCGGCCGCGAGTCGCGCGCACGCTTCATCCGCCTCCGCCAGCACGATCGTGCCCGTCGCGGCGACGGACTCGACGAGCGCCGCGAACACGGCCAGCGGCGGCACGCCCGCCGCTGCGGTGACGTCGGCCTGCGGTGCCGCCGGCATTCGGCCGAGTACGAGCACGTCACAGCGGTCGGCCGGCAGCCCGCGCACGGCGACCGCGCGCCAATCGAGCTCGCAGACCATGGCGTCGATCTCGGGAGAGACGAGCAGATCTCGGGCGGCGTCGGGATCGACCGCCGGTGCGGTGGAGCATTGGAGCTGCCCGATCGATCGGCCGGAGGCACAGGCGAGCCCCGGGGTCCGTCCAGCCGCCCGCAGGAACCCCGCGAGCAAAGCCGCCGCCCCGGAGGCCGCGTCGCCCTCGGCCCCCGTTCCGCCGCCCGCAACGAACACGACCGGAATCCGGCCGTCGTCACCGGGAGTGAAGAGCTCGTCGACGATGGCCCGGCCGACCGGCTGCCCCGGGCCCTGCGAGGGATTGGCATGGATCATCAGCTGCGGCCCAGCATTCACCTCGCAGACCTTCGCCCCCTGCTCCTGCGGCGGCCGGGCGATGTCCCGTGCAATCAGGTCGATGCCGGCGATGTCGAGTCCGACGGCCCGCGCCGCCCGCTCGGCCATCGCGGCCATGTCGGGATGGACGTGGGCCGTCGCGTCGATGCCATGCGTTCCGATCTGATTCACGAGCACGCGGCTGCCGGCCCCGGGAACGGTCGCGGGCGTCACCCCCGCGCGGGCGAGCTGCGCGAGGACGGTGGCGTCGAGCTTGACCGTCTTGTTGGGCATCGCTTCGGAGATGCCGCGGCGGGAATCGGAATTGATCTGCAGGTCGATCAGCTCGGCGACCGTGTGCCGGCCGTCGCCCGTGACGTGGATGTGCTCCCCCTTGGCGCAGGCCACCATGCGGCCGCCGATCACCAGGAGCCTGTGCTCGAGGCCGGGCACGAACTCCTCGACGACGACGGTCCGCTCCCGCCGCCCCTCCTCGGCCGCGACCGGCACGGCCCGCTCGATCTCCTCGCGTGAGGAGAGGTCGAGAAACACGCCCCGCCCATGGTTCGCGTCGAGCGGCTTGACGACGACCGGCAGGCCGATCGACTGAGCGGCCTCCCAGGCCTCGGCCGCCGTCGTGACCGTCCGGCCCACGGGCACCGGCACGCCCGCCGCCGCGAGGAGCTGCTTCGTGAGCTGCTTGTCTCGCGAGATGCCCTCCGCGATCGCGGAAGTGCGGTCGGTCTCGGCGGTCCAGATGCGATGCTGCCGACGGCCCTGCCCAAGCTGCACGAGACACTCCCCGCCGAGCCTGCGCCACGGGATGCCCCGGGCGGCCGCCGCGTCGACGATCAGCATCGTGCTCGGGCCGACGCAGACGTCGTCGGCGAGCAGCGTGAGCCGGTCGAGGAGCGGTGCGAGGTCGGGAAGTTCCGTCACCAGCGCCCGGTCGAGCAGCCCGATCGCCTCCCGCAGACAGGCCGCGGCGAGCCGTGGATCGTGGGCCTGAAGCACGAGCCGAACCGTGTTCGTGCCGGCGGCGGGCAGCACCCGCAGCAGGCGCGTGACAGGCTTTCGGGCCGCGGTCTGCAGGGTCACCGCCACTTCGCCAAGCAGTCGGGCCCAGGCCGTGCCCGCGTCCGAGTCCGCCGGAACCGCCCTGACCTCTTCGCCGCACAGCCCGCGGCGCTGCGGCAGCGCCGCATCGATCCGCGCGGCGGCGACCGAAATCGCAGCCGGTGCCGGCGTCGCGTGGATGCGGACCGTGACGTCGTAGACCTCGGACTCCCGAGCCCAGACGTTCGGTGCCAGAAGGTGCCGACCCGCGCAGATTTCCATGCCGCCCGCCGATGTTCGTCGCACGTGGCCGACCGGATCGGCCTTCCGCACCATCCGTTACCGCCGCCATCACCCGTGCATGGTGTCATGAAGGCGTGAAGCGGACAAGTCGGAAGGCGGCGCGGCAGGGCCGTTGGAGGGGGCCGCAATCCGAGGGCGCTCGAACGCCGCCGCCACCGGCGTCTCCACCCAGCGGTGCAGTGCGGCGCCGGCAGCGACGCTCGCGGCCCAGGCGACCGCGAGCCCCGCTGCCGAGGCGAGCGGATCATCCCTGAACCAGCGGGCCGCCACGGACTCGATGACGAGACAAACCGGGAACTGGATGAGGAACACGGCATACGAGATCCGCGCGAGAAACCCGACCAGCGGCGACGCGGCCCTCCCCCCCTGCGAGCCGCGCGGGACGATCCAGGCCAGCCAGAGGGCGGTGGCGGTCGCGACCGCCACCCGCGTGCGGAACTCCGCCGCGAGCGCGATCCCGCCGAGTGCCGCGATGGCGACGGGCGCGAGCCGCCCGAGACGGCCCGGGCCGGACCAAGCGGCAAGCAGGCCGAGCGCATACGAGCCGAAGAAGTAGCAGCCGGTTACATCCCAGCGGGCGTCGCGATTGAACCCGAGCAGCGACACGGCTGCGGCCGCCACGATCACCGCCGGCAACGCGGCGGCCACGCCGAGCCGCCCGCAGGCCCAGACGATCCCCGCCGTGAACGCGTAAACCTGCAGGTCGATCGCGACGTACCACAGGCCCGCGGATACCGCGGGCTCGCAGACCAGGTCCTGCAGCATCGTGAGATTCGCGAGCAGTTGCCGGGCGGTCGGTGGCGGGGGCGCATCCGGGTGATCGGCGACCGCGCGGGCCACCGCGGCCGCCGCGACCGCGATGCCGATCGTCACGACATACGGACCGGCGAGCCGCGCCCAGCGTCGCGCGACAGCGGCCACCGGACGGATCGCGACGGCGCGGCCGCGCGGCGCGAGGGACCGCCCCGCGAGAAAGCCCCCGACCACCAGAAACACCTGCACGGCCAGCCGGCCGTGCTCCGCGAGACCGTCGACGAGAGATGGGGCGTAGGGATGGACCGCGTCGCACATCGGCCCGTAGAACGCGAGGTGGTGCAGGACGATCGCCTGGGAGGCGACCGCCTTCAGCGCGTCGATGATGGGCAGGCGGGCCGGATCGGCCGCGCCGCGGATTTTTTGAGCGGATCGCGGCGGCTGAGCCAAGCCGTATCCGGGCGTGAGGACGGGCGAAGCCAACGAACAACCGCTCGAAGAGACGAGGCAGACGGCCAAACGAATTTTCCGACGGATTCTAGCATCCTGCCGACACCGTCCCCAAAACCGGCGGGAGCCGTTTTCACGACGGCCCGATTGCGGCAAGATGGTGGTCTTGTTTTGACCCTTTGACCGGAGAAACCATGAAGCTTTCGATGATCGTCAACCCTTTCACGGAGCGGAACCTCGCGTGGGCAGCGCAGGTGGGCGTCGAGGAAATCGTGCTCACCTATCCCGGCCCCGGGCTTGAGCCGCTGACGGCGGCGCGGCGGATGGTCGAGGCCGCGGGAATGCGGCTGGCCATCGTCGAGCGAAAGATTCCGCACCTGAAGATGGTGCACGACCTGCCGGGCCGCGACGCCGAGGTCGAGGAGTTCAAGCACCTCCTGCGCAACATGGCCGAGGCCGGCCTCTCGGTCGTCTGCTACAACTGGATGCCGGGTGAGGACTGGCAACGGACCAGCGCCACGGTCCGCGAGCGGGGAGGAGCCCTCGTGACGGAGTTCAACCTGGCCGACGTGGGTCGCAACGTGACCGACGCCGACGGCCGGCCACCCGCGCGAACCGAGGCCCCGGCGCTGTGGAAAAATCTGGCGCGGTTTCTCGACGACGTGCTGCCGGTGGCGGAGGCCTGCGGCGTGAAACTCGCGATCCACCCGGACGATCCGCCGCTGACGGAGTTCAACGGCCAGCCGCAGATCATCACGTCGAACGAGGCCCTGCGCCGGGTGGTGGAACTCGCCCCCAGCCCGTGCAACGGCATCTGCTACTGCGTGGGATCGCTCCATCCGGCGGGCGTCGACGTGGTGGCGGGCATCCGACAGCTTGCGGCCCACATCGTGTTCGTGCACGCCCGCAACGTGCGCGGCACGGCCCGGCATTTCACGGAGTCGTGGCACGACAATGGCGAGATCGACATGCCGGCCGTGTTCCGGGCCCTCAAGGAGTCTGGCTACCAGGGAAGCGTGCGGCCCGACCATGCCCCGTCGATGGCGGGGGAGCCAAACGAGACGCCGGGGTACGAGATGCTCGGCCGACTCTTCGCCGCCGGCTACCTCCGCGGCCTGATGCAGGCCGCGTGACGACTCGCCGCCGCGCTGACGACGCGACGAGCGAGGGGTTGGAGTATGATGCTCGAGAACATTCGCCGCTGGGAGTTTGCGGCACCACCGCCTGCCTGAAGAGCGGGACATGGCCCACCCACGACAGGTATCGACATGAGCACGGTTGGCAAGCGATTTCTCGTTGGTCTGTTCGTCTCCCTGACGCTCGCTCCCCCGGCGTTCGCCCTGCCGCCCTGGAAGCCGAAGTTCCAGGAGCTGTACGTAGACGGCGGCCCTCAATCGCTCAAGGACGCGTTCGCCGACACCGTGATCGGCAGCTGCAAGGTGTGCCATGTCAATGGCCAGGAAAAGACGGTTCGCAATCCGTTCGGGGAGGCCTTGGACAGGCTGATCGAGGGCGATGCCGGCAAACGCCTCGCGGCGGCGGGTGAAAAGGGTGACGCCGCCAAGAAGGCGACCCAGGATCAGCTCGACGAGGAGTTTCTCGCCGCGCTCGATACCGTCCTCGCGTTGCCGTCACCGTCTGGCGGGGGAACCTATCGCCAGCGGATCACGGCCGGCCAGTTGCCGTTCGTGCCACCGGCGCCCGGCGAAACTCCGGTGAATACGCTCACCGAAGCGGAACGGGCCGGGGGCTGGAAGTTGCTGTTCGACGGCAAGACGGCGGCAGGATGGCGCAGCTGGAACACCAGGAAACCGCTGGAACTCGGCAACTGGGTCGTTGCCGACGGCGCGCTCAAGCTCGGCAGAGGCGGCGGCGACATCTACACCGAGGAAGCGTTCGAGAACTTCGAACTCGAGCTGGAATGGAAGACCACCGGCAACAGCGGAATCCTGATCCGCGTGAATCCCGCGGCAGGCGGGGCGATTTATGACGTCGCCCCTGAAATGCAGATCCAGCGGAAGATGGGCGACGGCAAGACCGCGGCGGCGGCCCTGTATGACATCTATGCCACTGAAGGCGCGAGATTGATTCACGCCGACGGCTGGAACAAGGTGCGCATTCGGCTCGTCAATGGCGAAGGGACGCACTGGTTCAACGGCCACGAGGTCTACTCGTACAAGATCGGCAGCGACGACTGGAAGCGCCGCATCCAGGCCAGCAAATGGAAGAACAGCCGGGGGTTCGCCGAAGCCGTCACCGGGCATATCGGCCTGCAGGACCACGGCGACGCGGTCTCGTTCCGCAACATCAAGATCCGGGCCGTCAGGTGAGGTCCGGCGGCGAATCCCCTCTTTCCCGCAATCGAGCGGAAGAAGGCTCGCTCTGCGCAGGCGAGGCCTGTGGCACGAGGACTGTTTTACCACCGCGGACGCGCTCCTCCGTCTCAGTCAAAACGAACTGACGAGAGTTTTCGTTCACGAGGCGGTCGCGCGACTTCCCGGCGCCGCGGATCTCGCGAGTATTCCTGCCGCCGCGGATCCGGTGTCCGGCCTGTCTCCCCCGGCGATCAGGCGACGATCTCGGTGAGCTCGCCGGTGTTGTCGGCGAACTTCTCCACGGGGATGTCGAGCCGGTGGAGCAGCGTCACGAACAAGTCTCCGAGAGCCCGTTCGGCCGGCTGCCGCAGGTACCGGCCATGCTTCAGGCCGATCGACTTCCCGCCCGCAAGCACCAACGGGTAGTTCCAAGCGTCGTGAACGGTGCTGGTGGCGCTGCCGTACAGGCAGACGACGTTGTCGAGCAATCTCTCGTCGGCCTCGCGGACATTGGCCAGCCGCTCGAGGAAGTACGCGAACTGCTCGGAGAGGAAGCGGTCGTACTGCGACCATTTCAGCATGTCGCCGTGCGACAACTTGTGGTGGTTATCGCCAAAGCCGACGATCGCCGGAAACCGATCGCAGATCCCCACGCCGTCCTCGGCGCTGATCTGGTAGGTCGCCACCCGAGTGGTGTCGGTTTCAAACGCCAGCACGATCAGGTCGAACATGGTGCGGATGAACTCGACCGGCCCCTTGGGCGAAACGTCCAAGTTGACGCTGTTCGGGTCGACCTGCGGGAGGGCTTTGTCGAGCCATGATTCCGCCCGCACCAGCCGGCTCTCCACCTCGGACAGCGACTGCAGAAACTCGTCCAGCCGCCGCTGATCGGGCTGGCCGAGTCGATTGCGGAGCGACCGGGCGTCGTCCATCAAGAAGTCGACCCGGCGTTTCCCGCTGGCCAGAGACCGTTGCCGCGACGCCCTGTCGCCTTCGCCCGATTGCGTGAACAGCCGTTCGAAGATTCGCCGCGGTGTCGATTCCGCCGGAATCGCGAGGCCTTGTCCGTCGAAGGATATCGTGGTCGCGCGGCTCTTCCCTCCCACGCCGCCGCTGCTCGACATCACCAGGGACGGAACACGCGTCTGGTGGCCGATATGGCGGGCGATGACCTGGTCAAGCGAAATCGAGTTGCTCACGTTCTCGCGAATGTCGGCACCGGTGAGCCAGACATCGGCCGTGTTGTGGCCCACGATCGTCCGACTGTTGGCGTGGGACAGATTGCCCAGGATCGTCATGTCGGCCCGACGCGCGGCGAGCGGTTCGAGCGGCTTCGTGAATTCGTAGTCGGCCCCGTCCGTGTGCGGAAACCAGTGCCAGTCGTCATGACCGGGTTTGCCCTTGCCCGGCAGTGCCACGCCGTTGGCGAAGAAGATGCCACAAAACCGCCGCGGACGGGCCGTGGCCGACTGCGACGCGGCCGACGCCGAAGTCAGCGGCCCCATCGCCTCGAGCCAAGGAAGCGCGACGCCGAATCCCAGGCCGCGAAGCAGCCTCCGCCGATTCAATCGCCAGGCTGAACTGATCATGGCTGGGCCCTTTCCTGCGAGCGTTGCCTTCCAGCGGCGGGGCGCCGCATCACGGATGGTCGATCCACCACGCCCTGGGGCGTCCCAAGACGGCCCGCGGCTCCGTCCCTCTCCGCTTCTTCGCCACTTCGACACTGCTCAGCGGGCATGAAACGCCTCGCTTTGCACGATCATTTCGACGAGCGTTCCGAGTCCATCGCCCCGGTCGCGCAGAACACCTGCGAAACCATTGGCCGCTTCGATGTCGGCGATGTTCAAGCTGCGGCCGAGCGCGTACGACAGCAGTTTACGGGCGGCGGCTTTCCGCAGGTCGTCGGGCTTCGAACGCAACAGCTCGGCCTGCAGTTCCCGCAGTCCGTCGATCTTCGTGCCGGTGGGAAGTTCGGCGGCGGCGACGACCGGCTCTTTCGTGCGGAACAGTCGCAGCTTCGCCCCGACGCCGTCGCGCTGCCAATTCCCCACCGCGTCGTATTCCTCGAAGGCCAGGCCCCATGGATCGATGCGGCGATGGCAACCGGCGCAGGCCTTCGAATCGCGATGGGCGGCGAGCAGCTGCGCGACGGTCTTGGCGCGGTTTTTGGGATCTTTGCGTTCCAGTTCCGGGACGTTGGGCGGCGGCGGTGGCGGGGTCTCGTCCAGCAGGTTCCTCAGCAGCCACATGCCACGCTTGATCGGATGCCCCTCGACCCCGTCGGAAGTTCCGGCCAGGATCGCCGCATGCGTCAACACCCCGCCGCGATGCACGTCGGGCGCCAGCGCGACCCGGCGGAACTCGGGGCCGCTCACACCCGGGATACCATAATGATCCGCCATTCGGTCATTGAGGAACGTTTCCCGCGAATCGATCAGTTCGAGGAGGCTGCGGTTCTCACGAAACAGCGCGGCGACGAAGTGCAGGGTCTCCTGCCGCATGGCGGAAGCCAGTTCGTCGTCGAAGCCTGGATAGCGATCGCTCTGGATCGAGAGGCGTTGCAGCCGGTCCAGTTCCAGCCACTGCTCGGTGAATTGCTCGATGAACGCCCACGACCGCGGATCGGCGAGCATCCGCCGCGTTTGCTCGACCAGAACGGCCGGATCCCGCAGCTTGCCGGACCGCGCAAGCGCGATCAACTGCTCGTCGGGCATCGTGCACCACAGGAAGTACGACAGCCGTGATGCCAGCTGATAGTCGTCCACCCGTTCCGCCGGACTGCCACCCGAAGCGGCCCGCGGGGCGGCCAAAGCGAGGAATTGCGGTGCCGAAAGCACGGCGGCGAGCGTCTCGCGCAGGCTGGACTCGAAGCTTGTCGCCTGCCCCCGGGAAGCCTCCCACAGGGCCAGGAGGCGATCGAGTTCCGGGGCGGTCAGCGGCCGGCGGTACGCCCGGGTCGCAAACCGCTCGATCGCTCCCCGAGCCCGAGCGGACTCGTCCATGCCCGCATCCTCGGAAGGAAGAATCGCCTGCTGCAAGGCGGGCGGCCATTGTTCGAAAAACGGCGTCTCGAACTCGATCCAGTCGATCCGCAGCAGCGGCGGCCGCGGTTCGCCCTTGATGGCATGCGCCGAGTTCCACGCGGCGATGACTCTGGCGTTCATGAAGCTGCCCAAGAACGGGACCACCCCGGTCATCGGCGACGCCGGCATGTCTTCCATCCGCACGAGAAACTCGTACGTGCGAAACTCGTCGTGGTCGATCACCACCGGCTGACCGACCGTCTTCAATTCGGCACCGTGGCGGTTTGTCAGGCCGATGGCGAGCGTCAACCGGGCCGACCGGGCCGGATCGCCGCCACCGTCGGCCGCGGCGACACGCGCCGCCCGCACGCGGAGCCGGGCTGCTCCGGTGCGAAACGACTGCTCGAAACCGATGGCGATGCAATGGTTCGGAAGCTTTACGCCAGCTTCCTTGTGCCGAACAACCGAGTCGGGGGGCAGCATCCGTTCCAGATCGATCTCGGGCGAATCCGCCGCGGCTGCAGCCGTCACGGCGGCATTCTTTTGGACGGCGTCCTTACCGGCAGCTCCCGCGGCGTCACCGTTGTTGTCGCCGGCCGCTGCGGACGCTGCCGCCTTGGCCGCGGCTTCAGCCGCTTTTTTCTTTTTCTCCGACTCTTTCTTTCTTTGCCCGCTCAGGGGCGACAGATTCCAGATGCGGAACGCAGGCTTTTCAGGCTTCTTTGGATCGGGTTTCGTGATGTACGCAAACGACTCACAGGGCTGCCCCTCAGGACGGGGCAGGACCGTGACGTCGACGCCGGTCTGAACGACGGACGGGTCGGCGGGGGCGATACGGTAGCGGTGGGCGGTCGGGGGAGGCCCTTCGACGATCACGGTCTGCAGCGCCTCTTCGGCGATCTGGAAATACGTCTCGAACTGCATGGGCGACATACGCAGCCTCTCGCCATCGTTGCGGAAGCCGCTCGCCGAGCGGCCGTCCTCGGGCAGACGGCTGGCGAACTCGATGTTCAATCCCAAAAGATCCTGCATGGTTCGTTGGTATTCCAGCCGGGTGAGGCGGCGGAAATGGGTGGCCGGACTGCGGGCGAGTTCCGCCTGCTTCATTTCCCGCAGCAGCCCGTTCGCCAGCCGTTCCCGTTCATCATCGGGGAGCGGCGTCGCATCGTCGGGCGGCATGTCGCCCAGGTTGAGACGATTGAGGACGTCCCGCCAATGAAGATGATCGGATCCGTTGATCAAGTCGGGATTCAGTCGATCGAGCCGCAGCCCGCCTTCCGCTTTGTCCGCTCCATGGCACGCGCCGCAGTATTGTCGAAACAACGGCATCATCTCAGCGACCGTCTTGGCCCCGGCACTCGAGCCCGAGGGATTCGCAGAT
>JBIJCJ010000101.1:0-13021 GCA_044344765.1 Pirellulales bacterium | reverse complement strand
CCGCGCGCGGGGGTTTTTTGGGGGAATGCGCGCGAGGTTTTTTGGGGGAACGCGCGCGGGGCTTTGGAAGCCCCCGGCGGGAGCCGGGGGGTGACGGGTGAACACGGCACGGATGCTCCATAATCCTATGGTGTGGACCGCGTCACCCCCTCGCTACCGCGAGGGGCTTTCGGGGGACCGCACGCGGATCAAGTGTCCGCCGTGTCACTTGGGTTACACTTGTGGCATGAATCGCCATGCCGTCGTCCGCCGGGGTTTGCTTTCTGCGGTCTGTGTCTTTCTGACGGGCTTCGGCACTTCGGGTTCCGCATTCGCCGCCGGTGAGGCCGGCCAGGCCGGCACGCTCGATCTGCCCGGTGGGGGCTTCATCGAGGGGCAGCTCGTGCCGGCGCCGGCTCCTGCGGCGGGCACACGGAGCACGCTCTTGTGGCGGTCGCCCGCGTTCACCGCGCCGCTCGAGTTTCATCTCGACGAGATCGTCGGGATTCGCTTCCCCCGGCCCACCGTCGGCAAGAGCGCCGCAGCCTGGCGGATCATGCTCCACGGTGGCGACGTGCTCATGGCCGATCTGGAAGCGATCGACCGCGCGAGCGTCACGGTAGCCATCGGGGGCGGTGATCGTCGGCAGCGACTCAAGATCGACCGGGCGGCCGTCGACCGGCTGGCGAGCATCGACCGCGGCGCGGCGGCGGGCTACGTCGGGCCGGGAGGTCTGGCTGGATGGGAGCAGCAGCCGGCGAACACCTGGAACGAGACGGCCGGCGGCATCGGCAGCGCGACCCGCGGTGCGAAGGTGTCGCGTGATGTCGGCGGTCCGGTGCGGGCGGTGTACGACATGGTGCTGACGTGGCGGCAGCAGCCGGCATGCCGGGTGGCCGTCGCGGCAGGCGCCGCCGGCGAACAAGACCCGTATCAGTTCGAACTGTTTTCCATTGCGGAGGATGCGGCTCCGGAACTGCTGCTGGTGCGGGAAGAGAAGGACCGGGCCGCGAGCGAGCCGTTGCCGGAGGAGAACGGGGCGGCGGACACGCCCCGCCGCCGCCGCATCGTTCTCTTCGTGGACCAGGAACGCGGCCGCCTGGCGATCCTGCTGCCGGAGACGTCGCCCGAGCCGGCCGCCGACATCACGCTTCCGCCCCCGGCCGGCCGCCGGCCGTCGGGCCGGTTCCGGCTCACGTCCGGCGGCGACATCGAACTGGAAAGCCTGCGGGTCACGGAATGGAGCGGCGAGCGGCCTACGCTCGAGCGCCGCGAGCAGCCGGTCGTGGTGCGCCATGACGGCACGCGCATCGCCGGGGACATCGCCTCCCTGGCCGCCGGGGCGACGGAGCTGCTCGTGTCCGGCCCGAGCGGCGACACGCCGGTGCCGATGGCCGACGTCCGCGAGATTCTTCTGCCCGGCGCGGCGCCGCCCGGACGGCAGCCGGTGATTCGCGGGCAGTGTGCCGATGGCGTGACACTGGGCGGCGAACTGGTGCGGATCGACGACGAGCACCTGTGGCTGCGGCGCGACGGCATCGACGGGCCGGTCGGGCTGCCACGCGGCGCGGTGGCGCTGCTCGAAAGCAAACAGCGGAGGGCGGAGCCCCGGCCGTTGCCGGGCCGCGTGGGGCGGCTGCGGGGCGCGGGCTGCGACGCCCGTGGGGCCATCGTCGCCGCGGCTGGCGGCGTCGGCTGGCAGCCCGTCGGCGGTGTCGCGGGAAGCGGCCTAGCGACCGGCCCGGAAACCGGCGCCGTGCTGGACTACGTGGAACGGCCTGCCGCCGGCCAGGACGCCGGCGCGGACGAGGTGGGCGGGCTTGGCGCCCAGGTGAACGAGGACGGCCAGGGCTTCTTCGTGATCGTGATGATGCGCGACGACGGCGCCGCCGCGATCGACGGCCGGATCCAGCCCGGAGACCGCATCGTGGCGGTGGCGCCGGAGAAGGGATCGCGGTTCGTGGAAACGAAAGGCATTGAACTGGAGACGGTGATGAACCTGCTCCGCGGCCGGATCGGGACACCGGTGCGGCTCAAGGTCACCGCCAACGACGGCACCGACCCCCGCGAGGTCGATCTTGCGCGCCGCACGATCCACGTCTTCGACTCCGAAGTGCTGAAGGCGGCGCTTGCGGATCATGCCCGGCTGGCGCCCGGTGGCGTGCAGGTGGCGGACGCGGGGGAAGAGTTTCCGGCCCTGGCATTCCTGCGGACCGGCGACGTTTTGCCGTGCGCCGTGGCGGCGGTCGACGCGGATGGCATCGCCATCCGCACGCCGCTTGGCGAGGCGTCGCGGCGTGAGGCCGTGCGCGTGCCGGCCGCGCTCGTGCAGGCCGTCGAACTGAAGCCCACGGCCGCGAGCCGCGGGATCGAAAGGGCCCGGCTCGATCGGCTGCTCACCCTGCCTCGGATGCAGCGGGCCAATCCGCCGACGCACCTCCTGCGGCTCGACGACGGCGACTACCTGCGTGGTCGGGTCGTGGATCTGAATGCCAAGGTGATTACCTTCGCGATGGCCGACGCCGTCAAGGAGATTCCACGCGACGTGGTGGCCCGGGTGATCTGGCTCCATCCGGAGGACGTTGACGGCGCCGCCGTCCGGCAGCCCGTCGCTGACGGCGGGCTGCTCGTGCAGGGCGTGGCGGGCGACGGCCGCCGCGTGACGGTGGTGGCCGAGAGCGTGGCCGATACGACGATCCGCGGCCGCAGTTTTGCGATCGGGGTGGCGGAGATCGACACCGGTCGCGTGGACCGGCTCCTGATCGGCGACGCCATCGAGGCGGAGGCCGAATCGCTCCCCTATCGCCAGTGGAAGCTCAAACCGGCCCAGGAGCCGCGGGCGCTGCGCAAGCCTGCGGACGGGTGACTTGCCGGGAAAAAGGTGACAGTCACGAAAAAGGTGACAGTCACCATTTGAGGACAAATGGAGACAGTCACCTTTTTTGGATCACTGCTTCGCGGCCGAGTAGGTGGGCAGGTGGCGGTCGGGCACCTCGAGCGCGAGCAGATGCAGCGCTGTGACGTAGATCCGCCCGCCGTAAATGCCCCAGCGGTCCGGGGCCGGGCCCAGCGGATCCCAGCTGCCCGCCTGCGGCCCGGCCGATTCCTGCGTGGCGGCGAGCGTGGCGACGAGCCGGCCATACCATCGCTCCCACTCGGGCCCGCCGGTGTGGACCAGAACCTGCGAGGCGTAGTACCAGAGGTAGGAGTCGCGGGTCTTGCGGGTGGCCGTGCCGTAGTCCGGCGGCATCGCGGCGAGCGCCCGGGCGGCCTGCACGACCCGTGGATCGTCGGCCGCCGCACCCGTATGCAGCCGCATGAGCGCCCCGACGGCCGTCATGCAGGCCGACGAGAGCGGTGACATCCGCTGCTCGGGCTTGAACGGGTTGTAGGCATAGCGGGCGGAGTCGGTCTTCGAGGCCGCGGCCTCGAGCAGCCCGCGGACGCCGTCGAGCGTGCGCGGATCGGTCTTCAGGCCGCCGAGTTCGCCCGAGCGGACGGCCACGAGCATCCACCCGCTCACCGACAGGTCGGCGTCGCTGCGGGGCGTGTACCGCCAGCCGCCGCGGGTGGGATGCTGGCTGGCCGCGATGAAGCTGCAGGCCTTTTCGGCGGCGGGCTTCACGCGCGGATCGCCGGTCATGCCCACCGCCTCGCAGAGGGCGATCGCCGCGATGCCGTGGCTGTAGAGCCAGGCGCAGCTGTTGGACAGGTCGTCGGCGGGCAGGAACAGGTCGCCGTCGGGTTTTTGCGCCGCGAGCAAAAACTCGAGGCCACGCCGCACGGTATCGCGGTGCGGGCCGTCGAAGTGGTCGTGCCCCGCTCCCAGGAATCCCAAGAGCGCCAGCCCGGTGGCGGCCGTATCGGAGCGGAGTTTCGGCGCTTCGGCGGGAGTGACGCCGGCGTAGGTGCCCAGCGACCAACGGCCGTCCTTCTGTTGGGAACGCGCCAGGAAGTCGAGTCCGCGATCGACCATCGTCGCCGCCTGCGCGGCAGTGGGCGTGTCTTGACGGTCGCTGCCCCGGCGGCCCACCGCCCGCCGCGCGAACGCCTCGGCCACGTCGCGCACCCGGCCCTCGGCCGGCAGGGCCGCCGCCGCGACGCGGGCCGGAGGCAGAGCTTCCGCCGCGCCCGGGTCGGCCTCTGCCCGTCGCGCGGCGCTGCCGACGGTGGGCAGGGACGCGTCACCGGGTGTAACCGAGAGGCCCTCCTCCTCCGCGTCGTTCGCCGCATCGCCGCGCGGCCGGGCCACGGCACTGCCGGCGGTCGCGACCGCACCGCCGGCCGCGAACCGCCCGATGGCAGCGGGAGCGGGCCTGCCACCTCCCGGCGCGACACTGGTTGCGGTGGGCGGCGCTGCGATCGCCACGAGTGGCGGCCCGTCGTCGGCGGCCGCCGCGGTAGGCGCGGTCCGTCCGGGAGTCGAGCCGACGCCGACTGCCGGGGCATCGACGTCGCCCGTGCGGCCGGTGCCCATGCCCCGCGAGCCGCCGGCACCGCCGACAGTCGCTCCACCGCCAACCGCCGCCGTACCGCCGATCCGCGCCAGATCGGAGCCGTCGGCCTCGCTTGCCGCTCCGCGTGGTCCGCCGGCAAGCGCGGATGATGGACTCGATGCCGCGGGCCGCCCTCCAGCGGCGGGCTTTGGCGGGCCGGCAACGCCGGTGACGGCTTTCGTCGCCGCCGGCAGATCGATCGCGGCGACGTCGGTGCCAGCCCCGGCCCCGGGAGCGGTCGCCGCCTGCTGCCGTCCGGGCGCTGCGGCGTTGCTCTTCGTTGTCGCCGCCTGGTCGCCGGCATCCGCGCGGGCGGTGCGTCCGCCGGCGACCGTGTCGGCCGGACTCGCGGTCGGCGGTGCGGGACTCATCGACGCATCACCGGCCGCGGAGGATGGACGGGCGGCTGTGGCGGCTGCACCAGTCGCACCCGTCGTGGCCGCGCGTGCCGCCGGAGCCACGGCGGCGCGGGCGGCGGATGTCGCGGCCGGCAGCGGGATGTCGGCCACGCTCGCGTCTGCCGACGCGGCCGCGGCGCTCGCGGCGGCGCGGGGCACCGCTGCCGCGGCGGCCGCAGCCGCAGCCTCACGGTCGCGGGCCGAACGGGCCGCAGGGGAGGCCTGCGGCGCCGTGAGCCGTTCCAGGAGCGCGACCTCGCGCGGCCGCCAGCGGGAGGCGATCGGGGCCGGCGCGGCCCGCGGCACGGGAGCCGCGTCGGCAGGGGCCGGCGCCCGGGCGGCGGTTGCGGCGGCTGCCGGCTCGATGGCGGCCACGTCGGCGGCGGTGGCCGCAGCCGCCGCGGAGGAGACGGTGGTGTCGCGGGTCGGCGTCGCTGCCGCCGCGGCGAGTGCGGTGTCACGCTCGGTGGCGGCCCGCACGGCCTGGGGCTGTGCGGCCGGCTTCCACTCCGACCGTTCCTCCGCCTGCCGCTCGGCGATGTTGCGGTCGGGCGGCCGTGTCGGCGGCGGCCGCTGCTGTCGTTCGGGCACGGGGATGCGGACCTCGACGGGGCGCTCGTGGACCGGCTGCTCGGCGGATGGCGAGCGGGGCACGGCCAGGGGAAAGTCGGCCTTCCGCTTGGGAGTCAGCGGCTTGGTGTTCGCCTGGGCATCCGGGGCGACGTCGCTCCGCAGCCGCGTGATCGCCAGGCTCTTGGCGAGGAGCACATGGATCGCCAGGCTCGCGACGGCGGCGAGTGCCAGCCGCCGGCGATACCCGCCGCTTTGCGTCGTGGCTGCGTCGCGTTTCACCGGATTCCGCCTCCGACGTTCTCGCTACTGGTCGCCTGCCGACTGCACCTGGTAGTCCTCGATGCCGGCCTGGACGCACGCGTCCATGGCGCCGACCACGAACTTGTGGGCCGTGTTCTCATCGGCACGGACGATCACCGTCTGGCGCTGCGGGTTGTCGGCCGCCGACTGCCGGAGCAGCTGTTGCAGGTCGTCGAGCCGCACGGGCCGGGCGCCGGCGAAGTAGTTCCCCTCGCGATCGATGTTGATGACGAACTCGCGCGGCTTGCTCGTCAGCGGCTTGGCGGCGCTGGCCTGCGGCAGGACCACGTCGATCGAACGATCGGCCTCGTCGAGCTTGCTGGCCACGAGGAAGAAGATCATGAGCAGGAACACGACGTCGATCATCGACGTCAGTTCCAGGCCGTTGCCGAGCCGCCCCTTGTCGATGCGCACGCTCATCGTTTGGGCACCTCGGGCGGCTGGGCGGCCAGTTGGGCGGGCGTGAGCCGGCCCTTGTTCTCGTAGCGTTCCAGCTGCGGCAGGACTGCGGCCACGAGGTCGTCCACGCCGCGGAAGCCGCGGAGGATCCGGCCTTCGAGATAGTGGGCGATGATGGCGGCGGGGATGGCGACGCACAGCCCCGCGAAGGTGGTGATCAGGGCCACATAGATGCCGCTGGCCAGCTCGGAGGCGCGGTTCGCGCCGGCCTCGAGGTTGGCCGTGGTGTAGAAGGCCAGGATCATGCCCTGCACCGTGCCCAGCAGGCCGAGCAGGGGCGTGACCGTGACGGCGAGGCTGATGGGACGGATGTTGGCGTACAGCCGCGAGGCCTCGCGGTCCTTGGCGACCTCGGCAGCCCGCTCGAGCTCGGGCACCGGCCGGCCCACCTTCTCGAGCATCGACTTGAGCACGTCGGCGGCGGCCGAGGGAAACTCCTTGCACAGCCGGTAGGCCTTGCGCGGATCGAAGCCGTCGGCGACGAGCGTGGCGATGCCGTCGCGGAGGCCCGACGGCAGGAACCGGCCGCCGCGCAGGGCGACGAGCCGCTCGATACCGAAGGTCACGACGACCAATGACATGGCCACGATCGGCCACATGAGCAGGCCGCCGGCCAGGAACAGTTGCCACAGGGTCTGGACGCGTTCGCTCACGGTGCCTTGCCTCCGCCGGGGCCGAGCGCCTCGAGCCGCTTGCGGGCCGCGGGCGTTTGTTGTGAATCAGGGTAGCGGGCGATCAGCTCGGCGTAGAGCTTGCGGGCCTGGTCGGGCTGCTGGAGCACCTCGAAGCACCGCGCCGCCTCGAAGGTGGCCTGCGCCTGCCAGGGGTGGAAGGCCGGCGGCGCCTGCTGCTCGCCGAACCCGTAGGCCGCCTTGAAGAAGGCCTTGATGGCCTCCTTGTGCAGTTCCTGCTCGAAGAGCACCTCGCCCTCCATCAGCCGCGCCCGGCAGGCGATCTCCGTGCGCGGGCCGCCGGCCACCGTCCGGTAGCCGGCGAGCGCCTCGTCGAGCTTGCCGAGGTTTTGCCGCGCCCAGGCGGCGGCGTAGCGGCCCTCCGCGGCCTGCGGCGACTGCGGCGCCGCGGCCAGGAACCGCTCGGCGATCGCCAGGCTCTCGTCCCACTTCTCCTGCCGCGCCGCCGCCTCGGCGGCGCGGAGATAGGCGGCGTCGCGCAGCTCGGGCGACGACAGGCCCATCGGGTCGGCGAGTGCCTGGGCGAAGGCCCGGGACGCCTCCGCGGATTTGCCGAGGACGAGCAGCGACTCGCCGAGCATGGCATGGCCGTCCTTGGCGAACGACCCCTGCGGCGCGGCAGCGACCTGCTCCGCGAAGGCCTGGGCCGCGGCGGCGTGATCCTTCCGCATCGCATGCGACCAGCCGAGCTTGTGCCGCGCCTGCTCGGCCACGAGTGCCATCCGCCCCGTACCTGCGCCGCTGGCCGCGACGGCGGCGGCATAGGCCGTGGCGGCGTCCGCGTACTGCTCCTTTGCCCAGCGGCTCTCGCCGACCTCGAGCCAGGCCTCGGCGGCGTAGCCGCTCTTGGGAAACTTCTCCGCCAGCGTCTGGAACGTGGCCGCCGCGTCGGCGGCCTTGCCGTCGCGCGACTGCACGACGCCGAGTTCGAAGAGCACGCGATCGGCGGCGGCGAACTGCGGCTGCTCCTGAAGCAGTTTCTGAAACACCGCCGCTGCCTGGGCGAACCGCTTGTCGCCGGCCAGGCACAGGCCTTCGAGGAGCCGCGCCTCGCCGAGCGCCGCGGCATCGAGTTTCGTCCTGCCCTCGCGGGACTCCTGCAGGAGTCGCTGGGCGTCGGCCAGCCCGCCAGCTGCGTCACCCGTTCGTTGCCGCACGTCGCTGCGGGCGAGCAGGCCCGAGGCCGCCGCGGGCGACCGTGGATGTTTCTCGATCAGCTCGCTCCAGGCCTTGATGGCGTCGGGCAGTCGCCCCTGCGCCTCGTGGCACCAGCCGCTGGCCAACAACGCCCACGGCGCCCGGCTGCCCGTGGGGGCGAGCTTCACCGTCTGCGCGAACGCGGCGAGCGCCTCGTCGGGCTTGCCGGATTCCTGCCGCAGCTGGCCGAGCCGGTACCAGGCGACGTCGGCGTTCGTCCCGGCCGGAAAGTCGCGGACGAGCCGTTCCGCGACCGCGAGGGCGGCGGCCTTGTCGCCCGCCTCGCGAAGGGCCCGCACCTGGAGCAGCAGCGCCTCGTCGCGGCGGCTCCACTGCGGCAGGCTGGTGTCGATTTCGGCGAGCAGTTTCGCCGCCGCGGCCGGCTGCTTCAGTTCCACGAGCGCCGAGGCGTCGAGGAGGATCGCCTCGGCCCGCTGCGAGCCTTGCAGTCGTGCGGCGATCGTGGCGAGCGCCTCGTGGGCCGGCTGCCACTGCCGGTCGGCGGCGAGCGCGGCGGCCGCGCGGAACTGCCAGGTCGGGCTTCGTTCCGCTCGGGGGTTGGCGGCCGCCAGTTCGCTGAACGCCTGGGCCGCATCGGCGTTCTTGCCGAGCACGAGCAGGCACTCGGCACGAATCGCGCGGACGTCGAGCACCGCGGTGGGGGAGGCCTGCGGGGCGTATCTGGCCAGGTACGCATCGGCCTGCCGCAGGGCCTCGGCCGGCTTCTTCGCCTCGAGCAAGGCGAGGGCCGTCATCGACGACGCGGCGGCGGCGGCCGGCGAATCGGGGTGCTTTTCCACCAGGGCGGCATAGGCCGCGGCGGCCTCGGCGCGTCGGTCCGGGATTTCCCAGAGCGCGTCGGCGCGGTCGAGCTCGAGCCTGGGCACGAGCGTCGGATCGACGCCTTGCCTGCCGGCGGCGGCCGCGAGCGCCTTCGTCGCGACATCCAGCGCCTTGGCCGGCTGCTTGGCGTCGAGTTCGAGGAGCGCGAGGCGATGTGCGGCGTCGATCGCCTCCGGCCCGGGGCCGGCCGCCGCCTGTTCCAGGATCGGCCGCGCGTCGTTCGGCCGCCCGGCCTCCACGAGGGCACGCCCCGCCGCGACGCGGGCCTTCGCAGCCAACGGCGATCCGGCGTGAGCTTTGGCGAGCGTGCCGAATGCCTCCGCGGCCCCGGCCCAGTTCTTTTGGTTCCAGCGGGCATTGCCCAGGCGGTCGAGTGCCTCGGCCGTCCGCGGCCCCTTTGCATTGATAAGAGGTCCGAGCAACCGCTCGGCGTCGGCGTGGCGTCCTGCTCCAGCCGCCAGGTCGGCCCGCCACAGCGCTACGTCGGCCGCGAGGGCATGCTCCGGAAAGTCCTTCGCGAAGCGGTCGAGGGTGGCCGTCGCCTCGGCCTTCTTCCCGATCTCCGCCTGGCCCACGCCGAGCGCATAGAGCACCTCGGCCGTCCGCGGCGACGCGGCGTGATCCTTCAGGAACCGCTGCCATGTGGCGAGCGCCTCGTCTCGCTTGCCCGCCTGCCAGAGCGATTCGCCGAGGAAGTGGGTCGCGTCGGCCGCCTGGGGCTGGCCCGGGCTGTTATCGAGAAACCCGCGCAGGTTCGCGGCGGCGGCGGCATAGGCCGCGGGCGTCGGCGCCTTCTGCGCCGCCTCGAACGCTCCGCGGCCGAGCTCCCAGCGGGCCAGGGCGACCGTGGCGGCGTCGGCCTTGCTCGCCACCACCGCCTCGAGCGTCTTGGCGGCGGCCTGCCAGTCGCCGGCCTTGAGCTGGCAGATGGCGAGGTAGTAGCGGCCCTTGAGGGCGAGCGGGTCCTGGGCATGGGCGGCGATCAGAGCCTGCCACTCCTCGGCGGCCAGATCCCAGGCCTCGCGATTCTGCAGGGCGGCGGCCGACGCGTAGGCCATCTTGGCCGCGTCACTCGACGACGGCTCCTCCGCCGAAGTCATCCCGAGCGCGAGCCCGACGATCGCGATGGCGAGGAGCGTGCGACCGCGGATGCTGGTCAACATGAAATGCCTGCTGTTGTCCGTGTACCTATAGAAGACGAGGACACGCAATGGACGTTGCCGACTTCCCAAATGTAGCAGCCGCTGATACGGCTCGCACTTGATCCTCGCGCACCGTGAGCTTTGGCTCCGATGGTGGAACGAAATCGCGCGTGATGAGGATTTCGGAAACGCCCGGCGGGAGCCGGGGGGTGACGGGCTGCAGCCGCGGACGGCCGGGCGGGTGGCCCGGCGGGTGGCCCGGCGGAAAAGTGCCGCGTACAGTTTTCGACCGCCGCGGGGGAGTGAATCATCCGCACCGGCGGCCGAGGGCCGGTGCATGACGGCGGATGTACGACGGCGGGTGACGGTGGCGGGCGTGGTGCAGGGCGTGGGGTTCCGGCCGTTCGTGTGGCGGCGGGCGACGCGGCTCGGGCTCGCCGGCTGGGTGGCGAACGACTCGGGCGGAGTGGTGATCGAGGTCCGCGGGCCAGCCGCGAGCATTGACGCCCTTCTCGAGCGGTTGGTCGATGACGCGCCGCCGCTGGCCACGATTCGCAGCGTGCAGATCGAAGACGGGCACGATGGCACGTCTGTCGCGGATGGCTTCGTGATTCTCGACAGCGGCCGGCATCCCGGGCGGAGCACGCCGCCTCCCGCCGACGTCGCGACCTGCGCCGCCTGTCTGGCGGAGATCGCGGATTCCAGCGGCCGCCGTCACGGCTACGCGTTCACCAACTGCACCGACTGCGGGCCGCGGTTCACGATCATCGCGGATCTGCCCTATGACCGCGCGACGACGACGATGCGGCCGTTCGCGATGTGCGCGGCGTGTGCCGCCGAGTACCACGCCCCGACCGATCGCCGGTTTCACGCCCAGCCCATCGCCTGCCCGGCGTGCGGGCCGCGGCTGTGGTTCGCGACGCGGGAGACGGCGGCACAGGCGGTGGAGCGGCCGGCCGATCCGCCCGCCTGCGCGACGGCGATCGCCGCCGCGCAGGCGGTTCTGCGGGCCGGCGGGATCGTGGCCGTCAAAGCTCTCGGCGGGTTTCATCTGTGCTGCGACGCCACGAACGCCACGGCCGTGGCCACGCTCCGCGTGCGGAAACACCGGCCCGGAAAACCTTTCGCCGTGATGGTGGCCGACGTCGCGGCCGCGCGGGAGATCTGCCTGCTCGACGCCGTCGCCGCGGCGGCGGTTGCAGCGCGCGACCGGCCGATCGTGCTCGTTCCGGGATTGCCGGCGGCGCTGGCCCCCGCGGTCGCGCCCGGCACCGACCTGCTGGGCGTCATGCTGCCCTGCATGCCGCTGCAGCATCTCCTCTGCGCCGGGATGCCGCCGCTGGTGATGACGTCGGGCAACCGCGCGGAGGAGCCGATCGTGACCGACAACGCTGCGGCCGTCGCCCGGCTCGGGCCGCTCGCCGACGGGTTCCTGCTGCACGATCGCGTCATCCAGGTGGCCTGTGACGACTCGGTCGTGCGGTGCATGGCGGGGCGGCCGGTGCCGTTGCGGCTGGCGCGGGGCCGGGCGCCGCTGCCGATCGATCTGGGAACGGACGGGCCGAGCGTGCTGGCCGTCGGCGGGGAATTGAAGGGGGCGATCTGCGTGACCCGCGGTGGCGAGGCCTTCATGGGGCAGCATGTGGGCGACACCGGGAGCCTCGAAAAGCTCGAGGCGCTGGCCCGCTCCGCCGAGCATCTGCTGCGGCTACTCCGCATCGAGCCCGAGGCGGTGGTCGCCGACCTGCATCCGGGATCGGTGGCGGGGGCGTGGGCGGCACGGTTCGCGGCTGGGCGCGGGATTCCGCTCGTGCGCGTGCAGCACCACGAGGCCCATCTGGCCGCGCTCCGCGCCGACCGGGACGCGACAGGGGAGATGATCGGCGCGTGCTTCGACGGCACCGGCTACGGCCGCGACGGCACGATCCAAGGGGGCGAGTTCATCGTCGCCGCGGCCGACGGCATGCGGCGGGCCGCGCACTTGAAGGCGTTTCCGCTGCCGGGAGGCGACGCCGCGATCCGCGATCCGTGGCGGACGGCGCTGGCGCTCCTGCACGCCGCCGGCATTGCATGGGACGAGCGGCTGGCACCGGTGAGGGCGGCGGGAGCGGCCGGTCGGCGGGTGCTGCAGCGGCAGCTGGAGACGGGCACCGGCTGCGTCGCGTGCAGCAGCATGGGGCGGCTCTTCGACGGCGTGGCGGCCTTGGCGGGCCTGCGGCAGTCGGTCACCTACGAGGCGGAGGCGGCGGTCGCGTTCGAGGCCGTCGCCGACGAGAACGGCGCCGATGGCTACGCGTTCGGGATCGGCGACGGCGACCCGCTGCGCGTGGAGTGGAAGGGCGTGGTGGCCGCGGTGGTCGCGGACTGCCACGCCGGCGTGCCGGCGGCGGTGATCTCCGGCCGGTTTCATCGAGGCGTCGCCGCGATGATCGCGGCCGTCTGTGATCGGCTGCGCGGCCGCGGGGCCGGGCAGGTGGTCGGGCTCACCGGCGGCGTCTTTCAAAACGCGCTGCTGACGCGGCTCGCGGTCGCGGCCCTGGATCGGGCCGGATGCGACGTGCTCCTGCACGAACGGGTGCCCTGCAACGACGGCGGCCTGGCCCTCGGCCAGGCGGTGCTCGGCCGCGGGCTTGTCAGGGCGTCGCGGCACTGATCCGGATCACACACCATCAGGCTCGTCAGAGGCTATCGCGTTGGGAGATCGGTGACGAAGAGACGACATCTATATACTACCGGGAGCATCCAATAGTTGACACTTGATTGGGCACGGTTCGGGGTTGCCCATGCCCGCTCGCCGGCCGTTCGCTCCGGGCATCCATGCCCTCCGCTCACTCGGAGGTGCCTGCGCTCTCGCCCTCCGGGCTTCGCTGGCCAGCTACGCCGGCTCCCTGGACACGGGCAACCCCTCACGGACTCAACCACCAAAAAATGCTCCGAGCCTG
>JBIJCJ010000278.1:0-3532 GCA_044344765.1 Pirellulales bacterium | reverse complement strand
CCCATGTCGTGCTCGGCTCGATCGAAGAAGACGCTGAGAAGCGGCTCGAGCATCTCGGCAAGGCGGTGGAGCTGGCCCCGCGCGACGCCGACATCCGCCGCACCCGCGGCCTGGCGCTGTTGGTGGAGGACGAGTTTGACAAGGCCCGTGAAGACCTGCTCGTGGCCACGGAGGAGGAGCCCGACGACGAGTCGCTCTTCGAGGCCCTGGGCATGGCCTGCATGATGGGCGACCGGCTCGACGAGGCGGAGAAGGCGTTCGACCGCGCCCTGGAGATCGATCCCGAAGCGGTCAGCGTGCTGCTGCAGCGGGCCCGGCTGCTGGCCGTCCGCGGCGCGAAGGAGCGGTCGCTGGCCGACATCGACAAGGCCATCGACATCGCCGACGACGACACCGCGGCCCGGGTGCTGCGGGCCCGCGTGCACCAACAGGCGGGCGACACCGACAAGGCCCTCGCCGACCTCGAGGCGGTGCTCCGCGACGAGCCCGATCAGGCGTCGGCCCTGGAGCTTCGCGGTCTGATCGCCGCCGAGCGGGAGGACTACGAAGCCGCGATCCGCGACTTCCGCCGCCTCGTGGCCAAGAACTCCGACGATCCGGTGCTGATCACCCAGCTGGGCACGCTCTATCTCGCAGCCAAGCAGCCGCGCGAGGCGATCCGGCGATTCAACCGCGCCCTGGAGCTCGACGAGGAAAACTTCCCCAGCCGCCGCGGCCGCAGCGACGCCGAGATCACGATCGGCGACCACAAGGCCGCCCTCGCCGACCTCGAAAAAGCCCTCGAACTGCGGCCCGACGACACCGGCGTGCTCAACAATCTCGCCTGGCTGTTGGCCACGTCTCCCGACGACCCGCTGCGCGACGGCAAGCGGGCCATCGAGCTGGCCCGCAAGGCGTGCGAGAAGACGGAATGGAAGCAGGCCCACATCGTGAGCACGCTGGCGGCGGCCCATGCGGAGGCGGGCAACTTCGACGAGGCGAAGAAGTTCAGCCGCCAGGCGGTGGAGCTTGGCGAAGAGGCGTCCGAGATGAAGGCGCAGCTGCAGCAGGAGCTGACCAGCTACGAGGCCGGCAAGCCGTGGCGTGAGCGTCAGGAGCAGCCCGACGCGGTGGACATCCCCGCCGCCCCGCGCCGCGACGCGGCCGGCGCCGATCGCGCCGCGCAGCCGCCGCAAGAGCCCCGCAAGCCCCGCCGTCCGTTCGACGAGTAGGATGAACGGAAGGGTTCGACATCCACCATTCTGGATCGCCCCCCGTCCTCCCAAAAGCTCCTCGCGGAAGTGAGGGGATGACGCGTGGCCAATATTCGAGGCTCAATCAGGAGTAGCTTTCATGACGCGACATTTTCCGATCGTCATCGAGCAGGACAGCGAAGGCGTGTTCATCGTTGACTGCCCGATCCTCCAAGGCTGTCGCAGCTACGGCCATACGCTCGACGAAGCGATGGCCAATATCCGCGAAGCGATCGAGGCCTGCCTGCCCGAAGCCCTGTCGACCGCGGGCACGACATTCGTGGGAGTTCGTGATCTCGAGATCGCTGTCTCATGAGCCCACGGCGCACGATTTCCTTTCGCGACTTCATCACCCGCGTCAAGGCGTTGGGCTTCGTTGCTGTTCGCCAAAAAGGATCTCACATTCGTTTCGAGCACGTTGACGGGCGAAAGACGACGATTCCTGATCATGGCGGTAAGGACGTCCCTGTGGGGTTGATGAACAAGATCATCAGGCATGACCTCGAGATGGATGTCGATGACTTTCTCGCCGCGGAATAGGTTTTTCCCTGCGCTGGGCGTTCCCGTTGTCGCCTGGCTTCCGGCCGTCCTCGGGGCGGCGGAGCCCGTGGAGCGGCCGGTGATGCGAGAGCTGCCGCCGGCGGCGGTGCTCGAGAGTCCGCCGTCGCAGCGGAATCTCGTCGATGCGCGGGCGGCGTTGCAGCGGCGGTTTCGGGAGCCGTTGTTTCGGGCCAACACGGCCGCCGGGGCGAACCGCGCGGCCGAGGTGCTGCTCGACGCGGCCGTCGCGGAGCCGGATCGCGCGCTCAAGTGGGCGATGCTCACGGAGGCGCGGCGGCTGGCGGCCTCCGCCGGCAACGCGCTGGTGATCGATCAGGCGATCGTGCTGGCCTCGGCCAGCTACGAGTTTGACGAGATCGGGGCCGAGCTGCGGGCCCTCGGGGAGATCCCGCTGCGGGGCCTCGATCCGGTCCGTGCCGTGCGGCTGGCGGAGGTGGCGGAGCGGCTGGCGACGCGGGCCGAGACCGACCGGCGGCTCGAGGATGCGGTGGCCGCCCAATCACTCGCGATCAGGGCCTGGCAGCGGGCGGGCAACAAGGCCGCCGCGGTTCAGGCCGCCGCCCGCCACGACGCCCTCGAAGCGGTACGCGTCAACGCCCCGTAGCGCCGTTCTCTTTGTAGCGCCACTCGCCGACCGTCGTTGCCCCCCCTGTAGCGGCGGTCTCTGACCGTCGTTGCCCTCTTTGGTGCCGCGACAGTGCGCCCGTCGTTGCCCTTCGCGTCTCCATCGACGTCCGTCTCCGCCGCGCGCCCGTCTGCCGGGAAGCCCGAAGCGCGAGCTGAGGGAATACGCTCGGCCTCTCTTGAAACGCCCCGCTTTCCCTCGGCTCGCGCCTCGGGCTTCACGGCACGGTTCATCGATCCTCATACCCGCGTCTCAACGGTCGTTGCCCCCGCCCCTTTTGTAGCGGCGGTCTCTGACCGTCGTGCCCCCAAATCCAACCCGATTTCAACGGCCAGGAACCGCCGCTTCAGGTCGCATGCCGCCGCGACGCGGGGCCCGAGCTCAACGCGTCTGCGGGTAGAAATGCGAGAGGTTCTGGAACGTGGCGCGGTGGCCGGTGGGGCGGATCGATTCGTCGATCTGCCGGGCGCTGGTGTCGCGCTGGATCTGTTCCACCCGGCCTTGGATCGTGTTGAGCCGACGGGCCTGCTGCAGCTGCTCGATCTGCTGCTGCTGCTGCTGGAGCTGCGGCACGACCATCTGCTGGTAAATATTTTGGTTTTGGAGAGGATTCTGTGCAAAGTTCGCGATCTGGTTGTAGGGGCTGATCACCGGCCGCCGGTAGACAGTCGAAAACGGCAGGCTTCCCTGCCCCCGCTGCCCCCGCTGCCCCTGCTGGGCCATCGCCACCCCGGCCGCTCCGCAGCCGATCGCGGCCACGAGTATCGCCCGCATGGCACCTTGCAGTCTCGTCGTCATCGCATCCCTCCTCTCGCGTTCGTTCGCATTCTACATCCCGGCCCGGCCGTGGGCGATCACTCGGCCACCTTCGGCATCTCGGCCTCATACTTCTTGATCGCCTGATCCATGAGGGCCTTGACCGCCGCCTTCGCCAGCGGCTTGTCGTGGATCCAGGCGGCAAACTCCTCGCCGTGGGTCGCATAGGCCTCACGCAGCCAATCCGGGGCTTCCGTCAGCAGCCAGGCCCGGAAGAGCAGCCACTCGGGGTTCTCGGCCCCATACACCTCGCGAGCCACCCAGCAGAATCCCCCGAAGTTCGGGTTGAAGCCGAAGG
>JBIJCJ010000099.1:0-13083 GCA_044344765.1 Pirellulales bacterium | reverse complement strand
TCGCTCCCGGCGCTGGAGCCGAGGATGCGGGAAACGATCGACACACGGCTCGAGCTGGCGGCATGCCCGCCGGCGGATGCCTGGCGGCGGCTCGAGGACCACTGCCGCATGGCGGCGGCCGCCAACACCTACTCGGAAGCGAATGTCCCCGCGGCGGAGCTGCTCCTCGAACCGCTCGAGCGGGGCGGCGAAGAAACCGCAGCCCGGGTGATGGAGGTGCTGCGAAACCCGCCGGCTGACAATGGCGGCGACGATCCGGCCGAGTGGCTCACGGGCCTGATGATCGGGCTCGCCGGCCGCATGCGGTTCGAGGAGGCGGCGGCCCCGATCGTGGACCTCCTGGCGGTGGATTCGGATTGGTATGGCGAAGAGGTGGTCACCGCACTCACCAGGATCGGCACCGCCGATGTCGTGCGCATGGTCGCGGAACGCTACCCGCAGCTGGACTGGATCCCCCGGCTATCCGCCACGACCACCCTCACGCGGATCCGCTCCGCGGCATCGGCGGAGGCGATCACGCCGCTGCTCGCCGCCGAGGATGACGGCACGCTAAGGGCCTACCTGGGAACGGCGGCGGCCGCCCAGCTGGACGACCAGCTCGTGCCGCTCGCCCGGGCGGTGTGCGACGAGAATTCCGACGACTCCGAACGGCGTGGAATTCGCGAGCATCTCGTGGCCTTCTCGCATGTCTCGGGCTATGAACTGCCCGAACGGGACGACTGGGAACGCGAGCTGGACGCTTATGACGACCGCATACGCCGGCTGGGCGATTCGCGGACGAGCCCGCTGGCGCAGCGATTCCCCGGGCTGACCGATGACGACGATGAATACTCCGATGCCGAAGACGACGCCGATCGCGGGAACATCGATCTCGAAGCATTGGCCGCGGCCAGTCGGTCCGCGGCCGAGGACCGGTTGACGCGTGGCCTGCGGGTCGGCCGCAACGAGCCCTGCCCGTGCGGCAGCGGCAAGAAATACAAACGCTGCTGCCTGTCCGACGCCCCGCGGTGACCGCCCGCGGCGGCGCCCCCCCTGTGACCGCCGCCGGCCTCGCGGTACGCTGGCCGCCATGTTCGAACCCGTCCGCGGACAGCCCGACTTCCCCGCCCTCGAGGCCGCGGTCGCCCGCACCTGGCGGGAACGGGGCACCTACGCCAAGTCGCTCGCCCGCCGCCGCGGGGCGAAGCGGTTCGTGTTCTTCGAGGGGCCGCCGACCGCCAACGGGATGCCCCATCCCGGCCACTGCCTGACGCGGACGATCAAGGACCTCTACCCCCGCTACCGCACGATGCGCGGGGAGTTCTGCGAGCGGAAGGCGGGCTGGGACACCCACGGCCTGCCCGTCGAGGTCGAGGTCTGCAAGGAGCTCGGCATCCACTCCAAGGCCGAGATCGAGGCCTACGGCGTCGAGCCCTTCATCCACAAGTGCCAGGAGAGCGTGTGGCGGTACATGAAGGAGTGGGAGACGCTCACCGAGCGGATCGGCTTCTGGATCGACCTCTCCGCCGCCTATGTCACCTACCACAAGTCGTTCGTGGAGAGCGTGTGGTGGGCCCTGGCCACGCTCTTCGACCAGGGCCTGCTCTACCAGGGCCACAAGATCGTGTGGTGGTGGGCCCAGGGGGGCACGGCGCTGTCCAGCGGCGAGGTGGGCCAGGGCTACAAAGAGGTCGCCGACCCGAGCGTGTACGTCGCCTTCCCGCTGCTCGACGATGCGGGCCGGCCCACGCGCCGCAGCCTCGTGGCCTGGACGACGACGCCCTGGACGCTGCCCTCCAACCAGTTCGCCGCCGTGAAGGCCGACCTCGAGTACGTCGTCCTCCGCGAGACGGGGGTGGCCGACGCTCCTGAGTACGTCGTCGCCGAGCCGCTCGCGGCGGCGCTCGGCGAGAAGACGAAGAAGGAGTTCGCGGTCGTCGATCGGCTGCCGGGGGCCGGCCTCGTGGGCCGCTCCTACCTGCCGCCGTTCGACACGTTCCGGCCGGCCGGGCCACCGCAGCCGGCGCCGCTCGCGGGCGGGGGCGCCGAGCCCGCCGCCTGGCGGGTCGTGGCCGCCGACTTCGTGACCACCGACTCCGGCACCGGCGTGGTGCACGTCGCCCCGGCCTTCGGCGAGGTGGACTACGGCGTGCTCGTCGCCGAGCAGGCCAGGTTCGCCGCCGGCGCGGGCCCGACGCTCCTCAACTGCGTGGCCCCCGACGGCACGTTCACCGACACGTTTCCCATCGGCAGCGGCCGGTTCGTGAAGGACTGCGACCGCGACGTGACCCGCGACCTCCGGGCCCGCGGCCTGCTCGTCCACCAGGAGCAATACGTCCACGACTATCCGTTCTGCTGGCGGGCCGACGCCGACCCGCTCATCCAGTATCCGCGGCAGAGCTGGTTCATCCGCACGAGCCGGTTCCGCGAGCAGATGCTCGCCAACAACGCCCAGGTCCACTGGCTCCCCGAGCACATCAAGGACGGCCGCTTCGGCAACTTCCTCGAGACCAACGTCGACTGGGCGCTGTCCCGCGAGCGCTACTGGGGCACGCCGCTGCCGATCTGGAAGTGCGAGACGACGGGCAGGATGGAGGCCGTGCCGTCGTACGCGTCGCTGCTCTCCAAGCCGGGCTGCGCGGGCACCGAGGCCTTCGCCCGGGCCAAGGCCGTCAACCCGCAGCTCACCGACGACCTCGCCGTCCACAAGCCCTACATCGACGCCGTGACCTACGACTCGCCCTTCGCGGCCGGTGCCCGGATGCGGCGGGTGCCGGAGGTGATCGACTGCTGGTTCGACTCGGGCGCCATGCCCTTCGCCCAGTGGGGCTGGCCGCACGCGGGGCAGGACGAGTTCGCGGCCCAGTTCCCCGCCGACTTCATCTCCGAGGCCATCGATCAGACCCGCGGCTGGTTCTACAGCCAGCTGGCGATCAGCACGCTCCTCTTCGGGAACGAGTCCGGCGGCGCGGCCCGGCCGTATCCCCATCCCTTCAAGACCTGCATCGTCCTCGGCCACATGCTCGGCGAGGACGGGCAGAAGATGAGCAAGAGCAAGCGGAACTACCGCGAGCCTGCCGAGATCTTCGACAAGTATGGGGCCGACGCGCTGCGCTGGTTCTTCCTCGCCGGCCAGCCCCCGTGGACGGCGATCCGCTACAGCGAGCGGGCGATCCGCGAGAGCGTGCCCGAGTTCCTCCTCCGGCTGTGGAACGTCTACTCCTTCTTCGTGATCTACGCCCGGATCGACGGCTTCGACCCCGCGGCCCTCCTCGACGCCCCCGGCACGCTCGACCACGCCGACCTCGGCCGGGCCCGCGGCTGGCGGCCGGCGGAGGCGCGGAGCGAACTCGACCGCTGGATGCTCTCCGAGCTCGCGGCCACCGCGGCGGAGATGACCGAGCGGATGGACGCCTACGACCACTTCACGGCCGCCGGCCGGCTCTCGGCGCTGGTCGAGGCGGTGAGCAACTGGTTCGTGCGCCGCAGCCGCGACCGGTTCTGGGCCGCGGGCAAGGCCGACGGCGGCCCGGAGACGAATCCCGACAAGCTCGACGCCTACTGGACGCTCTACGAGACGCTGCTCACGATCGCCCGGCTGGCGGCGCCGTTCGTGCCCTTCGTCACCGAGGAGCTGTGGCGAAACCTCGCCGTCGTGCCCTTCGGGGCCGCGGCGCCCGAGAGCGTGCACCTCACCGACTATCCCGGCGGCGACGCCCGCCTCCTCGACGCCGCCCTCGTCCGCCGGATGGCGCTCGTCCGCACCATCGCCTCGCTCGGTCGGGCGGCCCGGGCGGCGGAGAAGCTCAAGGTCCGCCAGCCGCTCTCCAAGGTGGAGGTGGTGCTCGCGGACGCCACCCCGGACGACGCCGCCTGGCTCGCGGACCACGCGGATCTCGTCTGCGAAGAGCTCAATGTCAAGCAGTTCGAGATCTGCCGCGAGCCTGACCGCTACATCACGCGGAGCGTGCAGCCCGACCTCAAGAAGCTCGGCCCCAAGCTCGGCAAGGACCTGCCCAAGGCCCGCGACGCCCTCGCCAAGGCCGACGCCGCGGCCCTCCTCGCGGCGCTGGCCCGCGACGGCCGGGCCCCGATCCCGCTCGCCGGCGGCGGCACGGCCGTGATCGAGCCCGATGACGTGATCGTGCGGACCACCGCGAAGCCCGGCTGGGCCGCCGCCGAGAGCCCGCGGGCGGTCGTCATCGTGGCCAAGGAGCTGACCGCCGACCTCGTCGCCGAGGGCCTCGTCAACGAGGCGGTGCATGCCGTGCAGTCGCTGCGGAAGCAGCTCGACCTCGAGTTCACCGACCGCATCGACCTGGCCTTCGCGACCGACGCGGCCGAACTGAAAGCCGCGCTCGAGCGGCACCGCGACGCCGTGGCGAGCGAAACCCTCGCCGCCAGCGTCACCTTCGGGCCGCTCGCCGACGCCGCCACGGAAACCGTGGATGTGGACGGCCACGCCCTCGCGATCTCGATCAGAAAGGTGACGGAGATCAAAAAGCTGACGGCCGCCAAATCCCGATAACCTTCGCCTTTTTCCTCCTCTGCGGGTCGCACGATCCGCTCGGGGCTGCCCATGCCCTGAGAGCCGGCGTATGCTGACCAGCTTGCAGTGGGCCGTGGGCTTCGTCATCTCGCCTCTCCCTCTGGGAGAGGCCGGCCGTAGGCCGGGTGAGGGTGCCTGTGGTGCCGCGCAGATTCCCTGCACCCTCACCCCGACCCCTCTCCCAAAGGGAGAGGGAGCTTCGGCAACCCCTCGCCAATTCCTTTCACCTCCCTCGCGCACCCCATGCGACTCGCCGTTCTCCTCTCCGGCTCCGGCCGCACGCTCGACAACCTGCTCGAGTGGATCGCAGCCGGCCGTCTGGCCGCGGGCGTGGTGACGGTCGTCGCCAGCCGGGCCGACGTCCGCGGCGTGCGGATCGCGGAGCGGGCCGGTGTCCCGGTGACCGTGCTGCCGCCGGCCGGCCGGCCGGTGGACGCTTGGAGCGACGAGATCTTCGCCGCCTGCCGCGCCGCCGGGGCGGACCTGGTCGTGATGGCGGGGTTCCTCCATCTGGTCCGCATTCCCGCCGACTTCGCCGGCCGCGTGATCAACATCCATCCGTCGCTGCTGCCCGCCTTCGGCGGCCAGGGCTTCCACGGAATGCACGTGCATCGGGCCGTCATCGACCGGGGCTGCACGGTCTCCGGCTGCACCGTGCACCTCGTGGACGATGAGTACGATCACGGACGGATTCTCCTTCAGAAGGCCGTGCCCGTGCTGCCCGACGACACTCCCGAATCGCTGGCGGCCCGCGTCTTCGCCGCCGAATGCCAGGCTCTCCCCGAGGCGATCACCCGGATCGCCGCCACCACCCCCAGGAACTGACCCATGTCCCGCTCCCTCGGCAACGTGATCGCCGACTCGCTGCAGCTCTCGCTGGGCTACGGCGAGCGGCTCCTCCGCGGCGTCCCGGCCGACCGCTTTTCCCGGTTCGCCAGTCCCGGCGGCGCCGTGGTGGAGTCGAACCATCCCGCCTTCGTCTACGGCCACCTTTCGCTCTACGCGCCCAAGATCCTCCGCTTCATCGGCCACCCGGCGCCGCCGGTGCCCGACCAGTTCGAGGTCCGATTTTCGAAGGACGCGACCTGCGTGGACGACCCCGATCTCGATCTCTATCCGCCGATGGCGGAGGTCGTGGAGTTCTTCACCGAAGGGCACCGGATGGTGAGCGCGGCGCTCCGCAGCACGGCCGACGACGTCCTCCAGCAGCCCAATCCGGCCGAGGGGCGGATGAAGGAACTCTTCCCCACGATCGGGTCCGCCGTGGCCTTCTACTGCGGCGGCCACATGATGATGCACCTCGGCCAGATGAGCGCGTGGCGGCGGATGGCGGGGCTGGGCGCGGCCTGACCGCCGGCAGCCTCAACCGGCGGCCGGCGGGCTGCCCGGGGGTGCGAGGTCCTTGAAGCTGCGGAGCATCATGCCGATGCCGGCGGCGATCATGCCAAGCATGAGCAGCAGGTTGCTCACGGGCATGCCCATCTGAAAGCGAATCCGGCTCAGGATTTCGATCATGATCAGCGCCAGGCCGATGTAGAACAGGGCCCAGCCCCACTTCAGCTTGGCGTCGTAGAACAGCAGCACGAGGCCGAGAAAGATCGGCGCGAACACGATGCCCGTGCTCATCGCCGGGCCCGCCACGCCGAACCCGCGGCCCAGCACGCCCGAGACCATGCCGAAGGGCTCGGTCATGACGTGCACGTTGCTGAGGAAGAACCAGAGCCCCGACGCGGCCAGCACCAGGCCCAGGAAGAACAGCCAGGTTCCGCCCGGCGTGCCGCCGGCGCCGTGGACGAGATCCTCGTGCACCTGCCGCACGTCGTCGATGTCGCGTTCGAAATCCCTTCTCACGGAATCCGCCATCGTCGCTCCTCCCACCAGAGCCGCCGGAATCATCGGCGCCGGTTCCGCCACCGCCTTCAGAATACCATTCTGCCGTGGCAACGAAGGACAGCAACCCTTAGGATTTGCGGACCGTCCCGGAACGCCAACCCCAGGAGCCACCATGGCGACCACCGCCCCGGCAGCCACCCCCACGAAGTCCCTCACCGACCTCAAGGAGGAGATCTGCGACATCGGGCGGCGGATCTACGCCAAGGGCTTCGCCGCCGGCAACGACGGCAACATCTCCTATCGCCTGGGGCCGAACGAGGTCCTCTGCACGCCCACGATGATGTCGAAGGGCTTCATGCAGCCGGCCGACCTGTGCGTCGTGGACATGGAGGGCAACCAGCTCGACGGCGTCCGCCGGCGGTCGAGCGAGATTCTGCTCCACCTCACGATCCTCAAGGCCCGGCCCGACATCCGGTCGGTCGTCCACTGCCATCCGCCGCACGCCACGGCCTTCGGCGTCGCCCGGGAGCCGATTCCGCAGTGCGTGCTTCCCGAGGTGGAGGTGTTCCTCGGCGACGTGCCGCTGGCCCGCTACGCGACCCCCGGCGGGCAGCAGCTCGCCGACACGATCCTGCCCTTCGTGCGTCAGGCGAGCGTCGTGATCATGGCCAATCACGGCACCGTGAGCTTCGGCGAAACGGTAGAGAAGGCCTACTGGTGGACCGAGATCCTCGACGCCTACTGTCGGATCCTCATGCTGGCCCGGGATCTGGGCCGCGTCCACTACTTCGACCGGCAGGAGACCCGCGAGCTGCTCGACCTGAAGGCCAAGTGGGGCTTCACCGACCGCCGCCTCGATGCCGCGATGGGCCCGGAGGAGGGCTACTCCGACGAGGCCGCGCGGGCGGGCTGGGCGGCCGCTGCATCGCTCTCCCGGGCCTTCGCCGCCCCGCCGCCGATGGGCGCCGCCGCGCACGAGGCGACCCGCCCGACTCCCGCCGCCGTGGATGTCGAGGCGATCGTGCGGGCGGTCACCGAGCAGGTCTGCCGCCAGCTGGGCGTGGCTGCCCGCTGACGGGCAAGCCCGCGAATCATCCGTGGGCAGGGGGCGCTACCGCAATCTTTGCGTCCACGAAAATCTCGCATGGCAAACCCGCGAATCGTCAGCGATCGGTGACGCCGATCCGGTAGAGGTGCGTCTTCGTGCGGATCACGAGGTCGTCGCCCACGACGGCCGGCGAGGCCATGCAGCCGTCGTTCAGCCGGTTCTCGGCCAGCAGTTCGAACCGCTCCGGGTTCGCCGCCACCACGAGCGTCGTGCCATCCTCGTCGCAGGCGTAGAGCCGCCCTCCAGCCTCGATCAGCGACGCCGAGTGGCGGCCTTCCCGCCGCTCCTGCCAGCGGGCCTTGCCCGTGGCGACCTCGAGACAGGTGAACACGCCCTTGTCGTTGACCATGAAGAGGTGGTCCCCGACGAGCGACTGGGACGGCCGCGTGGGAGTCGCCTTGCCGAACCGCCAGGCGACGTGTGTCGCCGTCACGTCCCCTGCCCCGTCGGGACGCACCGCGAGCATCCGGTCGCCCCCCTCGGTATTGATGACGACGAGACCGTGCGCGTAAAGCGGCCGGGCCGCCGTGTTGAAGCCGCCGTGACGCACCTGCCACAGCTCGCGGCCGGTCCGCGGGTCGTAGGCGACGGTGCCCACGGCGGCCGGACTGACCAATAGCCGGCGGCCACCGTGCTCGAAGATCACGGGCGTGCCGTAGGCCTTCTTCAGGTCGCCGTTGGCGGTGCCATAGTCGATCGAGCGATTCGCCTTCCAGACCGTGCGTCCGGTTCGCTGGTCGAGGGCGACGACGTACTGTTCGTCGAAGCCGTCGAAGTTCACGATCAGCAGGTCCTCGGATGGGATCGGCGACGAGCCCGGACCGCGGTGGTGGTCGCAGGGCAGGTCTTGCCGCGTCCAGAGGATCGCGCCGCTGTCCGCCGCCACGCAGGCGGTGCCCGCGCTGCCGAAGTGCACGAACACGCGGCCGTCCACGACGAACGGCGTCGGGCTGGCATGGCTGTTGTAGGGGTGGCAGAAGCCTGGCTTGGCGGGCTCGAAGAGGGTGATGTCACGCTCGACGCGGCCCGTTGCGGCGGCGACGCAGACCAGCGAGAGCCGCCGCCCTTCCTCGGTCGCATTCGCCAGCCAGATGCGGCCATCGGCCTCCACCGGCGAGGCCCACGCCTTGCCGGGGATCGGCGTCTTCCACACGACGTGCCGCGTCTCGCTCCACTCGAGCGGCAGCCGGGCCTGCGTCCGCCCGTCGCCGGAGGGGCCACGGAACTGGTTCCACGACTCGGCCCGCGCGGCGCCGGCCACGCCGACGATCACGATGCCGATGCAGATCAGAGCGCGGAAGCAAGAGGCCATGCGGAGAGCATACCGCCGCTCGCCCGTGCCCGCCTCACCGGGCGGCGGTCGCTGCCGCGCGGCGGCGGGCGATCTCGGCGGCGGTGACTCCCCAATCCCGCAGCGATCCGTCCCAGGAGCCGGTCACGAGCGACCGGCCGTCCGGCGGGAAGGCCACGGCCCAGACCTGGTCGCGGTGGCCGCGGAGCAGCGCCGCGGGCCGGCCCGTCGCGGCGTCCCAGAGCTGGGCGGTGCCGTCGGCCGACACCGCCGCCACGCGGCTGCCATCGGGCGAGAATGCGACCTTCCACACCTGCCGTGCGGGCCCGGTCAGCTCCGCGAGCATCCGTCCGTCCGCGACGCGCCACAGCCGCACCGTGCCGTCGCTCGACGCCGTGGCGAGCCGCGTGCCCTCCGCATCGAAGGCCACCCAGTTCACCGCCGCGCCGTGCCCCGTGAGACGCCGCTCTTCCGTCCCGCTCGCGACGTTCCACAGCCGGGCCACGTCATCCTCGCAGGCCGTCGCCACGGTCCGGCCGTCGGGCGCGAACGCAGCGGAAAACACCCGTCTCGGATGCCGCAGCGGCCCGCCCACCGCCGCGCCGGTGGCGACGTCCCAAATTCTCGCCGTGCGATCCTCCGACGCCGTGACCATCAGGCGGCCGGCCCGCGAGAATCCGACCGAATAAATCCGTCGCGCATGGAGCGGGATCACGGTCGGCTCCTGGTCCGGCGGCGACCAGATCCGCACTGCGCCGTCGTCGCAGGCGGCGGCGACCGCGCCGCTGTCGGGCACGAACGCCACGTCGTTGACCCGGCCCGCCGCGGTGGTGAACCGGCCGGCCGGCAGATAGGTCGCGGCGTCGCAGAGCTGCACGGTCTCCGCCGCCGTGCCGACGGCCACCGTGCGACCGTCGGTGGAGAACGCCGCGGTGAGCACGCGGCCGTCGCAGCGAGCCCGGCCCGCGACCGTGCACGCGACGTCCCACTCGCGGGCCGTGCCGTCGGCGGAGCCGGTGGCGATCCGTGACGATCCTGGCATCACGGTCAGGCTCCACACCGCCCCCGCATGGCCGCGGAGCCGAGTCTCTTCCGTCCCTCGGGCGGCGTCCCAGATCCGCACCACGCCGTCCCCCGAGCCGGTCGCGACCTGGCCCCCGTCTCCGAGGAACGCGACGGAGTTCACCCGAAACGGATGCCGCAGCGATGCGATCTCGGTGCCGCCGGCGACGTCCCACACGCGGGCGGTGCCGTCCTCCGCCGCCGTCGCCAGCCGCCTGCCGTCGGACGCGAAGGTGACGTCGAAGATCCGTCCCTCGTGCCCCGCGATGGTCGCGACCTGCGTGGCCGTCGCCACGTCCCACAGCCGGGCCGTTCCCTTCTGATCGCCCGTCGCCAGCAGCTTCCCGTCGGGTGAAAACTCCACGCCATACGCGGTGCCCTCGTGGCCGCCGAGCACAGCCCGTTCGGACCACCCCGCCGTGTTCCAGAGCCGCACCGTGCGGTCGCGGGATGCCGTGGCCAGCAGGCCGCTGTCGGGCGCGAAGGCCACCCCGTACACGGGCCCGGCGTGGGCGTCGAGCAGGGCGATCTCCCGCCAGGTTTCGGTGTCGTGGATCCGCGCCGTCCCATCGGCCGATGACGTCGCGACCAGCCGCCCGTCGGGCGCGAAGCTCACCGACCAGACGGCGGCCTCGTGGGCGGCGAGTGCACGGCCTTCATCTGCCGTGCCGGCTGTGACGACCTCGACGTGCCCGGCGGTGTCGCCGATCACCAGCCACCGGCCGTCGGGCGCCCAGCCGACCGCGGTGATCGTCCGCCCCTGCCCGCGGTGGACCGCGACCGACTCGTCGAGCGACGCCGCCAGGCAGTCGAGTTCGAGCGGATGGCCCGCCCCCGCCGCATCGACCAGGCCCCGCGCGGTCGTCAGGAGACGCGTGGCCGCGGCGAGGTTGTCGCGGTCGCGGGCCTCGGCGGCGAGCAGCACCGTGGAGAGATAGAGCTGCGCCCGCGCGTCGGCCGTCTGGCGGTCGGCCTCCGTGCGTCGCGACTCCGCGAGCGCCCGCGCGGCCACGGCCTGCCGCCGCTGCCCTTCGGCCCGCAGCGAAAACCAGGTGATGCCCGCGATCGCCAGCAGCAGCGAAAGAATCATGCCGCCGCCGGCCGCCGCCGCCACCTGGTGCCTGCGGGCCAGCCGAACCAGCGACTCGAATCCCGTCAACGGCCGGGCCAGCACCGGCTCCCCCTCCAGCCAGCGGCCCAGCTCCGCCTCCACCTCGACGGCAGTGGCGTAGCGGTCGGTCGCCCGCGGCTCCAGGCACTTCGCCACGATCGCCGCCAGGGCCCGCGCCTCGTCGGCCCGCAGTCGGGCCGTGACACGGACGATGCGGGCCAATTCCGCGGTGGGCGGGGCGGTCAGCCCGTCGAGGATTCGCGCCGCCTCGACCGGCGACGCGCCGCGGAGCTCGTAGGGGAGCCGCCCGGTGAGCAGCTCGTGGAGCACGAGCCCCAGCGCGTAGACGTCGGTCCGGGCGTCGACTTCATCCGCATCCGCGCCGAGCTGCTCGGGGCTCATGTACCGCAGCGTGCCCACCAGGTCGCCGGAGCCGGTCATCCGCTCCTGCCCGGTGGCCGCGGCGTCCAGCGTGCGGGCCACGCCGAAGTCGATCACCTTCGCCGTTCCGGCGGCATCGACGAGGATGTTGCCCGGCTTGATGTCGCGGTGGATCACGCCCTTGCGGTGGCCGTGCGCGACGGCGGCCGCGACGTCACGCAGCAGCCGCACGCGGTCCCGCAGCGGCGCCTGCGTCACGGCCACGTGCTCGGTGATCGTCCGCGCCCCCTCGACGAGCTCCATGACGATGAACGGCAGCCCACCGCGGGAGGTCGGGCAGGTGCCGCAGGCGTGAATCTGGGCGATGTGCGGATGGCGGAGCCGCGCCAGGACACGCGCCTCGTCGGCGAACCGCCGCAGCATGCCGGGGCCGAAGCGGCCGGCCTGCACCACCTTCACGGCCACCGCGCGGTCCGGCGCCATCTGCCGCGCCTGGTACACGCTCCCCATGCCGCCGCGGGCGATCAGCCGCTCGATGACGACGCCCCCCAGGTCGGTGCCGGCCGGGAGGTCGTCCTCCTGCCACTGGGCCCACGGCCCGCCCGCGAGGCCGAAACTCGCCGAGGCCCCCGTCAAAACCGACGCGTCGCCGCCGGGTATTTCGGACGCTGGCTCTTGACCACCCATACCGGCGGTTATACACCCGATTGCAGGCCCGCGGCAGGCGGCGGCTCGCTGCCCGCGGCGGCCCGGTCCCGAGGCGCGTTCCGATCGCGGCCATCACGTCCCATGACGCCCCACGATTCCCAGGCCTTGCGGCTGACCGCCTGCCTGGAACGGCTCGCGGCCGGCGACCTCTCGGCCCGCGGGCCGATCCTCGAGCTCTGTGCCACGCGACTCCGCGTGCTGGCAAGCCGGATGCTCGACCGCTTTCCCGGCGTCCGCCGCTGGGACGACACCGACGACGTCTTTCAAAACGCGGCGCTGCGGCTCCATCGGGCGCTCACGGAGATCCGGCCGCAGGCGCCGCGCGACGTCATGCTCCTGGCGGCCGCGCAGGTGCGGCGGGAACTGCTCGACCTCGCCAGACGCTACGCCGGTCCGCACTCCCACGCCGCCTGGCATGCCACGAACCTCGGCGCCAAGGGCCGCGATCCCGACGCACCGGCCTTCCACACCGAACGGGCGGCGGCTCCCACGGAGGGCCTCGAACGCTGGTCGGCGTTTCACGAAGCGATCGCGGATCTGCCGGCGGAACACCGCGAGCTGTTTCATCTCGTGTGGTATCTCGGCATCGATCAGCGGACGATCGCCGGCCTGCTCGACTGCTCGCCGCGCACGGTGAAGGCCCGCTGGCGAGAGGCCCGCGAGGCCGTCCGCGCCGCCCTCGACGGCCGCCCCGGATAACTGATCGGCGTGGTGCTCGCTGCCGGAGCCCTCGAACTCCACATGGGATGTCATGCAATTCGGCGGAGCCGCCGCCATATTGCGACTCACAATGGCAACGATAGCGAGCCCTCGAAAGCTCCGCCGGGGCGGCACGAACCCGCTCGGAGGTCGGGCGGCCGAGTGCCGGCTGCATCCTTATACGGCGGCCGAGCTCGGTCATCAGTTTCATTTGGGCGTACCTCGCAAATCCCGGGCCCCCGTTTGGCCAGACTGCCTTCTATGCCCGGCAATTGGTTTCCGGTTTGTCTGGTTTGGCGGTCCCGTTCCTGGAAGCCCGAGGCGCGAGCCGAGGGACTGTGGTGCGGTTTTCGGTGAAGCGA
>JBIJCJ010000007.1:0-39616 GCA_044344765.1 Pirellulales bacterium | reverse complement strand
CGATCTGGCTCTTGGCGAAGGCGATCGCGAAGGTGTCGCTCACGCCCATCACCTCGCCGGTGCTCCGCATCTCCGGCCCCAGCGCGATGTCCACGCCGGCGAACTTCACGAACGGAAACACGCTCTCCTTCACGCTCACGTGGGCGGGCACCGGGTCGGCCGTCACCCCCTGCTCCGCCAGGCTCACGCCCGCCATCGCCTTGACCGCCACCTTCGCCACCGGCAGCCCCGTGGCCTTGGCCACGAAGGGCACCGTGCGGCTGGCCCGCGGGTTGACCTCGATGACGTACAGGGCCGGCTTCGTCGCCCCGTCGGCGTCGGCCTCCTTCTTGACGGCGAACTGCACGTTCATCAGGCCCACCACGCCCAGGCTCCGGGCCAGGCCGGTCGCCGCCCGCTTGATCTCGGCGATCATCTCGGGCGACAGGCTGTGGGGCGGGATGCAGCAGGCCGAGTCGCCGGAATGCACGCCGGCCTCCTCGATGTGCTCCATCACGCCGGCCACGATCACGTCCTTGCCGTCGGCGATACAGTCCACGTCCACCTCGATGGCGTCCTCCAGGAAGCGGTCGATGAGCACCGGCTGCCCCTGAGCCACGGCGAAGGCCTCGGCCACGTACCGTTCGAACTGCACGTTGTCGTAGCAGATCTCCATCGCCCGCCCGCCGAGCACGAAGCTCGGCCGCACCAGGCTCGGGTAGCCGATCCGGGCCACCTCGCGGCGGGCCTGCTCGAGCGTCCGGGCGATGCCGCTGGCGGGCTGTTTGAGCCCCAGCCGGTCGAGCAGGTCGCGAAACTTCTCCCGGTCCTCGGCCGTCTCGATCGTGTCCACGCTCGTGCCGATGATCGGCAGGCCGGCGGCGTGCAGGGCGCGGGCCAGGTTGAGCGGCGTCTGGCCGCCGAGCTGCACGATCACGCCGTCGGGGCAGATGCGGTCGGCGATGTTGAGCACGTCCTCGCACGTCAGCGGCTCGAAGAACAGCATGTCGCTGGTGTCGTAGTCGGTGCTCACCGTCTCGGGATTCGAGTTGACCATCACGCTCTCGATGCCCAGCTCGCGGAGCGCGAAGCTGGCGTGGCAGCAGCAGTAGTCGAACTCGATCCCCTGCCCGATCCGGTTCGGCCCGCCGCCGAGGATCATCACCCGCCGCGTGCCGGGCGGCTTGGGCCGGACCTCGTCCTCGTCCTCCCAGGTCGAGTAGTAGTAGGGCGTGAGGGCCTCGAACTCGGCGGCGCAGGTGTCCACGGCCTTGAAGGTGGCGACGATCCCGCGCCGCTTCCGCTCCGCCCGCACCTCGAGCTCCGCAGCCCCGAGCAGCACGGCCAGCTGCCGATCGGAGAACCCGGCCTGCTTCGCCATCCGCAGCGTGCCGTCGTCGATCGCGGCCAGCGCGCCGACGGTCCGCAGCAGGCTCTCGATCTCGACGAGCTGCCGCAGCTGGTCGAGGAACCAGGGATCGATGGCGGTCAGCTCGTGCAGTTCCGCAACCGTCATCCCGGCCTTGAGCGCGTACCGCAGGTACCACACCCGATCGGGGTCGGGCGTGGCGACGCGGGCCCGGATGTCGTCGATCGACGGCTCGGCGGGCGTGCCCCACAGGTCCTTGCCGTCGCATCCGAAGCCGAACGAGCCCACCTCCAGCCCGCGGAGCGCCTTCTGGAAGGCCTCCTTGAACGTCCGCCCGATGGCCATCGTCTCGCCCACGCTCTTCATCTGCGTGGTCAGGCGGCTGTCGGCCTCGGGGAACTTCTCGAAGGCGAACCGCGGCACCTTGACGACGACGTAGTCGATCGAGGGCTCGAAGCAGGCCTTCGTCTTCCGCGTGATGTCGTTGGGCAGTTCGTGCAGCCGCCAGCCGACGGCCAGCTTGGCGGCGATCTTGGCGATCGGGAAGCCGGTCGCCTTGCTCGCCAGGGCCGAGGAGCGGCTGACCCGCGGGTTCATCTCGATGACGATCATCCGGCCGTTCGTCGGATTGACCGCGAACTGGATGTTCGATCCGCCCGTCTCCACGCCGATCGCCCGGATGACGGCGAAGCTGGCGTCGCGCATCCGCTGATACTGCCGGTCGGTGAGCGTCATCGCCGGGGCGACGGTGATCGAGTCGCCGGTGTGCACGCCGCAGGGGTCGAAGTTCTCGATCGAGCAGATGACGACGGCGTTGTCGTCGGCGTCGCGCATCACCTCCATCTCGTATTCCTTCCAGCCGAGGATCGACTCCTCGACCAGCACCTCGCCCACGGGGGAGAGGTCGAGCCCGCGCTGCACCTTCGTGTCGAACTCCTCGCGGTTGAAGGCCACGCCGGAGCCGGAGCCGCCGAGGGTGAAGCTCGGGCGGATCACGGCCGGGAGTCCGATCTCGGCGAGCACCTCGCGGGCTTCGGAGAGGCTCCTCACGATCCGCCCGCGGCAGGTCTCGAGGCCGATCGTGTGCATCGTGGCCTTGAAGATCTCGCGGTCCTCGCCGCGGCGGATCGCGTCGGCCTTGGCGCCGATCATCTCCACGCCGTGCTTCGCGAGGATCCCGCGGCGGTCGAGCTCCATCGCCAGGTTGAGCGCCGTCTGGCCGCCGAGCGTGGGGAGCACGGCGTCGGGCTTCTCGACCTCGATCACCTTCTCGAGCATCTGCCAGGTGAGCGGCTCGATGTAGGTCCGGTCGGCCGTGCCCGGGTCGGTCATGATCGTGGCCGGGTTGGAGTTGACCAGCACCACCCGGTAGCCGTCCTCCCGCAGGGCCTTGCAGGCCTGGGTGCCGGAGTAGTCGAACTCGCAGGCCTGCCCGATGACGATCGGGCCGGAACCGATGAGGAGGATCGTGTGCAGGTCGTCGCGACGGGGCATGGAATGGCTTCGTGGGCGGGAAAAAACAAATTGCCGAAAGGTAGCATTCCGCCGCCGCTTCCTTCAACGAGCCGCTACAATTCCCGGGCTTCCCTGCATCCCATCCCCCTCGACCTTCGGAGCCCGCCGTCCCATGGCCATCCCGACGCCCGCCCTCGACGCCTGGCGCGACGCGCTCCCCGACGACCTCAAGGACATCCGCCTCAACCTGTCGGCCGTGCTCGCCGGCGAGCACCTCGCGTCAGCCCAGGCCCTGGGCGTGGCCCTGGCCGCGGCCCGGTTCGTGCGGGCGACAAACCTCGCCGATGCACTCGAAAATGACCTCCGCAGCGGGCTCGGCGACGCCGCCGGCCCGGTCGTCTCCGACGCGGTGGCCGCGGCCGGCCTGATGGCGATGAACACCGTGTATTATCGGTTTCGGCACATGCTGGGCAAGGAAAGCTACGAGGCCCGCTCCCCGCGGCTGAGAATGTCCCGCATGGCCCAGCCGGCCACCTCGAAGGCCGACTTCGAGCTCATGAGCCTGGCCTGCGCGGCCCTGGCAGGCTGCGAGCTGTGCATCAAGAACCACGAGGCCAGCCTCCTGCACCTCGGGGCCGGGGAGGAGGCCTGCCACGACGCCGTCCGCATCGCGGCCGTGATCAACGCCGCGGCCTGCGGCCGGCCGTGAAGCCACAGCTACGCGCCGGCCAATTCCCGCAGGTAGGCGAGCGTGTAGATGCCGCTGGAATGGCCGTCGGAAAACCCGATGGCGTAGGCGTATTGCCCCACGGGCCGCATGTCCGTGATCGCCAGCGGGGCGACCTCGGCCGCGGAGAGCACCGGCAGCAGGGCGGGCGGCCGCGGCGCGGCCCGCTGCTCCCGGCAGGTGGCGCAGGGGCAGGCGTCGCGGAGCAGCCGCGGCGTGTAGACGCCCCGCGCTCCGTCGCTCCAGGTGATCTCGATCGCGCCGGCATCAGGCCCAGCGCCGCAGCGAGCGAGGGCGGTGGGAACAGGTCCGCTCATGATGGAGTTCTCCGTTCGTCAACGAACCGCCGGGCCTTGCCTTCGAATCGCGGCAGGCTACCCGGCGGCACCGCCCGCACGTCCACCCGCAGCCCCAGCCGCACCTGAAACTCCCGCGCCACCCGCTCGGGAGCGGCCAGCCGGTCCTCGATCTCCACCGCCAGCTCGTCGAGGCTGTCGCGGCTGCGGACGGTGACACGATACTCGACCACCTCAGGAAACCCGCGCACGATGTCGTCGATCGCGCCGGGAAACACGTTCACGCCACGGATCACGAGCATGTCGTCGGTGCGGCCGAGGATGCCGCCGACGAGCCGGACCACCGGCGCGGCGCCGGCTGCGACCGTGGCGGCCGACGGCCACTGCGGCCGCACGAGATCACCCGTGCGATAGCGGATCACCGGGGCCCCGGCGCGGCCGAGCGTCGTGATCACAAGCTCGGAAAGTTCCCCCGGCCCGGCCGCCGCGCCGGTTGCCGTGGAGAGAAACTCCGGATGGAACCAGGGCTCGAGCACGTCGAGCCCCGGGCCGCGCAGGTCGCCCACGCCCCAGGGGCCGACCTCCGTGGCCCCCGCGTGGTCGAGCACTTCCGCAGCCCACAGCGCGGCGAGCCGGCTGCGCACGGCGGGCAACGAACCGCCCGGCTCCCCGGCCACGACCACCAGCCGCACGCCCAGCCGTTGCGGGTCGAGCTTCTCGGCCGCCGCCACCTCGGCCAGATGCAGGGCGTAGCTCGGCGTGGCCACGAGCACCGTGGCCTGCAGGCTGCGGGCGAGTTCGATCCGTCCCCGGGTGGACAGGCCGCCGCCAGGGATCGCCATCGCGCCCGCGGCGAGGGCCGCCTCGAAGCCACTCCAGAAGCCGACGTAGGGACCGAACGACGAGGCCACGAGCACCCGGTCGCCCGGGCCGACGCCACCGCGGGCGAGGATCTCCCGCCAGCACTCCATCCACCACTGCCAGTCCGCGGCCGTGTCGAACACGGGCAACGGTCGGCCATGCGTGCCGCTGGTCTGGTGATACCGCGAGTAGCGCGCGACCGGCCAGGTGAGGTTCGCCGGCGTGCCTTCCGCGGCGGCCTCGACGAGCTCCTCCTTGGAGGTGAACGGCCAGCCGGCCAGTGCGTCGAGTGAGGCGATGGCAGTCGCGTCGCCGACCCGCGCGAGCTTCTCCGCGTAGAAGCGGTTGTGCGGCAGGATCGTCCGCAGCAGGCCGCGCAGCCGCTCGAGCTTGACCGCGTCGAGGGCCGATCGTGAGTGGGGGCCGGGCATGACCCGATTATGGCATGCCCAGGCCGGGGACGCCCTGCGTCGGCTGGTTTTGCAGTGGCGGCTGCAGGCCCTGGAGCGGGCTCGGCGCCGGCAGCGGCTGTATGGCGGCCGGCGGGGCCGCGACCGGAGGCGGCGCGACGGCGGCGGGCACCGCCGGCGGCAGGCTGCCCGCCGCGAGCCGCGCCTGCTCGGCGCGGGCCACGACCAGTTCGGGCGGCTGCGCCGCGGCCGGTGCCATGGCGAGATCGACCACCCGCTCGTCGCGAATCTCCCACGGAATCAGGTTCTCGCTCACGAAGTCGAGCGGGAAGTATTCGTACCACGGGACCGGAAACGGCTGGCGGACCGTGAGCGTCTCGTAGCCGTCCTTCACCAGCCGAATCTTGCGCGTGCCGTAGTAGACGAAGTCGTGCGACACCGGCGTCGTGCCGATCTGGTAGTCGTCCACGTAGACCAGCGCCCCGGGCGGGTTGCTGCGGATCGTCATCCGCCGCTGCACGCAGCCGGCGGCCGCGACCGCCAGGAGCAGGATCGGGATCGAACGGGCGAGGAAGTGCATGTGCGGAACGATAGACACCCGCCGCGACCGCCGCCAGAGCAGCCGATCTTGCCCACTTCGCGCCCACCGCCTCGTATCGCCCCGCCGAAAAAACCTGGCTAAACTGGGTCCCCACCGGGTTTCCCCGTTTCGCCGCACCCCGAGGCTCCATCGCGTGGCCATCGGTTCCACCCTCGACTATTGCGACCGCACCGACATCGGTCGCCGGCGGTCCAACAACCAAGACTCCAAGGCCGTTCTCGAGCCGTGGAACCGCGATGTCTACAAGCTGCGCGGCTGGCTGTTCGTCGTGGCCGATGGAATGGGAGCCCACGCGGCCGGCGAGATGGCCAGCGCCATCGCGGCCGAGCAGGTGCCGCTGGTCTATGAAAAGCACGCCGGCAAGTCGCCGGCGCTGGCGCTGCGGCAGGCCATCGAGCAGGCCAACTCCGAGATCCACGCCAAGGGGGAGACTTCCGTCGATCTCAAGGGAATGGGCACCACCTGCACGGCGCTGGCGTTGGTGCCCCGCGGCGCGGTCGTGGGCCACGTGGGTGACAGCCGGGCGTACCGCGTCCGCGGCCGGCGGATCGAACAGCTCTCCCGCGATCACTCGCTGGTCTGGGAGCTCGAGGACCTGAAGGCGGCCGGCGAAACAGCGCCCGACTTCGATCTCCGTGAGACCCCCAAGAACATCATCACCCGGTCGATGGGACCGCACCCGCAGGTGCAGGTCGACCTGGAGGGGCCGTTCCCGGTCGAGGACGGCGACGTGTTCGTGCTCTGCAGCGACGGCCTCTCCGGTCAGGTCGCCGACGCGGAGATCGGCCTCTTCGCCGGCACCCTGCCCCCCCGCGAAGCGGCCGCCGCGCTCGTGGGCCTGGCCCTGGTCCGCGGCGCCCCTGACAACATCACGGTGATCGTGGCCCGGGCCGGCCCGAAGGAGGTTTCGAAGGCGGCCGCCGGCGACCCGCCCTGGCCGCTCACCGAAGAGCCGGCAGCCGCGGCCGCGCGGCCGGTGCCGTGGCGAATGCTGGGAGCCGCAGCCGTCAGCCTGTTCGCGGCGCTGGTGGCCGTCGGCTTCTGGCAGGAGCCGAAAAGCACCGAACTGACGCAGGCCGTGGCGCTGGCGATCACTGGACTGTCGCTGCTGTCGTTCATCTCCTGCCTGCTGTTCTCCTTCTTCGGTTTCCTGTCGCCGCCGGGAGCCGCACAGCGGACGCTCGCCGTCGGGGAGAAGCTCGGCGGCGGCCCTTACCGCAGCCACGACTGCACCGCCACCGCGGCGCTCCTGGAAGGCATCGCGGCCAGCGTCGAGACCGCGGCGGAGGGGCTCGACGGTTCCCCGCGGGCCCGGGCGGAAGAGTCGGCGCGGCAGGCCCGGGCGCTCGCCGGCAGCGGCGATCGCCACGGTGCGATCGGCGCGGTGGCCGCCGCGATCGGGGTGTACGCCGCCGCCGTGGAGGCGGCCCGGGCCGAGGCGACCGGCCGCCAGGGCCGCACGCTGCCCTGAAATCGGCCTGCCGGCGGGGCGTGCGGGGTCGCTACACTCCGCCCGTCATGAAGATCCTCACCCGCTACGTGCTGTCGGAGCTGCTTCAGGTCTTCCTGGTGACGCTCACGGCGCTGACGCTCTTCATGCTCATCGTCGGACTCGTCAAAGAGGCCCAGCAGCAGGGGCTGGGCCTGTTGCAGATTTTGATGCTCGTGCCCTACGTGCTGCCCGAGGCGATGCGGTTCGCCGTACCGGGCACGATGCTCTTCGCCGTGGCCAGCGTCTTCGGCCGGCTCTCGGCCAACAACGAGATCACGGCCCTCAAGGCGGCCGGTGTGACGCCGATGGCGGCGATCTGGCCCGCCGTCGGGCTGGCCCTCGTGGTCAGCTTCGTGTCGGTGTGGCTCAACGACGTGGCCGTCACCTGGGGCCGCGACGGCGTGCGCCGGGTCGTGGTCAACAGCGTGGAGCAGATCATCTACGGACGGCTGCGGCAGCAGCGGTCTTACAGCACGTCGCAGCTGTCGATCAACGTCAAGGGCGTCGATGGGCGGAAGCTGATCCGCCCCACCCTTTCGTTTCAGTCGGGCGGCTCCGACAAGCCCGCCACGATATCGGCCAGCGAGGCGGTACTGCGGGCCGACCCGGCCAAGAATGCCCTGATCGTGACCTTCCGCGACGGCACGCTCCACATGGGCGACGTGAAGGCGTCGTTTCCCGACACCATCGTCCGCGAGGTGCCGCTCGACGCCGTGAGCCGCAAGGGGGCCACGTCACGCAGCCCGTCGGAGATCGCGATGGCCGATTTCGCCACGGCCCGCGTCGCCCAGGGGGAGAAGATCCGCCAGGTCGAGCAGATGGCCGCGGGCAAAGTGGCCATGGGCATGCTCACCGGTCGGCTCGAATGGACGGCCCCTTTCGCCACCGAAAACGAGCGGCAGAAGCTCAAGCACGAGCGGCGGATGCTCGCCCGGATCGTCGTCGAGCCCTGGCGCCGCTGGGCCAATGGATTCAGCGCCCTGTGCTTCGTGCTCGTGGGCGCCCCGATGGCGATCCGCATGCGGAACGCCGACTTCCTCACGAGCTTCTTCCTCTGCTTCCTGCCGATCCTCGTCGTCTACTACCCCGTGTTCATGCTCGGCGTGGACGGGGCCAAGGACGGCCGCCTGCCGCCTGCTGCGGCGTGGCTGGGCAACCTCCTGATCGCCGTCTGGGGCTGGTGGCTCCTCCGCCGTGCGGTGACGCGCTGAGCGTGCCACTGGAGCGGTTGCACGCAAAGCCTCGGCTTCGTGCCTCGCTTTGCTTGGCCGACCGCCGTCGGCTCTCGAAGGCCCGCCGTCCGGGCGGGCGGTCAACTGGTAGTCCCGTGCACGCAAAGCCTCGGCTTCGTGCCTCGCTTTGCCGGAAGCCGCACGCATTCCCTCAGCTCGCGGTTCGGGCTTCCAAGCACCGGCACACAGCCATCAACTCGCAACACACTCCTGCCGCCGGCGGAGCCGGCGACTACCGCTTCCGCGCCGCGATGTACACCTCGCCGAACCAGCCGGGCACGAGCCGGCCCCAGGCGAGATTGAACTGCTGCCACCAGCGCTGATCCTCCAGGAACATGCCGCTGGCACGGAGAAAGAAGGCGCCCCGCGCCTCCTCGACGTCGCAGCCGTTGCCGTGGGCGGCGTCGTTGAAGCGGCGGGCCGAGAGGGCCGACACGTGGCCGTTGGAGTTGGTGTGGGCCCGCAGGCGCGGCTCCCGCAGCGGAATGAAGGGGTGCAGGTGGGAGGGGAAGCCGACGAGGAGCAACGCCCCCGCCGGCACCCGGGAGACGAGCTGGCGGATCGCTCGCTCGGGCTCGTACAGGTGCTCCAGCACGTGGAGGAGCACGTACGCGTCGCAGTCGCCGGGAATCTTCTCCGGCTCGGACTCGAAATTGGCCTCGATCAGGCCGTCGTAGGGCACCTTGGCCAGATCGTCGTGAAGGAGTTTCATGTCCACACCGATCCATTGATCGATCACGTCGGCGGGATCGAGGCCGAGCTGCTCCAGGCCGCTGATCACGTAGCGCAGCATCAGGCCGTGGGCGATGCCGATCTCGCACACCCGCAGCGGCCGCCCGCGCCGTGCGGCCTCGCGGCCCAGCCAGTGGAACGGGATGAAGTAGCGCAGCAGCCGCGAGGGATAGCGACGCGATCGCTGCCGCGGCGTGAGCAGGAAGTCGTGGTCGGCGACGATCCGGGCGTTGATGTCGTGGTGCCAGGCCGTCGCCGAAAACACGTCGGCCGGCTGCGAGCCGGCCCGTTTGATGATCATGGTCGGTGCTCCGGGAGGGGGGGCGGGAGGGTAAGCCGCCGGCCGACGTCGGTCCAGACCGAATCCCGGCCGCCGGGCCGATCGAGTTGCCGGCGCGACGGAATCTGGCACAATTCGTTCGCATCCGTTCCACCGTGCCCGTTTAGGAGCCAGCCCATGCCCCGTCCCGTCACGCTGTTCACCGGCCAATGGGCCGACCTGCCCCTCGAGGACCTCGCCCGCAAGGCGCGGGACTTCGGCTACCAGGGCCTGGAGCTCGCCTGCTGGGGCGACCATTTCGACGTCACGCGGGCCCTCAACGAGAGCGGCTACTGCGCGGCCAAGCGCGACGCCCTCGAGCGGCACGACCTGTCGGTCTACGCGATCTCCAACCACCTCGTCGGCCAGGCGGTCTGCGACCGGATCGACGAGCGGCACAAGGCGATCCTGCCGCCCCACGTGTGGGGTGACGGCAAGCCGGACGGAGTCAACAGGCGGGCTGCTGAAGAAATGAAGAACACGGCTCGCGCCGCCCAGAAGCTCGGCGTGTCGGTGGTCAACGGCTTCACGGGCTCGTCGATCTGGCACCTCCTCTACTCGTTCCCGCCGGTGTCCGAGTCGATGATCGCCGCCGGCTTCCAGGAGTTCGCCGACCGCTGGAACCCGATCCTCGACGTGTTCGCCGAGTGCGGCGTGCGGTTCGCGCTCGAGGTGCATCCCACCGAGATCGCCTTCGACATCTTCACGGCCCAGCGGGCCCTCGAGGCCCTCGGCCGCCGCGAGGAGTTCGGGTTCAACTTCGACCCCAGCCACCTCCACTGGCAGGGCGTCAGCTCCGTGGAGTTCATCCGCAGCTTCCCGGACCGCATCTATCACGTGCACGTCAAGGATGCGATCGTGACGCTCAACGGCCGCACCGGCATCCTCGCCAGCCACATCAATTTCGGCGACCCGCGCCGCGGCTGGGACTTCCGCTCGCCGGGCCGCGGCGGGGTGGACTTCGAGGAGATCATCCGCGCCCTCAACCAGGTGGGCTACGAGGGGCCGCTGTCGGTGGAGTGGGAGGATTGCGGCATGGACCGCGAGCACGGCGCCGCCGAAGCGGCGAAGTTCGTCAAGAACCTCGACTTCGCCCCGAGCCGGCGGCAGTTCGACTCCGCCTTCGGCGACGAAGCCTGATCGGTATGCACCGCGGGCGGCGGCCGGGCTGGGTCGGCGGGCTGGTGGTCGCCTGGGCGACCGCGCTGTCGGCGGCGCTCGGCGCCGCCGAGCCGGCGCCCGACAAGTCGCTCACGGAGCTCGACGAACGGTTCGCGTCCGCGGCGCAAGGCCTGGTGCGCCGCGCCGAGGCGGGCGGCTGGCCGCGGCTCGCAGCCCTGATCGCCGGCTGGGAGCTCCCGGCGGAGACCGACCGGCAGTTCGCCCTGGCGATTCCGGCCGCCCTCGCACCGCCCGAGTGGCTTGCCACCGACGGGGAGCGGGAGATCTGGAGCGACTTCGTCGCCACGCGACAGGCCCGGGCCGCGGGGGTCTTCGACCACGCCCGCGCCGCCGCGTCCGCACACGACCGCGTTCCCACCCGCGCCGAGCAGGCCGATCCGGCCCCGGACAGGCCCCCGCTGTCGCAGCGGTCGTGCGACGTCATCCGGCTGCTCGCGCGGGTGCTGCGTGACGACCCCGACCACGCGTCGGCACGGGCCGCCCTGGGCTGGACACGGCGCGGCGCCGCGTGGACGTGGCCGGAGACGGCGCGGCGGCTCGACCGGGGCGAGGAGTTCGACGCCGCCTTCGGCTGGCTGCCGGCGGCGCGGCTGGCACGGTTTCGGGCCGGCGAGCGGTATGACCGCGGCCGCTGGCTCACGGCGGCCGCGGACGACGCCCGGACCGATCTCGCGATCGACAAGGGGCGGAAGTTCGACTCCGACCACTGGGAGATTCTCTCCACCGCACCCCTGCCCGCGGCCGCCGCCATGGCCGCCGTTCTCGAGGAGACGTTCCTCGTCTGGCGACAGGTGTTCGGCGGGTTCGGCCTGGAGCCGGCGGATCTGGAGAAGCGGCTCCGCGGCCGGGGCCGGCTGATGCCGCACGAGCCGTTCGCGGCGGTGCTGTGCGCGGATCGCGGCCAGTACGTGGCGGAGCTCACGAAGCTGGAGCCGACGATCGGCCGCACCGACGGCCTCTACTGGCCGCCGACGCAGACGGCCTGGTTCTTCGCCGCGTCGGCCGCGGCCGACGCGGAGCCACGACCGCATGCGATCACGATCCACCATGAAGCGACGCATCAGCTGTTCGCGGAATCGAGCCCGCAGATGAAGAAGCTCGCCGGCCGGGCGGGAGAGCGGTGCGGCTTCTGGGCCGTCGAGGCGGCGGCCTGCCACATGGAGTCGATCCGCCCGGCCCCGTTCGGCTGGACGATCGGGGGCCGCGACGCGGGCCGCGTGCCCGCCGCCCGCGAACGGCTCCTCGAGGATGAGTTTTACGTGCCGCTCGCCGCCCTCACGGCCCTGGGCCGCAAGGAGTTCCAGTCCCACCCGCGGCTGCCGCAGCTCTACAGCCAGATCTCCGGCCTCGCCGACTTCTTCATGAACGGCCAGCGCGGCCGCTACCGCGAGGCCTTCGTGGAATATCTGGCGCGGGTCTACACCGGCACCGCCGATCCCGAAACGCTCGCCCGGCTCTGCAGGCGGAAGTACCCCGACCTCGACGCCGACTACCGCCGCCACCTGTCGCAGTGACGGGGTGTGAAGCGACACTGCTCCTCATTCAGGCAGGGAGGGGCTGCCCGTGCCCTGAGAGCCGGCGTAGTTGGCCAGCGAAGACATGGATGTCGTAGCGCAGCCAACTCCGAGTGAGTGGAGCCCAGGATGGGCGGAACGAACGTCCGGCGACGGGGCACGGGCAGCCCTTCCCGGGCCCCTCGTTGACGGCCCTGCGCCGCCGTTCCTACCTGCCCGTGGACAAAGCCCTCCATGGCCTTTGTCCACTTGATCGACCGCAGGAAACGCCGAGGGTTTCCTGGGTCGATGGCCCGTGCATCCTGCTCGGGCAGACTTCTTCCACAGTCTGCTACACTCCCCGCGACTCGAGAACCCTGAAGGAGCCTCCATGTCCGCCCCCGCGTGCGCCGCCACTGACCTCGACCGCCTCGCGATCGACACCATTCGCACTCTCTCGATGGACGCCGTCGAGGCCGCCAAGAGCGGGCATCCCGGCACGCCGATGGCCCTGGCCCCCGTCGCCTTCGCGGTCTGGAAAGACTTTCTCCGCTACGATCCGGCCGACCCCGCCTGGCCGAACCGCGACCGGTTCGTGCTCTCCTGCGGCCACGCGTCGATGCTCCTCTATTCGCTCATCCACCTGGCCGGCATCCGCCGGGGTGGGCCGAGCGAGCCGCGGCACCACGAGCCGGCGGTGTCGCTGGAGCAGATCAGGCGGTTTCGCCAGCTCGACAGCGTCTGCGCGGGCCACCCCGAGCACCACATGACCGACGGCATCGAGACCACCACCGGGCCGCTGGGCCAGGGCTGCGGCAACTCGGTCGGCATGGCGATCGCCTCGAAGTGGCTCGCGGCCCGCTACAACCGCCCGGGCCACACGCTCTTCGACTACGACACCTACGTGCTGTGCAGCGACGGCGACCTGATGGAGGGCGTGGCAGCCGAGGCGGCGTCGATCGCCGGCCACCTCGGCCTGGACAACCTGTGCTGGATCTACGACGACAACTCGATCACGATCGAGGGCGAGACGCACCTGGCGTTCACCGAGGACGTGGCCCGGCGGTTCGAGGGTCTCGGCTGGCGGGTCGAGCACGTCGCCGACGCCAACGACGCCGCGGCGCTGAAACAGGCGCTGCAGGCCTTCAAGGCGGAACAGAAGCGGCCGACGCTCGTGATCGTGAAGAGCGTGATCGGCTACGGCGCCCCGAAGAAGGCCGGCTCCCACGAGGCCCACGGCGCGCCGTTGGGCGCGGAGGAGATCGCCGGCGCGAAGGCGGCCTACGGCTGGCCGGCCGACGGGCAGTTCCTCGTGCCGGCCGAGGTGCCGGAGCACTTCGCCAAGACGCTCGGGGCTCGGGGCCGACAGGCTCACGGGGCCTGGCAGAAATCGGTCGCCGACTACTCCCAGGCCCACGCCGACGTGGCGGGCGAGCTGCGCGACTTCCTCGACGGCCGCCTCCCGGCGGGCTGGGACAAGAGCATTCCCTGCTTTCCGGCCGACCCCAAGGGCCTCGCCAGCCGGGTCTCCTCGGGCAAGGTGATTCAGGGGATCAGCGCGGGCGTGCCCTGGTTCCTCGGCGGCTCGGCCGACCTCGCCCCCTCGACGATGACGCTCGTGCCCGGCGCCGGCGACTTCGGCCCCGCCGAGTACGGCGGCCGCAACTTCCACTTCGGAATCCGCGAACACGGCATGGCGGCGGCCTGCAACGGCATGGCGCTCGCGGGCCTGCGGCCCTACTGCGCCACGTTCTTCGTGTTCTTCGACTACCTCAAGCCGTCGCTGCGGCTCTCGGCGCTCGGCGGGCTGGGCGTGATCTACGTGCTCACCCACGACTCGATCGGCCTCGGCGAGGACGGCCCCACCCACCAGCCGATCGAGCAGCTCGCCAGCGCCCGCGCCGTGCCCGGGCTGACGGTGTTTCGCCCCGGCGACGCCAACGAAGTGGCCGAGGCCTGGCGGGTGGTGATGGCCCGTCCCGACCGGCCGGCCGTGATCGTGCTCTCCCGGCAGAACATTCCCACGCTCGACCGGGCGGCCTGTGGCTCGGCTGCGGGCACGGCCCGCGGCGGGTACGTGCTGCGGGACGCGCCGGGCGGCAGGCCCGACTGCATCCTCATCGGTACCGGCAGCGAGGTGCAGCTGTGCCTCGACGCCGCGGCCAAGCTCGCCGAGTCGGGCGTGCAGGCCCGGGTCGTCAGCCTGCCGAGCTGGGATCTGTTCGAGGAGCAGGACGCCGCCTATCGCGAGAGCGTGCTACCCGCCGCGGTCACGGCCCGCGTGGCCTGCGAGGCGGCCTGCGGCTTCGGCTGGGAGAAGTGGATCGGTTCGCGCGGCCGGTTCGTGGGCATGAAGTCGTTCGGCGCCTCGGGTCCGGCCCCCGCGCTCTACAAGCACTTCGGGATCACCGCCGACGCCGTCGCCGCGGCGGCGCAGGAGGCGATGAAGGCCGGCCTGTAGCGGTCACCGCCCATCGCTGTCGGGCGTGGTTTCAAAGGACGTGCCTGTCCTTGCTCCGTGTTGTCAGCCGGAGACGACGCCGGGACGGCGGCGACGGCGCGAAGGTCATCGCGGCGTGCGCAATCCCTCACCTTCGCCACTTGATCACGGCTGGTCGTGGGAGTCGCCGATCACGGCGTCCTCGTCGTCTTTGCCGGCGGCCACCTTCCCATCGTGATTGCGGTAGAGGTGGTCGTCACGATGATGGAGTCCGTCGGACAGCAGCCGCCGCACGCGGCCGTCCTCGAAGAGCACGTGGTGGATGCCCTCGGGATGGTTGTCGCTCTTCTCGTCGGTGTGGTCCGGCGCGTCGGCCATGAGCGGATGGTGGGCCCGCCGCTGGTTGCGGTTGGGCTGGAGCACGCCGGCGGCGTCGCGGTGGCCGAGGGTGTAGCCGTAGTCGCCCCCCATCGTGCGCACCAGCTCTTCGAACCGCGGCGTGCCGACCGCGGCCTCCAGTTCCTCGAGCGACGGCACGCGGAATCCGCCCCGGCGGGCCAGCTCCGTGTCGGGCACGAGCACCGTGCCGTCGTCGGCCACCAGGCGGTGCTCGGAAACGAGCGTCGGGGCGTAGAGCCCGGCCCGCGACAGCGGGCCCGAGCTCGGCGGCGTGGGATAGATGCGGTGCGATTCGGCAAACCCCTGGAGGCCGGCGGAGAGCCGCTGCAGGTTCCGCTCGGCCCGCCGGGCGCGGGCCTCCGTGATCGAGTCGAGCAGCAGCGGGGCGACGAGCACGCAGGCGGCCAACGCCGTGGCGGCCATGATGCCCCGGTCGAGCCAGGCCCGCGGGCCGGCGCCCGTCCGCTCGCGGTCCGCGGGGATGACCGGCCGGAGGACGGGCCGCGCGGGAGCGTCGCGCCGGGGGGGGGCCTGCGCGGCGATGAACTGCAGCGTCCGCCCGGCCAGCCCGGGCGGCGGCGGACACGGATCGCGATCCCGTTCCAGCGGCTTCACCGCGCGTCGCAGGGCGTCGAGATCCCGCCGCAATGCCGGCCCGATCCGCGGGTCGGCCAGCGCCATTTCGACCCGCATCGATTCGGCGTCGTCGAGGGCCCCGAAGAGATAGCCGACCAGCTGCTCGCGTATGGCTATGCCGTCCATATCGATCATGCCTCCGGGATGGGCCCGCGGCCGCTTCGGCGCCACGATTCGTTCAATTTCAAAACGGCCGCGTGCAGCCGGCTCTTCACGGTTCCCACCGGAATGCCGAGCACGTCCGCCGCCTCACGGTATTTCATGCCTTTGTGGTACACGAGCAGCAGCGCCTGCTTGAGGCCGTCGGGTAGATCGTCCACCGCCGACCGCACCCACTCCTGCGCCTCCGCGCTCTCCATCTGCTCGTCCGCCGTCCGCTCCGCACCCGACAGCATCTCCACCAGCGCGCCGACGTCGTCCTCGCCGCCCGTGCGGTTGTCGAGGCTGACCATGCGATGGCGGCGGTTGCGCCGCTGCGCATCGATGGCCTGGTTGGTCGCGATCGTGTAGAGCCAGGGCCGGAACCGGCGGCCTTCCTCGAACTGCTCCTTCTTCAGGTGAACCTGCAGAAACGTCGCCTGGAACACGTCCTCCGCCATCTCCGCGTTGCCGAGGTAGCGGCGGAGATAACTGAACAGTTCCATCTCGTACCGGTGGACGAGCGACTCGAACGCGGCCGCATCGCCATCCACACGACTCCGGCGCAGCAGCTCCTCATCCGAGGGCCCAACGCCGGCCACACCCCCTCCGGAGACGGGCGTGCCGTCGTGGCCGGAGGCGGGGCGCGGGTCGTGCAGATCCATGCTCAGGTACGGCCGCGGGCGGCCGATGGTTCGGGGCGGTGCGGAACAAAGACCTCGCCGCCGAGTATAGCCGGGGCCGGCAGGCGGCGGGGGCGGGCCTGGCCTCGCCGCAAACCCCCGTGGGGTTTGACTTTTTGACACGGCCGATCGACGATCCGGTCGCAAGGCCATGGACCGTTCCGCCACCTACCGCTGGGCCACGCCGGGCGATCTGAACGCCTTTTTCGGCCTGTCGATCGACAACCTGGCCGTCCTGGTGCTGACGGTCTCCCTCCTGGCGACCGTCTTCGGCTACCCCGCCCAGTTCGCCCTGGCCCATCTCGTGCCCGGCACCGCCGTGGGCGTGGTGGTGGGCGACCTGATCTTCACCTGGATGGCCTTCCGCCTCGCCCGCCGCACGGGGCGGACCGACGTCACCGCCATGCCGCTGGGTCTCGACACGCCGAGCACCTTCGGGATGGTGTTCTTCGTGATCGGCCCCGCCTTCGCGGAGGCGGTCGCGGCCGGACTCGACCAGGAGGCCGCGGCTCGCCGCGCCTGGCACGTCGGCATGTGCTCGATCGTGGCCAGCGGGATCTTCAAGCTCGCCTGCGCGTTCGTGGCCGGCACGATCCGCAGGCTCATCCCACGGGCGGCCTTGCTCGGCAGCCTGACGGCGATCGCGCTGGCGCTGATCACGTTCCTCCCGTTGCTGGAAATCTTCTCCGCGCCGCTGGCGGGACTCGTGGCCCTGGGCATCATCCTGGCGAGCCTCACGGCGCACATTCCCTTTCCCCTGAGGATTCCGGGGGCGCTGGCCGCACTCGTGATCGGCGGGACGATCCAGTTCCTCGGCCTGCGGGCCGGATGGATTCCGGACGTCGCGCCCATGGCGATCGATCCCGCGGCCGCCCTGTGGCCGACGGAGTGGCTGGCGGCATTTCGCTGCGAGTGGCTCGGGGCCTGGCCGCAGACCGTGAAGTATCTGCCGATCGTGATCCCCTTCGCGCTGGGCACCGTGGTCGGGGGCATCGACTGCACCGAAAGCGCGGCGGCGGCCGGCGACGAATACGACACCGGCTCCGTGATCGGCGTCGAGGCGCTCGCCACCATCCTCGCCGGCGCCTGCGGCGGCGTCATCCAGACCACGCCCTACATCGGTCACCCGGCCTACAAGGCGATGGGCGGCCGCGCGGCCTACACGCTGCTCACGGCGATCGGCATCGGCCTCGCCGGCCTGACCGGCACCTTCGCCTATCTCTACGAGCTGCTGCCCGCCCCGGCGCTGGTGCCGATCCTCGTGTTCGTGGGCCTGGAGATCACTGCCCAGAGCTTTCACGCCACGCCGCAGCGGCACTATCCGGCGGTGGCCCTGGCCTGCGTGCCGGCGCTGGCGGCGCTGGCCAAGATCGAGACCGACAAGCTGCTCGCCGCCGGCGCGAAGCCCGACACCACGCTCGCGCGGGAGCTGTTCTCCCTGCAGATCATCTCCGCCGGCTTCATCGTCACGAGCGTGACGTGGGCGGGGATGCTCACGGCCCTCCTCGACCGCCGGCTGCGGCAGGCGGCGGGCTGGTGCCTGGCCGCGGCGGCAGGCACGCTCGTCGGCGTGATCCATTCGCCGTTCAAGGACGGCAGCCTGTTCCTGCCGTGGGCCATCGGCCCGCTGCCGGCGGAGGCCGCGGGCCGCGGGCCGCTGGAACTCGCCGCCGCCTACGGCCTGCTGGCCCTGCTCTTCGCCGGCTGGTCGTCTTGGCCGGGCATCGGCCGAGAACCCATCCCATCGATGATGCAGGGAGGGGATGCCCGTGCCCCGGGAGCCGGCGTAGCTGACCAGCGCAGGCATGGATGCCGGAGCGCAGGCAGCTCCGAGTGAGCGAAGGCCGGGAGGGCCGAAGCGAACGTCCGGCGAGGGGGCATGGGCATCCCCGAGCCCATTGGGGGAGTCAGGCTACTCCAGCCCGTAGGCGCCGGCGACGGGGATGTCGATGCCGCGCCGGGTGGCGAACTGCGTCCGCGACAGGAACCGCGGCTCGAGGTTGAACGTCACGCCCACGTTGTTGCGGCTGTAGTCGACGTTGAAGCCGAAGGTCATGAGGAACGACTCGCCGATCCGCACGAGCTGGAAGTTCTGGCCGATGTTGCGGCCGGTGAGGTCGATCGCCGAGCCGAAGGAGCTCGCCCACTTCGGGCTCATGCGATAAGTGTAGGATCCGGTCAGCACGGAGGCATTGATCGGGCCGCCGAACTGGTTGAATCCCAGGTAGAAGCTGCCCCGCGGCGTGCGGTTGAGGAGCAGACCGGCCGTGTAGAGCTGCTGGCCGCCCGTGAAGAAGTCGACGTCGGCGGTCGAAAGTACCGTGGTCCGGTCGCCCACGTGCCAGCGGAAGTCGTACTGCCACAGGCCCATCATCTGGCCGAAGTTCTGGCTCTGCACCGGGAACAGCTCGCCGTCGATGTCGAGCGTGATCCAGTCGATGATCCGCCGGTTGCCCTGCGGGCCGCGCTTCGTCTGCCAACGCTGCCGGGCCGCCAGGCGGAACACCGACAGGTCGTTGGCAATCTCGGTGGGACCGGTGACCCAGCTGGCCAGGCCGCGGCGGACGGCGTAGGTCCGCGGGTCGTACCGGTTGTCGGGGCCGAAGACGAGGGGCGCGGCCAGCGGAATCGACTGCCCCGGCACGGCGCCGTAGTCCCAGTAGGGGATGTTTCGCCGGTACTGGTTGATCGCGTCATCGTCGATCTGGTCGTACAGCGGGAACTGGTCGATGCTCTGCGTGGCATCGGCGTAGGCGTACTCGAGCTCGAACACGACCTTGTGGGCCAGGCCGTGGACGTTCCACAGTTGGCTCTCGACGGTGTTGTCGGCCGTCCACATCGGGAGGCTGGAGCGGATGCCGACCTGGCCGTAGGCGCGGCTGATCGGTGACTGGGTGATGTCCTGGCCCCAGTGGGCAAGCTCGCCCAGGGCGTAGGGCACGATCTTCACGGCGCCGGCCTGGAACGGCAGGTCGAGCTCCTGCCGGGTGGCGATCCGCTCGCCGATCACGTCGTTCTCGTAGGGCAGCGTCGTCCAGATTCCGAGCCCCTGACCCGGCGTCGGCGTCTGCGGCAGGCTCTGCCGCGCGTACGAGATGCTGGAGTGCTCGTACCACGACACCGCGTCGTTGAGCAGCGGCTGGGCCATCCAGTAGTGGTCGAGCCGCGGCCACCACTCGCTCTGCGTGAAGAACGGATTGACCCGCACGCTCGTCAACAGCCGCAGTTCGCGGTTCTCCACCGGCCGGCGCAGGTCGAGCCAGGTCCGCTGCTCGTAGCCTTCCTCCCATTCGGCCTCGTAATACTCTTCGAGGAAGTTCATGTCGCTGATCCAGCCCGCCGTACCACGGGCCTGCCAGCCGCCGAAGAAGCTGTCGGTCGTGCCGCCGAGATCCTGCCGGTGCCGCCAGAACGAGCGGCCACGGAAGGTGCGGTTGGGGAAGCCGGGATAGGTGAAGTCGCGGCGGTAGAGGCCGAGGTTGTCGCGGCCCACGTCGCCGACGAACCAGGCGTCGAGGTCGCCGCTGGCGGGCGTGCCGAGGCCGAGGAACTGGGGCCGGTTGTAGAGCAGCGAGGTGCCACCGCCCGGGCCGCGCAGGCTCAGGTAATCGACGTCGATGTCCCAGTCCACGCCGTCGGGCGGCCGCCGCCAGCCGAACACCTGGAACGCGTCCCAGCCGGTGAGGATCTGCGTGCCGAAGATCCGGTCGTTCTTCACCTGCAGGTTGTTGAGGTAGAAGGTCGGCTTCTTGGCATTGGTCGCCAGCACCGGCCACCAGAGCACGGGCACGCCGCCGAGCGTCACCGTGTTGCCGCGGCTGGTGACGAACTGCTGGTGCTCGACCTGCGGCTCGCCGGTCAGGGGGTCGACCGCCGGCTGGCCGAAGGGCCCGGCCAGCGGCATCTGCTCGTCGGTGAACTCCAGTTCGCGCGAGCGAAACTCCCAGCTCGGCACGCCCAGCCGGCTCGAGGTCAGGCCGGTCTGCTGGGCGACGAACCGGCTGCGATCCACCTGGCGGAGCACGTCGGCCCGCAGCCGGACGGCGCCCGAGTAGTTGTCGACCGGGGTGAGCACCGTCGCCCCGGTGATCACGCCGCTCGACCGCGGCACGTCGTAGAACATGCTCACGGCCTCGACGACCCGCTGACCCTGGCGGAAGATGACGTTGCCTTCCATGTAGAGTTCGAGCGGCACGTCCGCCCCCTGCGCCGCGCCGCCGTTGAGGTCGGGCTGGCCCGCGCCCCGGGTCCAGATCACGAGCCGGTCGGCGGAGATGTCGAGCGGCCCGGCGGGATCGACGCCATCCACGACGAGGTTCACCCCCGAGGTGATCACCGCGATCCACTCGTTGCCGGCGGGGCTGGGAAACCACTTGACCGCCAGCGGCACACTCGACCGCGGGAACGCCCGCAGCCGCCGCGTCGTGGTCGCGGTCGCCACCGGCGGCACGGCGGGCGCGCCGAACTCGCTGAACTGCGTGCGTTGGATCGGGTTGTTCTCCGTCGCGTCATCGGCCGCGGCCGCCGTCGTGCCGCCGCCTGCCGCGGCAGCGGCGGGCTGTTGAGAAGGCTGTCTATCGGCGGGCTGTTGAGAAGGCTGTCTATCGGCGGGCTGTTGATAGACCGGCGGCATCCCCGTCGCTGTAACGACGCTCGCGAAGTCGAGCTTCGGATCCCGGAGCGTCCAGAAGCGGCCGCTCCACCGCGGGCCACGCACGCTCGCAGCGGGCTCGTCGGTGGCCGCGTTGGCGACCGACCGCACCCGCACGTCTCCGGCCATGCGGGCCAGCACGCTCCTCACCCGTGGCTGCCCGCCCCCGTCGCCGTCCTCCACCGCCGCGCCGGATTCCTGCTCGATCCACACGACCGCCTCGTGGCCTGTGGCCTCGGTGGTGCCCTGCACGATCCGCACGCCACCGGTCAGGTGCCAGACGTCGTACGCGCCCTCGGTCCAGCAGGCCGCCTGCGTTGCCTTCACGGTCAGCGGCTCGCTCGGATCGACGCTCGGCACCTCGATCCGCCCCGCCTCGGCGATGGCGGCCGCGAGCCCCCGGGCCGGGAGCGCCGCCAGCGCGCCGGCGGCGGCCGGCAATGCGTCACCGGCGGCCGGTTCCGCGGCGCAAACCACGATCGGCACGGCGACGGCAAACGCCGCGAACAAGGACAGGAGCCGCCCCGGCGCGTACGGCGGCCGCGGACCAGTGAGGGGTCCGTGGCGAATGGGCACGGCGGTGCGGTCGCGGTTTGGCACGCGGAGCGGCGGACTCGGAGGTGGAGGGCGCAGGGCCCGGCCTGAAAAATCGCGGGACTATAGAAGTGGCCGCGAAACGCGGTCAAGGCATCACCGGCCTGAGTGGCAAGCCGGAAAACCTGCGCGATTCCGGTGGCAGGCCGGGTAAACTGGCACGGTCTCCGGCGCCGTTCGGCCATCCGCCGCGGCCCCGCCGCCCGCCAGCCGCCCCCTCATGCCACCCGCCCCGACCGCACCCGTCGCCGACCGCATCGCAGGCTGGCTGATCACCTGGCGCGTGCCGCTGGCCTTGGCCGCCGTCGTGCTCGCGGCGGCGGCGGTGGAACGGTCGCGGCACCTCGAGTTCTCGCGGTCCATCGACGCCATGTTCGACCGCACCGATCCGGCGCTCATTCCGTATCGGAGGATCGCCCGCACGTTCGGCTCCACCGAGGTGGTGCTCGCGGCCTACGACGACCCCGAGCTGTTTTCGGTGGCCGGCATCGAACGGCTGCGGCAGCTGACGGACCGCCTCACGGCCATGCCGGGCATCGCCTCGACGTCGAGCCTCTCGAGCACGCCGCTCGGCACGCGGATCATCGATCTCGACGCCAGCCCGACGGCACGGAAGTTCGTGCGTCTTCTGGAGGGCTACGCCGTGGGGGCGGATCGCCGCACGGCGTGCGTCGTCTGCGTGCTCGAGCCGCCGGCACCGCGGCTGGTCTCCGCCCGTGAGCAGGCGGTCTCGCGGGCCGACACCATCGACCGCCTGCGGGCGATCATGGCCGAACTGCCGGCCGGCACGGTCGCGGGCGAGCCGGTGATGCTGCGGGAAGGGTTCGCGATGCTCGAGCGCGACGGCAACCTGCTCGGCACGGCCAGCGGCGTCCTCGCCGGGCTGGTGCTCCTCGTTTCGTTCCGCAGCCTCCGCTGGCTGCTCGTGCCCCTGGTGGTCGTGCTCCTCGCCCTGTGGACGACCCGGGGCGCCCTCGCGGTGCTGGGGCTGAAGTTGACGATGGTCTCGACCATGCTCTCCGCCATGATCACGGTGGTGGGCATCGCCACCGTCACGCACGTGATCGTCGAGTTCCGCCGGCAGCGCAGTCTCGGGCTCGATCCGCCGGCGGCGCTCCGGGCCGCGATCGCCGGCCTCTTCTGGCCGATCCTCGGCGCCATCGTGACCGACGTGATCGGCTTCGGCTCGCTGATCTTCAGCCGCGTGGGACCGGTGCATGACTTCGGTGTCATGACCTCGATCGGCGCCGGGATGGTGCTCCTGGCGGCGGGACTGGCGATTCCCTGCCTGGCGCTCGCCGGTCGATTCGACGCCGACCCGCGCCGGGCGTGGGGCGAGAGCGTGCTCGATCTCGGCCTCGACCGGCTGGTGCGGCGGATCGTGCGGCATCCCGGTCCGATCCTCGCCGCGTCGATCGCGGCCGTCGCGATCGCCATGGCCGGCATGCGCTGGCTCGAGGTCGAGACCGACTTCACCCGCAACTTCCGCGACACCAGCCCCGTCGTCTCCTCCTACGACATGGTCGAGTCACGGCTCGGCGGCGCCGGTGTGTGGGACGTGCTCGTGCCGGCGGCCGACCCGATCGATGGCCCCACGGTGACACGGCTCACGCGGCTCGCCGACCGGCTGCGGGCCGAGGTCACCGTGCCCGACGGTAACGGCGGCTCGCGGCCGGCCCTCACGAAGGTGATGAGTGTCGCCGACGTGCTCGCGGCCGTGTCGCCCGTTCCGCTCGAGCAGCTCCAGGCCAGCCGCGTCGGCAACTGGATCGTGACCCGCGCGGTGGAACTGCTCCGCGAGCAGATGCCGCAGATGGGCCGGGCCCTGATCGGCCGCGATCCGCTCGACGACTCGACCTGGCTGCGGATGACCCTCCGGGCCCGCGAGCGGCAGCCGACCGAGGCGAAGCGGTCGATCATCGGACAGGTGCAGCGAATCGTGGCAGAGGAGTGCCCGGCGGCCGACGGCCGGCCCGCCGGCGAGGTGACCGGGTTCTTCGTGCTGCTCGCGCAGCTCGTCGAGCGGATGCTGGCCGACCAGTGGCTCACCTTCCTGCTGGCGGTGGTCGGCATCTTCCTGCTCCTCGCGGTGGCGTTCCGCAGCCCACTGATGGCGGCGATCGCGCTGGTGCCCAACGCCCTGCCGATCTTCGTGGTCCTCGGACTGATGGGCTGGGCGGGCGCGCGGATCAACATGGGCACGGCGATGATCGCGGCGGTGTCGATGGGGCTCTCCGTGGACAGCTCGATCCACTACATCGTCGCCTTCCGCCGTCACCTTGCCACCGCGGGGACGTGCACCGCGGCGCTCGAGACCGCCCACCAGACGGCCGGCCGGGCGATGGTCTTCTCGACGCTGGCGCTGGTCGTGGGGTTCCTGGCGCTCACCACCAGCGGCTTCGTGCCGACCGTTTCCTTCGGCTGGCTCTCCTGCCTGACGCTGCTCGGCGGGCTGGTCGGCAACCTCGTCGTCCTGCCCGTGCTTCTGGTGCTCACGGCGGGTAAGGGATCGACAGGCTCCCCCGGTCCAGAAAACCGGCTACAACAATCGCCTTCGCACTGACACCCGCCCAGGAGGTATCCATGTCCGATCCGCTGCGCCCCGCCCCCGAGTTCTCCCCCGTCCGCTCGGCCGCTGCGGCCGGCCGGATCGTCGCCGAGCCGACGGCCAAGCCCGAGACGATCGCCGCCGACGCGCTGGTGATCTTCATGGCCGAGGGAGCCGTCGGAGAAGGTGTCGCCGCCGCGATCGACCGGACGACGGGCGGTCTGCTCGGCCGGCTGGCCACCGCCGGCGAGCTCGGCGGCAAGCGGTACGAGTGCGTGACGCTCTTCGCGCCCCCCGGCCTCGCCGCCGGGCAGCTGCTCGTGGTGGGCCTCGGGAAGCGGGAGGACGTCGATGCCGGCGTGCTCTATCGGGCCGCGGCCACCGCCGCCCGCCAGCTCGCCGGGAAGCCCCGCGGCCAGGTCGCCTTAGCCGCCGAGGGCTCCTGGTCCGCGCGGCAGGTGGAACAGGCGGTCGCCGGCGCCGCAGTCGGCATGGTCGGCCAGGATCTGTATCGCGCCGACCGGCGCCGGACCCGGTTTGGTACCACCGTCTGGACGGGCGCGTCGCCCGAGCCCGTCCGCGCCGGCGGTCTGATCGCCGACGGCGTGAACCTCGCCCGGCGGCTCGTGAACACGGCGCCCGACGACCTCTATCCGCAGTCGTTCGCCGACGAGGCGGCGGCGGTGGCCGGTCGCACCGGCATGGAAGTCGAGATCTGGGACGAGGACCGCCTCCTCCGCGAGCGTTGCCAGGCGATCCTGGCGGTGGGCCGCGGCTCCGCCCGCCCGCCGCGGCTGGTGATCCTCCGCTACCGCGGCCCCGGGAGCCGGGCCGAAACGCCGGACGTGGCGCTTGTGGGCAAGGGCGTGACGTTCGACTCCGGGGGCCTGTCGCTCAAGCCCAGCGACGGCATGCTGACGATGAAGTGCGACATGTCCGGTGGTGCGGCGGTGCTCGCCGCGGCGGCGACGATCGCGGCGTTGCAACTGCCCGTCCACATCATCGCCGCGATCGGCCTGGTGGAGAACATGACCGGCCCAGCGGCCTACAAGCTCGGCGACGTGATCACGGCCCGCAGCGGCACGACGATCGAGGTTCACAACACCGACGCCGAGGGGCGGATCGTGCTCGCCGACGTGCTCGACGTCGTCCGCGGCATGCAGCCCCGGCGGATCGTCGATGCGGCGACCCTGACCGGCGCCTGCATGGTGGCGCTCGGCCACGACGTGGCCGGCCTGTTCACCAACGACCAGCCCTGGTGCGACGCCGTGGCCACGGCCGCCCGCGCCGTGGGCGAGCCGGTCTGGCAGCTGCCGATGTACGCCGACTACGACGAGCAGATCAAGAGCGAGGTCGCCGACATCAAGAACGTGGGCGACGGCCGCTGGGGCGGCTCGATCACGGCCGCGAAGTTCCTCGAGCGGTTCGTGGGCGGCATTCCCTGGACGCACATCGACATCGCCGGCCCGGCCTTCGCCGAGAAGCCGAAGCCCTGGACCGATGGCGGCGGCACGGGCGCCATGGTGCGGCCGTTCGTCGAGCTCGTCCGCGGCGGCTGATGGTGCGGGGTAAATCCGCGGGGCCGGTCGGGGTTGCCCACGCCCGATCGCCGGACGTTCGCGGAGACTACGCCACGGCCTTCCAGGCCGCGGGCGTCGCCATTCCCCCAACCGTTCAGAGGCCCTGACCCCATGTGTGAGCGATGCCTGAAACCGTGGCGCATGGTGCAACGCCCGTTTTTCGTTGACGCAAACCCTTGTGGCGCAAGCGGATGGGCCCGGGCCCGGCCGGGGCGCAGGGTCGCGGGGCGAGAGGCATGTCGGGGCTTCTTGTGTGGTAATCTCGCGAAGGTGTTTGCGGCGACATCGGTCGCCCAGATCGGCGGTTCACTCGACACCATGGCACCTGCATGATTTCGCACTCCAACGTGAAGAATCACTTCCTCGGCCACGGCACCTTGGCCATCGCGGGCGAGGACGAAGCCAGCCGGCATGGCCGCCAGCCGCGGATCTCGCGGCGGGCGCTGCTGGCCGCCGGCGGGGCGTTGGCCGCCGGCCGCCTGGGCATCGCCGCCGAGGGCAAGCCCGGCAAGGCGGCCCCGACCATCCTGCTCAAGTCCGGCTGGCAGACCGTCAACATCGGCGACATCGCCCACACGCCGGGCATGCTGGCACTGCTGGAAAAGCACATCCCGGAGGCCCGCGTCGTCCTCTGGCCGATCGCGGTCAACGACGCCGTCGAGAAGATGCTGCTGTCGCGGTTTCCGCGGCTGACGATCGCCCCCCCCGAGCTGCGGACCAACAAGACGCCTCCCGACGACGCCGTGCGGCCGCTGATGGAGGGCTGCGACTTCTATCTCCACGGCAGCGGGCCGAATCCTATGTGCCAAGGCCAGCTTCGCCAGTGGATCCGGCTGACGGGCAAGCCGTTCGGCTTCGGCGGCGTGACCTTCCCCTACCTGAACGACGGATTGGCCACACTGTTGTCGCAGGCCCGGTTCATCGGCTGCCGCGAGACCCGGTCGCAGCGTTTTCTCTGCGAGAAGGGGATCGCCGAACAGCTGGTGTCGTTCGCCCCCGACGCGGCCTTTGCCTGCGACGTGCGCGACGAGACCAAAGCCCGGGCGTTCATGCAGGACCACGATCTCGAGCCCGGCCGCTACGGCTGCTTCGTGCCCCGGCTGCGGTGGACGCCGTTCCACAAGATGGATCAGTGGCACACCCTTTCGCCCGAGAAGATCGAGGAGACCGAGCGGGTGAACGCGGCGACGGGCGAGAAGGACCACGCGAAGCTCCGCGAGGCGATCGTCCGCTGGGTCCGCGAGACGGGCATGAAGGCCGTGATCTGCCCGGAGATGACCTACGCCCTCGACATCATCGACCCGTTGGTCTTCGACCCGCTCCCCGCGGACGTGAAGCCCAAGGTGGTCCGGCGCACTTCGTTCTGGATCACCGACGAGGCCTGCTCGCTCTACCGGCACGCCCGGGCGATGGCGAGCATCGAGATGCACTCGCCGATCCTCTCCCTGGCCCAAGGCGTGCCGGCGGTCCACATTCGCCAGCCGGAGGACACCTGGAAGGGCCAGATGTGGCGGGACATCGGGCTAGAGGCGTGGCTGGTGGAGATCGACGAGGCCAGCGGCGCAGAGATTGCCGACACGATGCTCAGGATAGATGCAGACTACCCCGCGGCCCAGGCCAAGGTTCGCGAGGCGATGAAGCTGATCGCCGACTTGCAGGCCACGCTGATGGCGACGCTGCGACAGTCGCTGCCGCGAGGCTGAACGTCGGCGGAACTTCACCGCCCGTTCCGCGTCCAGCGGATATGAAGGTCTACTGCCCTGCGGGCAAGGCCGACTCCCCTGTCTTCTTGCCGTGGTAGGGGCCGAAAGCCAGGTTCGTGATCGCTCCGGTGGCCAGCGAGATTATGGCCGTGGCCCTGGCGATCGGCAGGCCGATGCCGGGCCGCTGGCTTTCAGCCTGCGGATACTGCGATTGGTTGGCCGGCGTGTCGGGCATTGTGAACGTGAAGCCATCGATCAGCCTGGCATGATGCACCCCCCTCCACAGCCAGCCCGGCTCAGCCGCTTGTTCCAACTCAGCGGCCCCTTCGCAACTGATTGCCTTGATCGCCTGTGGCGCAAGCTTGGCCCGGGCACGACAATAGTCGCCGGTATCTTCCGTTGGCGGAGCCTCGCCCCGCTCGAGACACGCGGCAACGATGCTGGCGACGGCCGCCTGGCAGGCCGCCTCCTTCCCATCGCCAAGAACCTGCGGCCAAGGTCAAGCTACGCGCTCATTTCAGCACGACAGTGCCATTCGTGACTGTCACCTTTTTCCCAACCCGTAGCGAACGTCCGGCGATGGGGCGTGGGCGGCCCTGAACCGACGCACGGGGTCAGGAACCTGACTTACAGCAGCGTGTCGAGCTCGTCCACGAGCTCGCCGAACCGAGCCAGCGCCGTGGCCACGGGCTCCGGCCGCTCCAGGTCCACGCCCGCGTCGCGAAGCAAATCGAGCGGCCACTTCGACGAGCCCCCCTTGAGGAAGCCGAGGTAGCGGTCGAGGGCTCCCGGCTCCCGCTCGGCGACCTGCTTGGCCAGCGTGATCGCCGCCGCCAGGCCGGTGGCATATTTGTAGACGTAGAACGCGTTGTAGAAGTGCGGGATCCGCAGGCACTCCAGCTCGAGCTGCGAATCGATCGTGAAGCGGGGCCCGAAGTAGGCGTCGAGCAGCTCCCGATAGATGCTGCGAATCCGCTCCAGCGTCAGCGGCTCGCCCGCCTCGGCCGAGGCGTGGCTCTTCCGCTCGAACTCGGCGAACATCGTCTGCCGCACGATCGTCGCCCGAATCGCGTCGATCTCCCGGGAGAGAATCGCGGCCCGCTCCTTCTTCGACGTCGCCCGCTGGAGCAGGAGCCGCGCGAGCAGCTGCTCGTTGAAGGTGCTGGCCACCTCGGCCACGAAGATCGTGTAGCCCGAGTACTGGTAGGGCTGGGACTCCGCCGAATAGCGGGTGTGCATCGAATGGCCCGCCTCGTGCGTGAGCGTGAAGACATGCTCGATCACGTCCTCCTGGAAGTTCATGAGGATGTAGGGGTCGGAGTCGTAGGTCCCGGAGCTGAAGGCCCCCGACCGCTTGCCGGCGTTCGGATAGCGGTCGCACCACCGGCCGCGGAGCCCCTTCGCGAGCCGGGAGCAGTAGTCGCCGCCGAGCGGCGCCAGCGACTCGAGCACGACGGCCACGGCCTCGTCCCAGGTGTGCCGCTGCTCCAGCTCCGGCACCAGCGGCACGTAGCAGTCGTAGTGGTGGATGGCGTCGAGGCCGAGCACCCGCCTGCGGAGGTCGTAGTAGCGGTGCACGACCGGCAGGTTGGCCCGGACCGCCGCGATCAGCTGGTCGTAGACCGTCAGCGGCACGTTGTCGGCGAACAGGGCCGCCTCGACCGCCGACGGATAACGGCGCACCCGTGCCGAGTAGACGTCACGCTCGTTGGAGCCGGAGAGCGTGGCGGCGAGCGTGTTCGCATGGGCCTCGTACTGGGCGTAGAACTGATGAAACGCGGTCCGCCGCACCTCCCGCGACGTGTCGTGGAGGAGCGTCGTGAACGTGGCGTTCGAGAGCTCGATCCGCTCCCCCTTCCCGGTCGTGACGCTGCCGAACTTGAGGTCGGCGTCGGTGAGCTGGCGAAACACCTTGCCCGCCGTGCCGGCGAACGTGCCCTGCATGGCGAGCAGCTTTTCCTCGGGCTCCGAGAGCGTGTGGGCCCGGGTGCGAACGACCCGCTCGAGCAGCAGGCGATACGGCGCGAGCACGGGCAGAGCCATCCAGGCCGCGAGCTGCGCCGGATCGATCGCCATGATCTCGGGCCGGATGAAGCTCGCCGCCTCGCCCGCCCGCGTGGCCACGTGCTGGAACCGGCCGACCATCCGCTGGGCGTCGGCCGCGGCCTGGTCCTCGCTGGCCCGCAGGGAGGCGTAGGTGCCGAGCCGGTCACCCTCGCGGTCGAAGGCGAGGTCGTGCTCCAGGCACTCGGCGAGCCGCTCGGGCGACGACCCCAGCGTGCCCGCATACGGCGCGAACTGCCCGATCCGCTCCTCCCACACGGCCAGCGCCTGCTCCCACTCGGCATCGGAGCGGCACAGGCTGGCGAGATCCCAGGTGTCGCCGACCGCCACATCCTTCCGTGCCGGCAGCTTCTTTTCGACGATGGTGTCGCTCATGATCTGACTGGCTCCTGAATGTCAACCGGCCCCTGGACGCGCCGGCTGCGGGCCACCCATGCCCCGTCGCCGGACGTTCGCTGCGGCCATCCTGGCCTCCGCTCACTCGATGCTGCCTGCGCTTCGGCATCCATGCCTTCGCTGGTCAGCAACGCCGGCTCCCGGGGCACGGATGGCCCGCATCCTCCCCCAACCCTCCCAGGCCAAAAGGCAGCGCCGTCGCTCCTCGTGATCCCTCCGCTGGTCGCAATCGCCGGCCCCTTGACCCACGAGGAGGCCCGGGTGTCGGCGTGAGGATGCGGAGCGTGCCGGCGCCCCGCCGCAGCGACGCAACTCATGCCGCACCCGGGCCGGCTTGGGCTTGTTGACCTGCCCCGCGCCCGCCAATCGATCATCACAGCCTCCAGACGGCGCTGCCCCACGCGAGGCCGCCACCGAAGCCGCACACCACCACGGTGCTGCCCGGCCCGATCCGCCCCGCCTGCCACGCCTCCTCCATCGCCAGCGGGATCGAGCCGCTGGAGGTGTTGCCGTAGCGGTCGAGGTTCATGAGCACCTTGTCGGCCGGCAGCGACAGGGCCTCCCGCACGCCCTCGATGATCCGGGCGTTGGCCTGATGGAGAAAAAACATGTCGATCCGCTCGAGCGGCACGCCGGAGCGGTCCACGACCTGGCGGATGTTCTCCTCGGCCAGCCGGATCGCCCACTTGAAGACGGCCCGGCCATCCATCTGCAGAAACTGCTCGCGGGCCGCGATACCGGCGGCCGTCACCGGCCGCCGCGAGCCGCTCATCGGGCAGACGAGCAGGCCGGCCCCACGGCCGTCCGACCCAAGCGCGCAGGCCAGCAGTCCGCGCTCCCGGCCGTTCGCATCCGGCCCGGTCGCCTCCAGGAGCACCGCCCCCGCCCCGTCGCCGAACAGCGGCCAGGTCTTGACGTCTTCGGGATCGACGACCCGGGAGTTGGTGTCGGCGCCGATCACCAGGGCCAGCCGGCTCGATCCAGCCGCCAGGAAGTTGGCCGCGGTCACCAGCGCATACGCGAAGCCGGCACAGGCGGCCGTCACGTCCATCGCCGGGGCGTCGAGGCCGAGCGCCTCCTGGACCAGGCAGGCGGTCGATGGGATGCAGGTGTCGGGCGTAAAGGTGCCGAGCACGAGCAGGTCGACGTCGGCCGCCGCCGCGCCGGCCCGGTCGATCGCCGCCCGGCCGGCCGCCGCCGCCAGGTCGCTCGTCGCCATCTCGGGGGCCGCGTGCCGCCGCTCGTGAATGCCGGAGCGGGCCACGATCCACTCCGGGTCGCAGCCCAGCCGAGCGAGGTCGGCATTGGTGACCACCCGCTCGGGCACCGCCGCACCGATCCCGGCCAGCCGGAACCCGACGGCGCGGCCGAAACGTGAGGGCCGCGGCGAGGTGAGGATCTCGGACATGGGGACGTGAGAATACCAAACCAGGATTGGAGCGTTTCCAAACCGCTGATCAACGCCCCGGACCTTCAGCGATCAGCGGCCGCAGGTCCGCTGCATCGCTGCCGATGGCTCTTCTATTCCTGTTTGGCCTCCTGGCTCTTCTTCTGCACGACGCCCGAGCGGCTGAGGTGGATCTTGGCGTACTCCGCGTCGGAGACGACGTAGTACCAGTCGGCGAAGCGGGCGTTGAGGTCCTTGACCCGCTTCCGGCCGGCCTTCACCTTCTCGTCATACTCGTCCTGCTTCCGCCGGTTCTCCCGCTCAACCCGCCGGCGCTCCTCGAGGGCCTCCTGGGCCTTGGCCTCGGCCTCGTCGGCGGCCGCCAGTTTGCCGGCAGCGTCGCCTCCGGCCGCGGCTTCCTTGTCCGACGCTTCGTCCTTCTTCTCGTCGTCCTTCTTCTCGTCGTCCTTCTTCTCGTCGTCCTTCTTCTCGTCGTCCTTCTTCTCGCCAGCCTTCTCGTCCGCCGCCGGCACGGCCGGCACTTCGGGGAGCGGATCGAGCTTCGGCTTCTCGAGCAGGCTCTCGTCGAACCGCGCCATCACGAACAGGTAGCGGCCGCTGGTCTCGCCCAGGGCGGCGCCGCCGTCGGTCTTGTCCGGCTTCGCGTCTCCCGCCACGGTCTTGGCGTTGCCGAAGCGGAGGAGATATTCGACACCGTCCTTCATGCCGACGATCGTCTCGCCGTTCGACGAGAGAATCTCGCCCGAGGCAAACGGATAGAAGCCGCGCTGCGCGAGCGACGTCACCGCCTCGCGATCGTTCGTGAACTTCTCCTCCGCCTTGAGCTCGCCGCTCAGGCCGGCCGGCTTGCGGGCGACGTCGATGATCTTCAGGTCGCCGAGGGCGGTCCGGAGTTCGTTGAGCTTCGCGAAGGCCAGCTCCTCGTCGGCGGCGAGCTGCTCCTCCCGCGGCTTGTTGCCCGCCCCGAAGGCCTCCAGCTTCACCAGCGACCACTTGGCGTCCTTGTCATCGTAGCCGAGCTCGATCCGGCTCTGGCGATCCTGCGTAACCGCCGGCCGGCCGCTGGCCTCGTCGAACCCGAACGTACAGGTCGAATCGTCGATCGTCAGCCGCTTCACATCCCAGGTCGAGAGCTTGAGCAGATCCTTCTCGATCCAGTCGTCGAAGTTGGTCGTGAACTTGGCGGCATCGATCTCGACGCGATACACCGGATCCTGCCCGGCCTTGCGGACGAACCGCAGCTTGCGGCCGGGCATGCCCCCGCCGCCCGGGGTCTTGTCTTCCTTGCCAATGATCAGCCGGGCCAGCCTGTTGCCCGCGGCGTCGCGAAACTCGACGAGCTTGCCGACCCCGGTCGTGCCGATCTTGAGCTTCTCCGGATCGGGCTCGATCACGCCGTAGGTCTCATGGTCGCCAGGCGACACGCTCCTGACTTCGAGGATCGGCCGATCGACCAGTTCGTTGCAGGCCGCGGCCAGCTGATCCTTGGCGTCGGCCGGATAGCCGTCGTGCGACGGCAGCGACCAGACGCCGCCCGTCTGCACGACCTTGAACGGCTTGAGGGTCGCCGTCTCGTCGTCAAACGAGACGATCTCCATGCTCGCCGCCTTGGCGGGATCCGACAGCTCCGGAAACAGCACCCGCTCGGCCTCGGGCGCAACCGCCGACTGCGGCAGGCGGGGCTGGACCGCAGTGCCGAGGAGGAACAGGCCGCAGCCGCCGAGCAAGAACAGCGCGGTCTTCCGCAGGGCCGCCGACAGGCCGCCGGCCGCGGCATCGCCCGAATGGTTCGTCGCGTGATTCATCGTGCCGTGCCCTCCCATGCTCACCTCAACCTCGACTTTGCGACGCCCTCGCGTTCCAGCGCCCGCCGCCGGAAAAACACGAGAAACGCGACCACCAGCGGCGGGATCGGCGGCAGGAGCACCGCCAGCCACTTCTGCCGATCCTGTTCCCGACGGACCTCCCCCTCGAGCCGCCGCTCGACCGCGGCCACCTCGGTATCGCGACTGCTCTTGAGCTTCTCGATCTTCGTCTCGAGCCGCCGCTGGGCGAGCCGCTGCCGGCTGGCGAGCTGCTGGATGGCCTGCATCGCCGCCTGCGGATCGGCGTCGCCCTGAGCCTCCATTTCCTTGATCTTCTTTTCGAAGGCACCTACTTCCTTCTGCATGGCGTCGTTCGCCTCACGCTCGGCCTCGTCGAACTTGGCGATGAAGGTCGCCCGCTGTTCGTCGGCCTGCGCGCGGGCGCTCGCCACGGCGTCCTCGATCCGCTCGAGCGTGCGGTGCTTCGGCTTCCGCTTCCGAATGGCGATGAACCGGTCGTCTCCGGCCAGGGCGTCGAGCGCGTTGAGCGCGAACTCCACGTTGTCGAAATCGAGTCCGAACACCTCGTCCGGCCGGCTCCGGAGGCCGAAGATGCGGCCGTCGAGCAGATCGACGTCGGCCACGACCACGGCCCGAATCGGCCGGGCCGCCGCGGCCTTCTCGCCCGCGGCCACCGGGGCGGCAGCCGCCGGCTTGCGCTCCACGAGCGCCGCGAGGACCATCGACTGATCGGCCTTGCGCTCGAAGATCTGCAGCTGCCGCCTGTCGCCGCGGTTGCCCAGCACCTGGTCGACCTCGATCGTCCCGGACCGCGAGGCCGCGGTCCGCACCAGCGGCGTGATCGTGACGTCGGCGGCCTCATCCTTGCTGATCGCCCCAGGGAACGGGAACAGGACCTCCTGCAGTCCCGCGGTGATGGCATCGGACTGGCTGAAGCCGGAGTCCTTACCCTCGAGCGTGGCGTCGATGAACACGAACTCGGCGGGCAGTTCGAGCTTGAGATGCGGATTGTAGTCCTGGTAGACGACGAACGGCGCGGCGCCCATCTGCCCCATCGCCGGGCGGCCCTTGCCAGCCGCGAGCTTCACGCCGAGCACCTGCCACAGCTCTTCCAGGTTGCCCTTGGGCTGGCCCTGCGGCCCGCCGAACATCGCCATCGGTCCCATCGGGCTCCGCCGCGGCTGCGACGTGCCGGGCACGTTCGTCATCAGCACGGGAAGCGGATCCTCGAAGATCGCCACCGGCTGGCCCGCACGCACGGCCGCAACGAAGTTCGCCATCTGCTCGGGGCCGAGCGACGAGGGCTGCACGGCGAGGAGCACGTCGTAGGTCTCGGTGATCGGCGCCGAGGCGTCCACCTGAACGACGTCGTATTGCTTCTCGAGCTCGTCCACGATCGGCTGCCGCGGCCGCTGCTGGCCGCTCATCATGTCGAAACCGCCGAACAGGTCGGCGTCGGTCGTGAGCACCCCGAGCCGCTTCCGCTTCTGCTGGGCCGCCGTGCACACCGACCGGATGAGCTCGTATTCCACCGGCGTGCCCTTGTCGAAGAACGGCACGACCACCTTTTCCAGGCCGCTGGTGAACGCACAGCCGAGGAAGATCTGCTCGTCGCGGTAGGCGCCGCGGACCCGGGCCATGACGTTCACCGGCTCGATGCCGTACTGCTGGGCCGCCAGCGCCGCCGCCTCCGTCTTCGGCTCGGTGTCGATGACCTCGACGTTCACCTTGCCGCGGCCGAGCTGCTGGAACTGCCGCAGGGTGTTGAGCAGGTTCAGCCGGGTCTGCGTGTAGTCCTCGGGAACGGTCGGACTGACGTAGGCCTTGATGTCGATGGGCCGGCTCGTCTCCAACGTCTTCAGCAGCCGCCGAGTGTCGGGCGACAGGGAGCTGATCTGCTCCGCCGACAGGTCAGCCCGCACGTCGAGGGCACGAAACAGGAGCACGCCCCCCACGGCCGCCGCCGCGAGGCCGAGGGTCCGGGCCAGATAGTGGAGCCCCATGCCGCCGGCGTCCCGCCGGCCCGTCCAGTGCCGCCGCCCGATGAGCACCATCGCCACGTACAGGCAGACCGCCACGATGCCAAGAAAGAAGGCGATCGACGACAGGCTGACCACGCCGCGGCCGAAGTCGGAGAAGTGCTCCGCCAGGCTCCAGGCCCGCACCTTCTCCGCCACCTTCGCCCCCATCACACTGCTGGCCTGATGGGCCACGGCCAGAGGAGCGTTGAACAGCAGACCGAGGATGAAGCCCACGGTCAGATTGCTCGTCAAGAAACTGGCCACCATGCCGATCGCGAGCATCGCCAGGCCCACGAACCAGTAGCCGAGATAGTTGGCCAGGAACAGCCCGGCGTCGGGAGTGCCCCAGCGAAGAAGGATGATCAGGTTGCAGATGCAGGAGAACATCAGCGCCACGGTGAAGATGCCCACGGCGGCGAGGTACTTGCCGAACACCACCTCCCAGTCGCTCGCCGGGAGCGTCAGCAGCAGCTCGTCGGTGCCCTGCCGCCGCTCGTCGGCCCACACGCTCATCGTGATCGCGGGCACGAACACCAGGAGGATGTAGGGCAGATAGCGGTTGAGCTGGTCGAGATTGGCAAGGTTCGCGTTGAAGAACTCCGGCGGCCAGAAGGCGGCCAGCGACCCCAGGAGCACGAACACGCAGATGAAGACGTAGCCCGTGGGATTGGAGAAATAGGCGACGAAGTTCCGCTTGAAAACGGCGTCGAGGACGTGCCACTTCATGGATTCGATCCTTCGGTCAATTCAGCGGTTCAGAGAATCAGAAGACAGGCAGGATTGAGGCAACCCGGATGGCTGCGGGGCGGCATGAGTTGTCTCGCTGGCGGAGGACCGCCACGCTCGCCATCCTCACGCCGACCCCTTGCCTGGCGCTGCAGGGGCGATGCGGCGCGACGATCCGTGATGCATCCGAACTGCATGGGTGGTTGTGCTTGGCGGTGGTTCAGCCGGGAACGAAAAAACTTCGGCGGCGGGGGGGCTGGGTCAGGCGGAACGGGTCAGCTCGTGGAACCGCTCGTCGAGGCCGCGGCCGTCGCGGCGCAGTTCGGCGGGGGTGCCGTCGAACCGCAGGCGGCCCTCGGCGATGAGGAGCACGCGGTCGGCCAGAGCCTCGACCTCCTGGAGGATGTGGGTCGAGAGAAGGATCGTCTTCTGCTCGCCGAGCCGGCGAATGGTCTCGCGAACCTCGCGGATCTGGTTGGGGTCGAGGCCGCTAGTCGGCTCGTCGAGAATCAGCACGTCGGGTTCGTGGAGCAGCACCTGGGCCATGCCCACCCGCTGCCGGTAGCCCTTCGAGAGCTTGCCGATCGCCTTGCCGATCACGCTCCCCAGCTCGCACTGCTTCACGACCTTCTCGATTCGCTCCCGCTTCCGCTCGCCCGTCAGGCCGCGGGCGTCGGCGAAGAACTCGAGCAGGCTGCGGGGCGTCATGTCGGGATAGAGCGGGCCGTTCTCGGGCAGGTAGCCGAGCCGCTCGGCCCCGGCGAGCCGGTCGGTGGCCATGTCGTGGCCGGCGATCCGGGCCACGCCCGACGACGGGGCGAGATACCCCGTGAGAATCTTCATCGTCGTGCTCTTGCCGGCGCCGTTCGGCCCCAGAAACGCCACGATCTCACCGCGCGGCACGCGGAAGGTGACGTTCTCGATGGCAATGAACTCGCCGTAATACTTGGTGAGGCCTTCGGCCTCGATCATGGCTTCGCCGCCGGCACGATGGCTTGGTTGGATCATCACAGCGTCCAGTGCGGGTGGGATGGAAGCGGGGAACCGCGGACCGCTTATTCTTTACCAGAACCGCCCGCGCGACAATCCCCGGGCCATCAGGCGCGGGGGCAGCCCACCGGGTCGAACATCGGCTCGGGCTGGCCGCGGCGCCAGGCGATGTGCCGCCGCCATCCGTCGCTGGTCGCCGGGTGGTCGGCCCGATAGTGCACGCCGCGGGTCTCGCGGCGGTCGATCGCGGCGTGGATCATCAGCCGCGCGACCTCGAGCATGTTCTGCAGCTGCCAGCCCTGAGGGTCGGCAAACTGCCGCGGAAGAACGTAGCGGCACCAGCCCTCGACGGTGTCGAGCGCCTCACGCAAGGAGGCCTCGGTCCGCTCCACGCCCACGTGCCGCCACATCAGGGCCCGCAGCGAGTTGCGGATGTCGGCCAGGTCGAGCGTCCCGTGGGCCTCCGCGACGCCGGCCCTCGGAAAGGATATCGGCGGCACGCGAAACTCATCGGCCCGGTCCCCGCCGGGCATGGCCAGCACCTCGGCCGAGGCCGCGGCCCCGGCGCGGGCGCCATACACCAGGCCCTCGAGCAGGCTGTTGCTCGCCAGCCGGTTGGCGCCGTGCAGGCCGCTGGAGGTGACCTCGCCGGCGGCGAACAGCCCCGGCAGCGTCGTGCGGCCGGTGTCGTCCACCGTCACGCCACCGATCATGTAGTGGGCCCCGGGCCGCACCGGGATCCGGTCGCGGGCCAGGTCGAGTCCGAACTTCGCGCAGATCTCGGCCATCCCCGGAAACCGCCGTCGCACCATGTCGGCGTCGAGGTGGGCGAGGTCGAGGTAGACGTTCGCGTGGTGCGTGCGGTGCATGACGACGGTGATCGCCCGGGAGACGACGTCGCGGGGCGCAAGCTCGGCGCGGGGGTCGAACTCGGGCATGAACCGCCGGCCGTCGCGGTCGACGAGATGCGCACCGGCTCCGCGGACCGCCTCGGTGATCAGGCTCCGGGCGCCGCCCGCGATGTAGAGCACCGTGGGATGGAACTGCATGAACTCCATGTCGCGGAGTTCCGCCCCGGCCCGCCAGGCGAGCGCCATGCCGTCGCCCCCTACGCCCGGCGGATTGGTCGACTCGCGATACAACTGCCCCGCGCCCCCCGTGGCCAGGATCGTGCGCCGCGCCCAGACGATCGTCTTGCCGTGGGCGGGATTCCACACGATCGCGCCCCGGCAACGGCCCTCGTGCGTCACGAGGTCGATCGTGAACGTGTCGGGCCAGACCTCCAGGTTCTCCAGTCGCTTCGCCTGCTCGATCACGGCCCGCATCACCTCGCGGCCGGTGGCGTCGCCGAGCGCATGGACGATGCGGTGGTGGCTGTGACCGCCCTCGCGGCCGAGCTCGAGACTGCCGTTGGCGGAATCGAACCGCGTGCCCCAGGCGATGAGCTCGGCGATCCGGCCCGGCGCCTCGCGGACGACCGCGTCGACCACGTCCTCGTGGCACAGTCCGCAGCCGGCCGTGAGCGTGTCGGCGACATGGTTGTCGAAGCGATCCTCCGGATCGACCACGCTCGCGATGCCCCCCTGGGCCCATTGGCTCGACGAGGCCTGCAGGTCCTCCTTCGTGACGACGGTCACCGCGAGCCGCGGATCGACCGCCAGCGCCGCTCGCAGACCGGCCAGGCCACCGCCGAGAATCAGCACGTCGGTGAAGCAGTGCGGCACCCGCTGCGGGCCGAAGGCGACCAGGTAGCGGGGCCCCTCGAACGCTTGTTTCATTCGCCGCCCGTGCCCTGCAGGTAGGCCTTCAACTGCTCCCGGTAGCCGGCGGGCGGCCGGCTGCGGCGCCCTTCGGCCTGGCCGCCCTTGACGTCGGCAGGCACGTCCCGCGAACTCCGCGCGCCGCCGGACCGCAGGCCGAGGCTGCGCAGCGTCTTCTCGAACTCACCCCGCCGCCGCGGGTCGGGACTGCCGGCCATGCGCTTCATCGCCTCCCAGCGATCGAGGAACGCCCGGGCCTGCTCCGGCGTCCAGCCGAGGGAGTCGAGCACGTCGGTGCGACCGGCCGCGAGGCTGTCGCGCAGATGCTCGACGGCGAGGTCGGCCGCGTTCCGCGCGTTCGCGAGGTCCTGCTCGCCCCACTCCATCTCACGATCGTCGCGGTTCGCACCCGCGGCACCACCGCCTCCCTGACCACCAGCGGCCTGCCCGCCTTGCCCGACCTGACTCCCCGGAGCTGCCTGACCGACGCCAGGCTGACCCGACTCCTCGCCAGCCGCCCCCGCGGCTTGGCCTTGCTGTCCTGCACCTTGCTGTCCTGCACCTTGCTGTCCTGCACCTTGCTGTCCTGCACCCTGCTGTCCTGCACCCTGCTGCCCTGCACCATCGCGGCCTTCGCCTTGGCCCTGCTGCCCTGCACCCTGCTGTCCTGCACCCTGCTGCCCTGCACCCTGCTGTCCTGCGCCCTGCTGTCCTGCGCCCTGCTGTCCTGCACCATCGCGGCCTTCGCCTTGGCCCTGCTGTCCTGCACCCTGCTGTCCTGCACCCTGCTGTCCTGCACCATCGCGGCCTTCGCCTTGGCCCTGCTGTCCTGCACCCTGCTGTCCTGCGCCCTGCTGTCCTGCGCCCTGCTGTCCTGCACCATCGCGGCCTTCGCCTTGGCCCTG
>JBIJCJ010000277.1:0-3573 GCA_044344765.1 Pirellulales bacterium | reverse complement strand
GGTTTCCGACCGTCGTGCCTGGTTGCCGGGAAGCCCGAACCGCGAGGTGAGGGAATACGCGTCGCTCCACCGAGAAGCATGCCGCATTCCCTCGGCTCGCGCCTCGGGCTTCCAGGGCACGAGGCAACGCCTCCGCCTGAAGGGGGCTCCCTGCCCTGTGCTATCGTAACGGTTTCCAAACTCGGAGTTTCAAATCATGCAGGCAGGTCAGGCGAGCGCACGGCGGCGGTGGCGGACGGTGGCGACGATGGGCGTGGCGCTGGTGGCAGCCGCCTGCGGCACGGTCCTGGCCCAGGTTGCCGCGCCCGCTGCGAAACCGGCCGATACCGCGGCCGCGAAGACCGAGTTCGACGCGGCCTCCAAGGAGATGAAGGACCTCGTCGGCGAGCTCACCGTGCTGCAGGCGATGTATCAGCAGCCCAAGGCCGACAAGGCGGCGCTCGCCGAAAAGTTCGAGGCCGTGAAGGTGAAGGCGCAGGCCACGAGCGAGCGGCTCGAGAAGGCCGCCTTCGCCCTGGCGATCGCCGATCCGAAGAACGCCGAGGCCAAGGAGATCAGCGGGGCGGTGGTGGCCGGGTCGCTCCAGGGCGACGATCCCCGCAAGGCGCTGGCGCTGGCCGGGAAGCTCGACGCCGCCGGGGCCGCGAACGGCGACGTGGGCCTGATGGCGGCCACGGCGGCCATGATCCTCTCCGACGTCGATGCCGCGGAGGCCTGGCTGAAGAAGGCGGCCGCCGCAGGCGCGGCCAAGGAGCGGATCACCGAACTGGAGGCCGCGGCCGCGGCGGAGCGGGAGAAGGTGGCCGCCGAGATGGCGAAGCGGAAGGCGGAGGCGGCGGCCGACGACCTGCCCCGCGTGAAGCTTACCACCAGCCAGGGCGACATCGTCGTGGAGCTCTTCGAGAACGAGGCGCCCAACACGGTCGCCAACTTCATCGCACTCATCGAGAAGGGCTTCTACGCCGGCACTCCGTTTCACCGCGTGATCCCCGGCTTCATGGCCCAGGGGGGCGACCCGACCGGCACCGGCACGAGCGGCCCGGGCTATGCGATCGCCTGCGAGTGCGACGCGGCCGGCGCCCGCAAGCACTTCCTGGGCACGCTCTCGATGGCCCACGCCGGGCCGAACACGGGGGGCTCGCAGTTCTTCCTCACCTTCCGGCCGACGGAGCATCTCGACGGCAAGCACACCGTCTTCGGCCGCGTGATCGACGGCTTCGACGTGCTCCCGAAGCTGATGCGGACGCAGGACGAGCAGGGCCGCCCGGTGCCGGGCATCAAGCCCGACGTGATCGTGAAGGCCGAGGTGGTGCGGAAGCGCAACCACCCTTACGAGCCGAAGACGCTGCCCGACCCGCGCAAGCGGTGACCTGTAGCGGCGGTCTCCGACCGTCGTGCCTCTTCCTGCGTCGGCGGTCTCCGACCGTCGTGCCCCCTTCTGCGTCGGCGATCTCCGACCGTCGTGGCCCGTTGCCGGGAAGCCCGAAGCGCGAGCTGAGGGAATACGCGTCGCTGCACCAAAAACCCACCCGTATTCCCTCGGCTCGCGCCTCGGGCTTCACGGCACCGATCGCCGCGCCCCACCCATGAAGCCCCGGGCGACGACCCCCGGACATCGCCGGCCAGAGACCGCCGCTCCAGAAGAGGCATACCACGTCGCCTGCGGCGGCCAGAGACCGCCGCAGGCGACGCCCCTACGTCAGCAGCAACGCGGCGATGGAGGCGGCGGCAGCGCAGACCCCGACCGGCAGCGTGGCCATGGCCCGCAGCAGGGCCGGGATCCTGACCACGCCGCGACCACGGCGGCGGATCCGAACCTGATCCTCGACATCCGTGATCGTGATCGGGCCGCTGAGCATGGCGTCGCAGCCGCCCGCCGGACCAGCGACGCGCCCGCCGCCGGCAGCCGAGGCCATGAGCACCACCGGAGCCTCTGCACCCGGCGACGCATCGGCATGCTGGGCTCGCAGCAGGGCGACGCACTCGTGGCCGGTCATGTCGTCGAGTTCCTCGCCGACGATCACGGCCTCGACACGCCGCCTGGACAGCAGGTGGAGGGCGGCTCTTCCGCTGGCCCGAAAGTGCAGTGAACAGCGGCCGAGTTTGGCGGCCTTGGCGAGCGACTGATAGGCATCGAACCGCGGATCGATGACCACGATGTTGATCGCGGACGACGCATCGACGTCGGGCGAAAGAGCTGCGGCAGTGAAGGCGCGAATCATGAAATTCCCCCGTGAACAGAAGAGATGAACAGAAAAGATGAGCCCCAAAAGAAACTCGAACAGCCGAACCTGGAAAACACCCGGCGTGCCGCACGGTCGGCGGCGATGCGGGACGTGCGCCCGCCAGCGCAGGTCAAGCGCCCAGCCAGCTGGCGATGGAAAGCAAGACGCTGAACACACCGCAGGTGAACAGGCGACTCAATTCGACGAGAAACCGGATCATGCTGACCCCCTTGCGTGAAGATGAGGACCGACGGGACCATGCTGAGGGGGATGCCAGCCGCAACGCCGTCGTATCGGCCATCTCCCGGGCCGGCATGCCCTGCGGCAAGCCGACCACGGCAACGACGGACGCTACGGCTCCCAACCCCCTGACCGCCGATACCCTCTGCACTTTGCGTGCCAAACGGCGGACGGCTTTGTGGCACCGGCCGTCGGCAGCACGATATCCGAGAAAATACGCGGTTTAGCCGCAGCGATGGTCGCTGAACTGCGGTCAGATCGACACTCGGCACGCACCGCAGCGCCGGGCAGCCTGGGGCGAATCGCTCCAGTCCGGTGGTGCGATTCGCATCAGCGCGGGTGTCCGCCTTGGGGCGAATCGCACCGCGGCTGGGCGGCCGGCCGGAACCAGCCGCCCAGTCGGGTGACGAGCAGGGCCGGGAGCACGACGAGGTCGCCGACGAGCGCGGCGAACACCAAGAGCGCCAGCATCCAGGCGAACCGCTGCGTGGGGGCGAACGGGCTGGCCGCGAACGCCAGGATGCCGATCCCACAGACCAGCCCGCTTTGCACGAGGGCGCCGGCCGAATGGCGATAGGCGTCGTGCACCGCCGCCACCCGCGCGGCCGTGGCGGCCGGGCCGCGGAGCGCATGGCGGAAGAACGTGAGGAAGTGAAAAGTGCCGTCAACCGCCATTCCCAGGGCCACCGACGCCGTCATCACGCTGCCGATGTCGAGCGCCACCCGCGTCCAGCCGAGGATGCCGAACAGCAGCACCATGGGGAACACGTTGGGGATCATCGCCACGAGTCCCGCGATCACACCCCTTTCCACCACCATCATCACCAGCGTGATCACCCCCAGGGCCGAAAGAAAACTCGTGAACAGGTCGCGGAGCAGCGTCTTCTGGATGGCGTTGATGAGCGGCATGGCGCCGGTGTAGGCGGCGACGATCCCCCGCTCCGCCCCCCCGTGGCGGGCCACGACGGGCTCGACGACGCCACGGACCTCCGCGAGCAGGTCGCCGAAGTCGAGGCCGGCGAGCGCGGAGGTGCGGGCCGTCACCCGCCAGAGCTGGGCCCCGTCCGCCACGCGGACGAGCTTCATCTCGGCGAGTTGCGCCAGGCTC
>JBIJCJ010000006.1:0-39765 GCA_044344765.1 Pirellulales bacterium | reverse complement strand
ACGGGATCTCCTTCGTGCAGGTCTCGTACACCGGCTTCATCACCGTGTAGCACTGCTCGCGGGTCTCGTACACCGGCTTGCAGACGGTGTAGGGGATTTCCTTGGTCACCGTCTCGTACACGGGCTTGCAGACCGTGTGCCGGATCTCGCGGGTCCGCGTCTCGTACACCGGCTTCATCACCGTGTAGCACTGCTCGCGGGTCTCGTACACCGGCTTGCAGACCGTGTACGGGATCTCCTTCGTGCAGGTCTCCCACACCGGCTTGCAGACGGTGGTGCGGATCTCGCGGGTCTTGGTCTCGTACACGGGCTTCATCACCGTGTAGGGGATCTCCTTGACAACCGTCTCCCACACCGGCTTGCAGACCGTGTAGTTGATGGTTCGCGAACGGTTCTCCCACACCGGCTTGCAGACGGTGTACTCGACCTCCTTGAACGACTTCTCCGTCTCGTAGCGGACGCAGTCGATCTCCTTCTGCTCGACGACCTTCTCGCAGATCGTCTTGTAGCAGGTGTACTGCTTCTGCTCGTAGACGACGTCCTTGACCAGCCGTGTGCCGCAGCACGAGGGCCGCGCCGCACAACTCGGTTCGTCGGACGATTCACAACTCGCACACCCCGCACGGGCACGGGCGAAGCTGACCGTGGTCATCTTCGCCGCGCCGTGCTTGTAGCTGGCGAGCCCGCAATACGCCGCGTCGGCCTTTGGGACCGACGTCGCGATGCAGGCCAGTGCCAGCAGACAGCCAAGCCATGGACTCTTCATGTCTGCCGCCTCTGTCGAGGAGGGCTCCTGAAAACTGGGATGGAAACCGGGAACAACACGCCGGCGCGGAGCGTGGTCGCCCACTTCCGCACCATCCAAAACATCGACCACAAACTCGCCCCAGGTTGACCACTCCCCGCGATCCGCCGGCTTTTTCCAGCCTGCCAGGCGCGTTACAAACGTCACTGTCCGACCCGGGCCGGCTGTTCTGTTGGCCTCCGGCGGCAGGACCGGTAGAGTCACACCCCACCGGGGCAGGTTTTTCGGCAGGCTTTCCCATGACCGAATTCCGAACGCAGGCCGCACAACCGGGCGACGTGCCGTCCGACTCGACCGTGCCGAAGGTCGTGGTCAGTCGGATCAGCCTCTACCTCCGCGAGCTCCAGCGGCTCGAGGCCTCCGGCCAGCAGACGATCTCGTCGGGCCAGCTCGGCACGCTCCTCGGCTTCAGCGACGCCCAGGTCCGCAAGGACCTCGGCTTCTTCGGCCAGTTCGGCTACCCCGGGGTGGGCTACCGCTGCGACGAACTGATCCGCGCCATGCGTGACATCCTGGGCACGAACCATCCCTGGCCCGTGGCGATGGTGGGCGCCGGCAACCTGGGCCAGGCCCTGCTCGGCTACCGCGGCTTCGGCCGGCAGAACTTCTCGATCGTGGCCGCCTTCGACGCCGACCCGGCCAAGGTCGGCCAGACGATCCAGGGCATCACGATCCAGCCGCTCGCCGAACTGGCCGCCACCGTGCGGGCCAGGCACATCCGCCTCGGCATGATCGTGGTGCCGGCCGCGCGGGCCCAGGAAGCCGCCGACGGCCTGGTGGCCGCCGGCATCGAGGGGATCGTCAACTTCGCGCCGGTGACGCTCACCCTCCCGCCGCACGTGCAGAACGTGGGCGTCGATCTGGCGATCGAGCTGGAGCAGCTCTCCTTCGCCGTGACCAACAAGCTCGCCAAGCCGGGGGGCGAGCTGCCGCCGCCGGGCGGCGGTGGCCCGTGAGCCGATTCAGCCTCGCCTGCCCGCGCGGTATGCTCTTGCGCTCCTGCCCGATGGTGTAACGGTAGCACAAGGGATTTTGGTTCCCTTTGTCTAGGTTCGAATCCTAGTCGGGCAATTTCGCGGCGATTTGGCGAGGTTGCGGCGGTTTTTTGACCGCCGTATACTTCGTCGGTCAGGTGAGTATCACCGTCTTCTGGAACTGCTCGTGAACTGCTGACCGTCGTCCGCTTGGATGCCGGTTTTCTTCGTCGCCGCACCGGCCCGCAGGGGCTGTCGCATCGCGGCTCTCACGTTCACCAGCCCGCGTGTTCATAGGCTCGCGACCGCATTCGGTCACGGCCCGTTCCAGGAGTCACACATGCAACCCTGCTTCGCCCTGCCCCGTTCCATCCTCGCCTTTTGCGGCGTCCTGGCCGCGCTCTTCGTCGCGATCCACCGACCCGCCCGTGCCGAAACCGTCTACGTCACCAGCTTCACCACCGGCGAGATAATCAGCTATGACTCCGCCAACCCGGCCGGCACCAAGACCGTGCTCTCCGGCTCGGGATCGCTCACCCAGCCCTCCGCACTGGCGTTCGGACCCGATGGCAACCTCTACATCGGCGAGTGCGGCGACACGGCCACCGTCGCCCCGCGGATCGCGAAGTTCAATCTGGCGACCTCCACACTCTCCACCGTCGTCGCTTTCGATGACTTTAGCGTCTTTCCGGGAAGCCTGGCATTCAAGGGCAACGACCTGCTCGTGGGCCGCAATCCCTTCTTCAGCAACACCGGCGCAATCTTGAAGGTGAGCAACGCCACCGGCGGCGTCATCTCCGTCGGCGACTACACCTCCGGCGGAAGCCTCGCCAGCAGCCCGGGGCTGGCGCTCGCCGCCGATGGCTCGCTCTACGTGAGCGATCAGAACTACAACTTCCTCAGCGGGGTCGCGACCGGCCCCGTGAAGCGGTTCGACGCCGCCGGAGCGTACGTCGGCGAGGTGATCGCCAGCGGCTCGAGCGGCCTGTTGGGCCCGACCGGCCTCGTGATCTCTGGCTCCACGCTCTACACCGCGAGCATCATGGCCGGCACCGTCCTGCAAACGAACCTCGGCACCGACTTCACTCAGCCCTTCGCCAATGCGGGCTCCGCCTTCTCCGTCGGGGCACTTGCCCTCCTCGCCGATGGCAGCCTGCTCGCCGGCAGCCCGTCGGGCTCCGGGGCCATCTACCGCTTCGGCACCGATGGCACACTGCTCGACACCTACGCCTCCGGCCTCGGCCAGATCGGCGGCATCACCGTGGCCCCGGTGCCCGAACCCTCGACCATCGCATTGGCTGTCGCTGGCGGCATCGCGGCGGTCGCCCGCCTTCGCCGCCGCAGCCGGCTGCCCGCATGAACATGCCTCGTCGCGGCGTCACGCTCGTCGAGCTGCTCGTCGTCGTCGCAATCGTCGCCACGCTCGTCGGGGTCCTTCTGCCGGCCGTGCAGGCTGCCCGGGAGGCGGCCCGCCGCTCCCAGTGCGCCAACAACCTGCGGCAGCTCGCGCTGGCGGCAGCGAGTCACGAGTCGGCCCGCGGCCGGTACCCGATCGGCGCGGAATCGCGGCAGTGGAACGAACGGCCAGACTTTCCCCACCAGTTCTTCCGCTGGTCGCTCCTCGCCCATCTGTCCCCTTTCTACGAGGAGGAGCAGCTCCTTCGTGGGCTCGATCTCACGGTGCCGCTGTATATCGGCCTCACGCCGGATGCGATCGCGCCGCAGAACAAGCCGATCGTCGGCGTGAAGGTGCCGCTTTTCCTCTGCCCCAGCGACCGGATGACGGCCGTATCGAGTCTCTTTGGACCGACCAACTACGGCGGCAGTGCCGGCAGCGGCGCCGGCGGTGGCACTCCCTTCGACACCGACGGCCTGTTCTTCATCAACTCCCGCGTCAGGCCCAAGGACATCACCGACGGTCTGTCGAAGACGGTCGCGTTCTCGGAGAGCCTGCTCGGCGACGGGCCGGTCGCGGTCACGACTCCCGCCGGCATCACGGCCGCCACCGGCTACGGGTTCGTGTTCACGGCGCCGCTGATCGACGCCGCCTGTAATCGTCCCTTCTATTACAACTTCACCGACCTGCGTGGCTTCTCCTGGGCCAACGGCGAGTACCGCACCACGCTCTACAACCACGCCCGCCGCCCAAACGATCCGGCGCTCGACTGCCTGGCGGCCCAGATGAGCAGCGCCGACCTGGCTCGGATGTACGCCGGTTACGGCTGGCGGGCGGCGCGGAGCCGGCATCCCGGCGGCGTGAACGTGGCCCTGGCCGATGGCGCCGTGCGGTTCGTCGAGGACGGCGTCGATCCGGCCGTGTGGAAGGCCGCCGCCACGCGGGCCGGCGGCGAGGCGGTCACGCTGCCGTAGCGGCTCCGGTGCGCTACGGCACGCTGCGGTGCGCCTTGCGGAGCGCCGTCAGCACCCTCTGCATGTCGGCCGGCAGCGGGCTCGAGAACCGCAGCTCCGCGCCCGTCACCGGGTGCACGAAGCCGAGCTCCGCCGCGTGCAGCATCACCCGCGGGGCCCGCGAGTCGTCGGTCATCGGGCCGCCGCGGCTCTGCGTGTAGACCCGCTCGCCGCAGAGCATGTGGCCGCTCTCGGTCATGTGGATCCGGATCTGATGCGTGCGGCCCGTCTCCAGCCGGCACTCCATCAGCGTGTAGGCGTCGCCGAAGTGCTCCACGGGCGCCACGTGCGTGACCGCGAGCTTGCCATCGTCGCCGTCGCCCGAGCCGCGCCGGCCGTCGCCGCGGTCGCGGAGCAGATGCGAGCGGATCGTGCCCGTCCCCATGCGGCCCACAACGAGCGCGAGGTAGCGGCGATGCGTGGTGTGGAGCCGGAACTGCTCGGCGAGGATCCGGCCGGCGGGCACGTTGCGGGCGAAGACGACCAGCCCGCTGGTCTCACGGTCGATGCGGTGCACCGCGCGGACCGGCGGCACCCGCCGGCGGACAGCCTTGCCGCCGGTGCGCGGCCGGCTTCCGGCCCGGGCCAGGTGCCGGGCGATCGCGTCGGGCACGAGCTCCTCGAGGGTCGGCTGCATCTGCCGGCGGCGGGCCGGCCAGGAGAGCTCCTCGTGGTGCCGCGTCGTCGTCAGGCCGGTCGGCTTGTCCACCACCACGACGTCGTCGTCCACATACACGACCCGCACGTCGTCGGCCTGCGGCGGCGGCGCGGCGGCCACCTCCAGCACCTTCACCACCTCCCCCTCCTTGAGTCGGCGGGCGGCGTCGGTGCAGACGTTGCCGTGGATCAGCACGTGCCGCGACCGCACGAGTTTCTGCACCCGCGACCAGCTCGCCCCGCCGAGCCGCGCGCGGAGGAACGCCGCGAGCGTCTGCCCGCGGTCGGCGGCGGTGACATGGTGGACGGGGCCGTCGTGGCGTTTCATGGGAACTCCCCATCGTCGCCTCCCGCGGCGCCGAAATCCATGGCTTGACCGCGTTTTGCTCGGTTTTAGACTCTGTGGGGAGGTCCCGTGAACGCCTCCGCCGACTTTCCGAGCGTGAGGATCTCCAAACCGTGCCGGGCACCTGTGTCATCGGTCTGCAGTGGGGCGACGAAGCCAAGGGCAAGCTCGTCGACATCCTCACGGAAGACAACGAAATCGTCGTCCGCTATGCGGGCGGCTCGAATGCCGGGCACACCGTCGTCTCCGGCGGCCAGACCTGGAAGCTGTCGCTGATCCCCAGCGGCATCCTTCGTGACGGCGTGGCCTGCGTGGTGACCGGCGGCGTCGTGCTCGACCCGGCCAGCGTGATCGGCGAGATCGACGGCCTCGAGTCGCGCGGCGTCACCGTGGCCGGGAAGTTGCGGATCAGCGACCGGGCCCACGTCGTCTTCCCCTGGCACGTCGCCGAGGATCGCCTCCTCAATTCGAGCGTGGCCGGCGGCGAGGCGATCGGCACCACCGGCCGCGGCATCGGCCCCTGCTATCGCGACAAGGTCGGCCGCGCCCTGGCGATTCGCCTCGGCGACCTCTACCGCGACGACTTCCGCGCCAAGGTGGACCACATCTGCGGCCTCAAGAACCGGATGCTGGCGGCCTGGCAGACGCCCGACGGCGGCCCCGAGCCGCTCGACGCCGCGGACATCCACGCCCGCTACGCGGCCCACGCGGAGCGGCTGCGGCCCTTCGTCACCGACACGACCGCCTTCCTCCTCGACGCCGTCGAGGAGGGCAGGCGGATGCTCTTCGAAGGCGCCCAGGGGGCGATGCTCGACATCGACCACGGCACCTTCCCCTACGTCACGAGCAGCAACTCCTCCGGCCTCGGCGTGCCGAGCGGATCGGGAGTGCCGGGGCGGTGGATCGACCGCGTCATCGGCGTGGTGAAGGCCTACTCGACCCGCGTCGGCGGCGGCCCGCTGCCCACCGAGCAGGACAACGCCATCGGGCAGCGGCTCCGCGACCGCGGCAACGAATACGGCACCGTCACCCGTCGGCCGCGGCGCTGCGGCTGGTTCGACGCCGTCGCCACCCGCTACACGGCCCGCCTTTCGGGCGTGGACGAACTCGCCGTGATGCTCCTCGACGTCCTCGGGGGCTTCGACGAGCTCCGCATCTGCACCGCCTACGAGATCGACGGCCGCCGCGTGACGCAGTTCCCCAGCCACGTGGACGACCTGAAGCGGGCCGTGCCGGTCTACGAGACGCTGCCCGGCTGGCCCGAGGAACTGACGGCCGTCCGCGAGCATGGCGGGCTGCCGCCCAACGCCCGCCGCTACCTCGACCGGATCGGCGAGCTGCTCGGCCGGCCCGTGTCGATCGTGTCGGTGGGGCCCGACCGCGATCAGACGATCTTCATCGACCGCCACGGCTCCGCCTCATGTCACAAGCCCAAGTCCCGCGTGCCGGCCACGACCTGACCGCGCAGGCCGGTGCCGCCGGCCGCGACGCCGGTCTGCCCCGCCACGTCGCCATCATCATGGACGGCAACGGCCGGTGGGCGCAGCAGCGGGGCCTGCCGCGGATCGAGGGGCATCGCCGCGGCGTGACCTCCGTCCGGCGGATCACCGAGCACTGCGCCCGCCGGGGCATCGAGCAGCTCACGCTCTACTGCCTGTCGAGCGAGAACTGGCGGCGGCCCGAGGCCGAGCTGCAGTTCCTCATGCACCTCCTCGAGCAATACATGATCGAGGAACGCGGCCTGCTGATGCGCGAACGGATCCGGCTGGCGATGATCGGCCGGCGGGAAGGCCTGCCCGACACGACGCTGGCCGAGCTCGACCGCACCGTCTCGATGTGCGCGGCCAACGACGGCATGCGGCTCTGCCTGGCGATCAACTACGGCGCCCGGGGCGAGATCGCCGCCGCCGCCCGCCGGCTCGCGGAGGAGGCCCGGGCCGGCCGGCTCGACCCGGCGGCCATCGACGAGGAGACGTTCGCGGCTTCTCTCGACACCGCGGGCATGCCCGACCCGGACCTGCTCGTGCGGACCGCGGGCGAGATGCGGGTCAGCAACTTCCTGCTCTGGCAGATCAGCTACGCGGAGCTCTGGGTGACGGACGTCGCCTGGCCCGATTTCGCGGAGGCCGACCTCGACGAGGCGATCGCCGCCTTCGCGCGGCGCGACCGACGGTTCGGGGGTCTGCCATGCTCGTGAACGGGAGCTCGCCACCCGACCGCGACGACCCGCTCGCGAACGCCCGGCATGCGGCCCGCGGCGCGTTCGGCGGGCGGGCCGCCGTCGCAACCGCGGTGGTGGCCACCTTCGCGTCCCTCGCCTGGGCCGATGCGACGGCGGTCTGGGGGGCGCGGCCCGCCTGGTGGCTGTTGCCGATCGCGTTCGCCCTGGCGGCCCTGGCCGCGGCCGAGCTGGCCGCCCTGGCCGCCGCCGCGGGTCGGCCGCTCGACGATCGGCTCGTCGTCGGCGGCACCTGCGGGATCGTCGCCGCCGCGGCGCTCGGGGCGGCGACCCCGGCTCCGCCGCTGGCGGCGCTGGGCTGGGTCGGCGCCGCCTGCATGGCCGTGTGCGTTGCATTTTTCATCGTCGGCATCGCCCACTATCGCCCGGGCGCAGCCGCGCTCCCGCGGATCGTCGCCGGGCTGTCCGCGGCCGTCGGGCTCGGCCTGCCGCTGGCGTTCCTGGTCGCGCTGCGGCTGCTGTGCCGGCCGAACACCGCGACCGGCATTCCCGAGCCGCTCGGCCTGTTGCCGCTCCTGAGCCTCGTGGCGGTGGTCAAGGCGGGCGACATCGCCGCGTATCTCGTGGGCTCCATCGCGGGCCGCCACCGCATGGCCCCGCTCTTGAGCCCCGGCAAGACGTGGGAGGGCGCCGCCGCATCCCTGGTCGCCTCCTGCGCCGCGGCGTGGGTCTTATTGGAGCGGCTGCCGTGGACCACCGGCGGGCGACCCTGGGGTGGCTGGCTCGTGTTTGGCGCCTGCGTCGGCGCCGCCGGCATGGTGGGCGACCTGGCCGAGTCGCTCGTGAAGCGGGAGCTCGGCGCCAAGGATTCGGGCCGCTCGCTCGGCGGCCTGGGCGGCGTGCTCGACCTCATCGACTCGCTGCTCGTCGCGGCGCCGGTGGCATGGTTCCTGTGGGTGCTGGGGTAGCCGCGGCCCCGCCCTTGCGACGCACCGGCCTTGTTTAGTGACGCACCGGCGGCGTGGACGGCATGAGTTGTCTCGCTGGCGAAGGACCGCCACGCTCGCCATCCTCACGCCGATCCACGCCGCCTCCCCGCACGTTTGATTCGGCTCGCACGTGATCCTCGTGCGTTCCTCCCCGGAAGCCCCGGGCGGAAGCCCGGGGGTGACGCGGTCCACTCCGTGGTCGTGTGGATCGCTTCCCGCGTTCCTCCCCAATCCTTCAGGCAATCCGTCATCCCCCGGCTCCCGCCGGGGGCTTCTGGAATCCTTGTCACGCCCGATGCCGGGGAAGGCGGGCCGTTTTCTGCCTGTTTTCCCTGTTTCGGGGGGCGGCCGGTGGGTGTTGTATAGTGGTGGGTAGAGGTTTCGTTCCCCCGAGACCGTCGGCGGCACCAGCGGCCGACGGGCTTTGATGTCCCGCACCTCCATCGCGGTCGTTGATTCGAAACGGCTCGTCGCCATCTTCGGCCCGCGCGACCAGCACCTGCGCCGGATCCGTGCGGCGCTCGGGGTCGGCGTCTCGGCCCGCGATGATTCGATCCAGATCGAGGGCCCGGAGCCGGCCGTTCTCCGCGCGGCCGAGATCTTCGAGGAGCTCGACCGGATCGCACGCGACCAGGGTGCCGTGGAGCCCGACCAGGTGGCGCGGCTGCTCGCCGTGGCCACCGGTGAGCAGCCTCCCGTCCGCCACGACCCGATCGAGGTCCAGCGGCCCGGCAAGCAGTTCGTGCCGAAGTCGGCCGGGCAGGCGGCCTACGTCCAGGCGATCCGCGACCACGACGTCGTCCTCTGCACCGGGCCCGCCGGCAGCGGCAAGACGTTTCTCGCCGTGGCGATGGCCGTGTCGGCGCTGCGGGCCGAGCAGGTGCGGAAGATCGTTCTCGTGCGGCCCGCCGTGGAGGCGGGCGAAAGCCTCGGCTATCTGCCCGGAGACCTGCAGGCCAAGATCAACCCCTATCTGCGGCCGCTGATGGACGCGATGCGGGAGATGATGGACTACGACCTGCTCAAGCGGCTCACCGAGCAGGACATCGTGGAGATGATCCCGTTGGCCTACATGCGCGGCCGCACGCTCAACAACGCGTTCATCATCCTCGACGAGGCCCAGAACACGACCGTCTCCCAGATGAAAATGTTCCTCACCCGGCTGGGGCACGGGTCGAAGATGGTGATCTCGGGCGACACCACGCAGATCGATCTGCCTGCCGACCGCACCAGCGGCCTCGTCGACGCCATGCGGCGGCTCCGCGACGTACCGGGCTGCGGCCACGTGGCCCTCGGCGGCGCCGACATCGTGCGGCACGCCCTCGTGCAACGGATCGTCGAGGCCTACGACCGCTGACCCATGCCCTCCTCCGCCACCAACTACCGTCGCCGCGGCAGGCGTGGATCGCAGATCGACGCCCCGCACGGCTTCTTTGGCCTGCTCTGGGAGCGGGTGTCGCGGGCCGACGTGCTCGTCCGTCTCGGTGTGTGCCTGGCGGCGGCACTGGTGCTGCTCGTCGTGGTCGGCGGCTGGGCGGAACCGTTTCCCTTCCGGACGGGCATGGTGCCGCCCCGCGGGATCGTCGCCCGAGTGCCGTTCGAGAAGCCCGACCCGGTGCGGACGCGGACCGCGCAGGATCGGGCCGCGGCCCTGGTGCCGGTGGTCTACGCGCAGGACAAGGCCCCGCTCGTGCGGCTCCGCGACGGGCTCAAGACCCGCGTGGCGGAGATCGCCGCCGCCGACACCCTCGCCACCGTGTCGCGCAAGGCCTGGCTGGAGTTCGCACCCGATGCCGGCCCGGCCCTCGATGCGCTGCCGCCCCCCGCCCCGGCCGCGGCGCCGGCGGAGCCGCCCGTCGCTCCCGAGCCCCCCGAAGACAAGGCCGCGGCCGCCGACGCCGCCGCGGATGCGACGCAGCGCCGCGAGGACCCGGCCGCCACGGCCCGCCGCAAGCTGATCACGGAGGCCGAGCAGGCCTTCCAGCGGTTCCGGGCCCGCATCGACACCAAGGAGAAGCTGACGGCGGTCGAGAAGGCGATCGACCACGCCTTCGCCGAGGTGGAGCGCAAGGGCGTGCTCGAAAAGATCCAGCACGGTCTCGACGAAGGCAGCCAGACCGAGATCGACGTCCATCCGCTCGGCAACCCGACCGACATGGCCCGGGTGCAGGTGTTCGACGTCCAGCTCCGCGAGGCCAAGCTGCGGCTCAAGGACCGCGTCGAGGAGGAGCTCGGCGAGGGGCCGTTCGCGGATCGCCTCTTCGCCTGGATCGAGCCGCGGCTCGCCGGGTCGCTCGAGATCGACCGCGAGTCGACCGACCGGGCCAAGCGGGCGGCGGTAGAGAAGACGCCGCAGCAGTTCGTCCGCTATGCGGCCGACGACCTGCTGGCCGAGGCCGGCCGGCCGCTCACCTCCGACAGCCTCGTCCTCCTCGGCCGCGAGCACGAGGAGTTTCTCCGTCTTCAGGACGTCCGCCAGTCCGCGGCCCGGTCGCTCGCGATGCTGGGCCTGTTCCTGGCGATGTTCGCCCTGGCCGGCTTCTACATCCACCTCCATCACCGCGCCGTGCTCGCCGACTTCGGCCACGTGGCCACGCTGCTGGCCCTCGCGGTGGCCACCGTCACGCTGTGCACGCTCGTGGCGGGCGAGGCCTGGCAGACCGAGGTGGTGCCGCTCCTGCTGTTCGCGATGACCGTCGCCATCGCCTACGACGAGGATCTCGCCCTCCTGCTGGCGGCGGAGGTCGCCCTGGTGGTGATCATCGCGCTGGGGCAGGGCCTCGCCGACTACATCACGCTCACCGCGTCGGCCGCCGCGACGGTGTTCTGGCTGGGCCGGCTCCGCAGCCGCAGCAAGCTGATTTACGTGGGCCTGTGGGCGGGCGGTGTGGCGGTCCTCACCTGCCTGGGCGCCAACCTGCTCGCCGGCCGGTCGCTCGTGCTCGACGGCGGCACGCTCGACATGCAGCTGCTCGCCGAGGCCGGCCGCACCGGCGGGTGGACGGTGCTGGCGGGCTTCCTCATGACCGGCCTGCTGCCCTTCATCGAGCGCTGGTTCGGCGTGCTCACCGACCTCAGCCTCCTCGAGGTGGGCGACGTGGCCCATCCGCTGCTCCAGGAGTTGGTCCGCCGCGCGCCCGGCACCTACAACCACTCGATCAACGTCGCCAGCCTCGGCGAGGCGGCGGCGGAGGCGATCGGCGCCCGCGGCCTGCTGGTCCGCGTCGGCGCCTACTTCCACGACGTCGGCAAGATGCTCAAGCCGTCGTACTTCGTGGAGAACCAGGGGCAGGAGAACCGGCACGAGTCGCTGGTGCCGGCGATGAGCACGCTGATCATCGTGGCCCACGTCAAGGAGGGTGTGGAGCTCGCCCGCCAATACGGCCTCCCGCAGCCGATCATCGACCTGATCGCCGAGCACCACGGCACGACGCTCGTCGAGTACTTCTATCGCCGGGCCACGGAGCGGTCGCAGACCGACCCGCACGCCGCGGAGGTGGACGAGCAGACCTACCGCTATCCCGGCCCGAAGCCGAGCACGCGGGAGTCGGCCGTCCTCATGCTCACCGACGCGGTGGAGAGCGCCAGCCGCACGCTCACCGAGCCCACGCCCGCCCGGATCGCGAGCCTCGTGCACGACCTGGCGATGAAGCGGCTCCTCGACGGGCAGTTCGACGAGTGCGGCCTGACGCTCGAGGAGCTCGACGTGATCGAGCAGAGCCTCGTCAAGAGCCTGACCGCCGTCTATCACGGCCGTGTGAAGTATCCTGACCAGAGGACGGCGTGATGACGCCGCGCCCCTCATCGCGAAAGCGGGTGTCGCCGCCCGACACACCGCCCGGCCTCGCGATCGACGTCGTCGACCGGCAGCGGCTGCTGCGGGTCGGGAGCCGCTGGCTGGCCACGGTCGCCCGCCGGGCGCTCGCGCGGCAGGGAGTCGAGGCCGCCGAGATCTGCGTGCTCGTGCTCGACGACCGGGGCATCGCCCGGCTCCACGAACAGTGGCTGGACATCTCCGGCCCCACCGACGTGATCACCTTCGACATGTCCGACGACGCCCGCCCCGGCATCATGCACGGCGACATCGCCGTCAGCGCCGAGACGGCCCGCCGCACGGCCCGCGAGCTCGGCTGGCAGCCCCGCCACGAGCTCGCCTATTACGTCGTCCACGGGATCCTGCATCTGGCCGGTTACGACGACCACGATCCCGCCGACCGCCGCGCGATGCGGGCCCGCGAGCGGGTGCTGATGCGGGCCGCCGGCCTGCCGACCCCGCCGCCCACCGGGAGCCGGCGATAATGCCCGCCCCCCTCGGCCTGGAGGCGGCGCTGGCGCTCCTGCTGGTGGCCAGCCTGGCGGCCATCCAGGCCCGGGCGGTCCGCGGCGCCCGCCGGCAGTTGATCCAAGACCTGTGCCGCCGCCGCGGCCGGCCCGAGCGCTACGAGGAGATCGTCGCGGCGAGCGAGACGATCGCCTTCATCGCCGCCACGGTCGTCGTCTGTTCGGCCGTCGGCGCCACGCTGCTGGCCTTCGGCGGCCTCGTCGCGGAAGGCCGCTCGCTGGCCGTCGAGGCCTCGGCGCTGGCGGGCTGGATCGGGCTCGCCTGGCTGCTCCTGGTCGTCGTGCCCGCGCTGCTGGCCCGGTTCGCGGGGCCGTGGATCGTGGTCGCGACCTGGACGGTCTGGCGGCCGATCGTCGGCCTCATCGGCCCCGTCGTGCACCACCTCGGGAAAGCGGCCGTCGTGCTCGGCCGCGGCACCGTCCGGCCCAGCCCGACTGACGAGGAGGAGCGGCCCCACGAGGAGCTGAAGCTGGTCGTCGACGAGGCCCATCGCGAGGGCAGTCTGGCCGGCACCGCCCGCGACATGATCCAGGGGATCATCGCCCTCGACGCCGTCCGCGTGGCCGCGATCATGACGCCGCGGACGCAGATCGTGTCGATCGCCGCCGCGACGCCCTGGGATGAGGCGATCCGCCTCGCGGCCGAAAGCGGCCACACGCGGCTCCCGGTCTGGGACCGCTCCCCCGACGACGTCGTCGGCGTGCTGCACATCCGCGACGTGCTCTCGCGACTGACCGCCGGCGCCGCCGCGACGGCCGCGCCCGCCATCCGCCCTCTGCTGCGGCCGCCGTGGTTCGTGCCGGAGTCGATGAGCGTGCAGAAGCTGCTCCGCGAGTTCCAGCGGGGCAAGACCCATCTGGCCGTCGTCACCGACGAGTTCGGCGGCGTCAGCGGCCTGGTGACGATCGAGGACGCGCTCGAGGAGATCGTCGGCGAGATCGCCGACGAGCACGACGAAGCCTTCGCCGACGGGATGCGGATGCTGTCCGCCGACGCCTGCGAGGTGGTCGCGGCCGTGCGGGTGGCCGCGGTCAACGAACGGCTGCGGCTGCACCTGCCGGAAGAAGCGGATTTCGACACCATCGGCGGCTTCGTGTTCCACCAGTTCGGCCGCATCCCCGAGGTCGGCGAGACGCTCGAGTCGCACGACGCGCGGCTGGAAGTGCTCGCCGCCACCCGCCGGCGGATCGACCTGGTGCGGATCGATCGGCTCGGAGACGCGCGGCGCCATGACCGCTGAAAAGTCGCGGGCGATCGTGATCCGCACGATTCCGTTCGGCGAGACAAGCAGCGTGGTCAGCCTGTTTTGCCGGGAGCTCGGCAAGGTGCGGGCTCTGGCAAAGGGAGCGTGGCGGCCGAAAAGCAGCTTCGATGGCGGCCTTGACCTGCTTTCGACCTGTCAGGTACTGGTCCTCCGCAAAACCTCGGGCGGGCTCGACCTGCTCACCGAGGCTTTCCTGGAGAACCGGTTTCGGGTCGGCGGCAGCTACAGGGCGTTTCTCGGCGGCATGCATGTCGCCGAACTGCTCGAGGCGCTCACGGCCGACGCCGATCCCCAGCCGGAACTGTTCGACCACGCCCATGCCACCCTGCGGGAGCTATCGGGACTCGATGAGCCTGCCGAACGCATTCCCGCCCTGCTCGTGTCCGCGGAGCTCGCCTTCCTGCGGCTCACCGGCCACGCCCCCGCGCTCGCCGCGTGCGCCGAATGCCAGGTGCCGCTCGCGGGCACGGGCCGCACGCCGTTCGGCATGCTCGACGGGGGCTGCCTGTGCGGCCGCTGCCGGGCCGGCAAGCGGGCCGTGGTCTCCGTCTCGCCCGACGGACTGGCGGCCCTCCGCCTGCTCGCCGCACGGCCCGGCGGCTGGCGCGACGTCGTGCTGCCGGCGGCCGTGGAGGGGGAATTGAGGGCCATCATGACGACCTACCTCGCGCACCTGCTCGGCCGCCCGCCCCGGGTCGCCCGCCTCCTTCAACTCCGGATGGCGCCCCGCCGGGCCCGCACCGAATGACCCACCCCTGCCACGCTTCGCCTCCGCGTACGGCCCGCTTCTGGCAGGCCGCAGTGGCCGCCTGCGCGCTGGCCATGGCCGGCTGCGCCACCATGAAGACCCCCACCTGGCCGTGGCAGAAGCCCGCCGAGTCGGCGGATCGCATCGACGGCCAGCTCGGCGAAGACGCCGACTCCGAGGTGATCTCCTCCGAGTTCGCGCCGTCGGTCCGCGACGCCGGCTGGGACTACTTCAAGGGCGACAACATCAAGCGCCGCTGGAAGAAGATGGTCGGCCGGGGCCCGAACGAGCCGGTCGCCCGCCAGGCGCTCGCCGCGGCCGACGCGCTGTATCGGGAGGGCAAGTACCGCGAGGCGATCCCCAAGTACAAGCAGGCGATCGATCGCTGGCCCGACTCGGCGATCGAGGAAGACGCCATGTGGCAGCTCGCCGAGTGCTGGTTCTTCACCGACCAATACCCCAAGGCCGAGGACCAGTACGACGAGCTCGTCAAGAAGTACGCCAACACGAAGTACCTCGACCGCATCGCCCAGCGGCAGTTCGTGATCGCCCAGTATTGGATCGCCCTCGACGAGAAGCACCATTACTGGACGATCGCGCCCAACGTCTTCGACCGCAGCCGGCCGATCTTCGACACCCGCGGCCGGGCCTTGAAGGCCTACGATCACGTGCGGATCAACGACCCCCGCGGCCCGCTCGCCGACGACAGCGTGATGGCCCAGGCCAACGCCCACTTCCTCGACCGCCAGTGGCTCGACGCCGACTACTTCTACGGTCTGCTGCGAAGCGAATATCCCGACAGCGAGTTCCTCCTCCAGGCCCACCTCCTCGGCCTGCAGGCGAAGCTCCGCTCCTACCAGGGGCCGGCCTACGAGGGCGGCATCCTCGGCGAGGCCGAGATCCTCGCGGACCAGCTGCTGGTGCAGTTTCCCGACCAGCTCAAGCCGGAGGACCAGGAGCGGGTGCAGCGGTCGCGGGCCGAGATCGCGGCCCAGCAGGCGCAGCGGCACTGGAACCGGGCCGAGTTCTACGCCAAGGGCCGGCACTACACCTCGGCGCGGATCTACTACGCCCTCATCGCCCGCGACTACCCGAAGACGATGCTCGCCCAGCAGGCCCGGCAGAAGTTCGATGCCATCAAGGATCGGCCGGACGTCTCCGACGATCCGTTCCCGATGCTGTCGCGGGTTCTCAACCCCGACTCGCTGAAGGAGGCGGAGCTCGACGCCATGGCGGAGGCCGACGCACAGATGGCCCGCGGGGACAACTCCGGCATCGCGCCGACCGTCCGCTGACGCCCCACACCCTCGAAGGCCCCACGGATGGCCGCGTTCGCCCGCTGGAACCGCTGCTGGCTGCTCCTGGCCGCCGTCGCATGCGCGGGCTGCGCCGGCTATCGCTTCGGCAACAACACGCTCTACGCGTCGAACGTCCGCACGATCTACGTGCCGATCTTCCAGTGCGACAGCTTCCGCACCACGCCCGCCATCGACATCGGCGAGCGGCTCACGGAGGCCGTCTGCAAGGAGATCGAGAAGCGGACACCCTTCAAGGTGGTGGGCGACTCGGCCGGCGCCGACAGCGTGCTCACCGGCCGGGTGGTCGCCGACACGAAGCGGATGGTGGTCGAGAGCCCGACCGACCAGTCGCGGATGGTGGAGATGAACTACCAGGCCCTGATCACCTGGGCCGACCGCGGCGGCGCCGTGATCGCCTCGGGCGAGGTGCCGCTCCCGGCGGCGACGGTGGACGTCGGCCAGGCGGCGGCGTTGGTGCCGGAGTACGGCCGCTCGGTTGCCAGCACACAGCAGGAGGCGATCGTGAAGCTGGCGCAGCAGATCGTGGGCTTGATGGAAGAACCCTGGTAGGCCCTGGTGGGCCCTGGTGGGCACGCGCGCCGCTCGCCGGGGCGGGTCGTGTGCGGGCCGCCGGCGAGCGGGCGGCATGAGTTCGCTCGCTGCGGCGAAGCGCCGGCACGCTCGCGATCCTCACGCCGACCCACTCGCCTCCCTCGTTTGCAAGGATGACGTACGCCCCGGCTCGCTCCAGGGCTGAGGGGGATGGCGCCGGCACGCTCGCGATCCTCACGCCGATCCCCTCGCCTTCCCCACCCGTTACGATGACTGCCCCATGACGCCGACCACCCCTCCCACCCACTGGCAGCTGCGAACGCGGCGGCTCGAACTGCCGTGCCTCGGCGGCACGCTCGCGCGGCCGCTCGTGATGGGGATCGTCAACGTCACGCCCGACAGCTTCTCCGACGGCGGCCGGCACGACGACGTGGAGGCGGCCGTGGCCCACGGGCTGGCGCTCGTCGCCGACGGGGCCGACATCCTCGACGTCGGCGGCGAGAGCACGCGGCCGTTTTCCGAGCCCGTCACCGCCGAGGAGGAATGGCGCCGCGTGGGCGAAGTCGTCCGCCGGCTGGCTTGCGAGGCCGGCGTGCCGGTGTCGATCGACACCTCGAAGGCCGTGGTCGCGGCCCGCGCGCTCGAAGCGGGCGCGGAGATCGTCAACGACGTCACCGGCCTGGAGGGCGATCCCGACATGCTCCGTGTCGTGCGCGACGCCGCCGCCGGCGTGTGCGCCATGCACATGCAGGGTACGCCGCAGACGATGCAGGTCGCCCCCCGCTACGACGACGTGGTGGCCGAGATTCACGACTACCTCCGCCGCCGCCGCGACGCCCTGGTGGCGGCCGGCATCCCGCTGGCGCGAATCTGCCTCGACCCCGGCATCGGCTTCGGCAAGACCCACGAGCACAACCTCGCGCTCGTCGCCGCCGCCGGCCGGTTTCTCGACCTGGGAGCGCCGATCCTCGTGGGCCACTCTCGCAAGGGCTTCATCGGCAAGGCGATCGAACGGGCTCTCGGCCGGCCGGCCACCGTGGCCGAGCGCGACGCCGGCACGGCCGCCATCGCCTGCCGTCTCGCCGACGCGGGCATCCAGATCGTCCGCGTCCACGCCGTCGGCATGGTCCGCGCAGCGCTCGCCCTGCGCTGACGCACGACGCCTGCCCCTGCTCTCTCACCGTGCGGCGTTGGCTGCCTCTGCCCCCGCTTCATCTGCAGGCGGCGCTGGCTCGCCCCCTCTCTCTTGAAGAGGGGTCGTGGTGAGCGTGCAGGGAATCCACACCACGGTGCGGACGGCCTTTTCAAGGCCGGTCTGCGGCAGGGAGAAAACTCCGGCCTTGGTCCGCGGGATTCTCAGTCACGCTCTCGATCCGCCCGTCCCGCAGCCGCACCACCTGGCGGGCCCGGGCGGCGATGTCCGGCTCGTGGGTCACCAGCACGATCGTTCGGCCGGCGCGGTTGAGGGCGGCGAGCATGTCCATGATCTCGTGGCTGGTCGCCGTGTCGAGATTGCCCGTCGGCTCGTCGGCGAGAATGACCGCGGGATTGTTGACCAGGGCCCGTGCGATCGCCACCCGCTGCTGCTGCCCGCCGGAAAGCTGCGTCGGCCGGTGGCCGAGCCGATCGGCCAGCCCCACCAGCCTCGCCAGCGCCAGGCAGCGTTCGTGGTCGCCCGGCTGCCGGGGCCGATAGGCCAGTGGCAGCGCGATGTTCTCCACCACGGTGAGCTGCGGGATCAGGTTGTATGACTGAAAGACGAAGCCCAGCGAGCGGCCGCGGACGCGGGACAGCGCCGCATCGTCGAGCCGCGCCACATCCCGACCGGCCAGGACGTAGCTTCCGGAGGTGGGCCGGTCCAGGCAGCCGAGGACGTTCAAGAGCGTGCTCTTGCCGGAGCCCGACGACCCCATGATCGCCACGAAGTCACCGCGCCGCAGATCGAACGACACGCGGTCGAGGGCCCGCACCTCCTGCCCGCCGAGCCGGTAGAGCTTCGACACGTCGCGGATGCTGGCCACGATGTCCGCCGTATGTTCGTCGCCGGCCGGCTCACTCATGGCGCAGCGCCTCGATCGGGTCCAGGGCGGCCGCCCGCCGGGCGGGATAGAGGCCGAACACGATTCCCACGCCGACCGAGATCGCAAACGCCACCGCGATCGACCAGGGGACGAGCGGCGGGTCAAGGCCGCGGATCTCGGGCGGCATGGCGGCCCAGAGCCGCGGCAGAAAAGATTCCACCCCCCGGAGCGCCAGCGCGACCGCCGGACGGCAGAGAAACCCGGCCGCCACCCCGAGCAGGCCGCCGGCGCCGGAGAGGACGATCGTCTCGCAGAGAAACTGCCGGATGATCTCCCCCCGCGTGGCCCCCAAGGCCCGCCGGATGCCGATCTCCCGCGTCCGCTCGGTGACCGTGGCGAGCATGATGTTCATGATCCCGATGCCCCCCACGAGCAGCGAGATGCCGGCGATCACGAGGAGCAGAGCGTTGAACATCATCCGCACCGTCTTCGCCTGCTCGAGCAGTTCCTGCGGCACGACCACGGCGTAGTCCTCGACCTTGTGATACCGCCTGAGCAGGTCGCGAATCATGTCGGCGGTCGCCGGCACCCGCGCCAGGTCGGCGAGGACGACCGTGATCTGGTCGAGCTCCACCGTCTCGGCGGTCGTGGAGCCCTGCTGCTCCGTGACGATCCGATCTCCGATCCGGGCCCGGAACGTGGAGAGCGGCAGGTAGATGTCGCGGTCGAACTGCCGCGCCGCGAGGCTGCCGCCGATCGCCGCCGCGGCGGTTCGCGGGGCGGCGACGCCGACCACCACGTAGAACTCCTTGCCCACCAGCACGGCCGCGCCGAGCGGGTCGTCGATGGGAAACAGCCGCTCGGCCATCTCGTGGGCCAGCACGGCGACGTTGTCGCGGCGGTCGATGTCGTGGTCGGAAAGACCGCGGCCGCGGGCGATCGCAAGCTTGTTGGTCGCGAAGTAATCGGGCGTGCAGCCGATCACGACGCCGTCGAGTGCCCGCTCGCCGCACCGCACCTCCCGGCTGATCTGCCGCAGCGGCACCGCCCGCACCAGTCCCGGCACGTTGGTGCGGATGCGGTCGTAATCAGCCCGCAGCAGGCCGTAGGCGATGCCGAACCCATCACTGGCGTTCTGATCGGGATCGGAGGGCGGCTTGATGCTCCGCACGATGATGCTCGTGGCGCCGAGGGCCTCGATCTGCCGCTGGGCCTGGATGGCGACCCCTTCGCCCATGGCCACCAGCCAGATCACGGCCGTGACGCCGATGAGAATCCCAAGCACCGCCAGCGCCGAGCGGAGCTTGTGCAGCAGCAGGCTGCGAAACCCGGCCCGTAACTGCTGCCAGATGCTCACGACCTCGCGGCGGCCGGTGTCCGTGGGCCCGGATTCGCCCCTCCGTCGCCATCGTGGGCGCTGTTCGGTTCGCCATCACCCGCGGGCGGAGCGTCGCCGAGCACCGCCCGGGGATTGAGGAGCACCACCTCCCCGGGCTCGAGGCCCGACCTGATCTCGACAAACGCCTCGTTGGCCTCCCCCAGCTTCACGGTCCGCGGCTCGACTCCCCCGGCCTTCTGCACGGCACAGACATGGCTGCCCCGCTGCTCGGCGACCGCCGCCACGGGCACGGCGATCACAGCCTGGAGCGCGGCGACCACGATCTCCACCTCGGCCGTCAGGCCCGGCCGCAACAGCGATGACTTGTCGTCTATCTTGACTCGGACCTCATACCGCTTGGCGGTGTCCATGTATCCGGTGGAGTTGGGCCGGGTGGCGACTCTCGTCACGCTGCCCGTGAACTGGCTGCCCTGCACGTCGATCCGGGCCCGCATGCCCGGGCGGATCTTCTCCACCCGGGATTCATGCACGCCCACGTCGGCCCGCATGGTGCTCAGGTCGGGCAGCTGTAGGATCGTCTGGGCCTCGTTGACCTTGGCCCCAATCTTGATGCCGCCTTCGCGATCCCAGCGTGACGTCGGCGGATAGATCACGACCCCGTCCTTGGGGGCCGTGATCCGGCACTTCGCCAGCTGCTGTTCCAGCCGCTCGAGCTTGAGCGTCTCGAGCGCGAGCGCCGCCGTCTCGCTTTCCTTCTTGGCGGCGTTGGCATCCCGCTTGCTCTCCAGTTCCGTCATCATCTTCGGCTTCGTGAACCGCTCGAGCACGTCGAGGGCGATCGTGGCCGTGTCTTCGTCGAGCTGCGCCCGTTCCGCCGCCGACTTGTGCTTCTCGAGCTCCTGCGGCGTGATGTAGCCCTTGCGAAACATCTTCTCGAAGTGGGTGACGAGGTTGCGGTTCGCCTGGAGCCGCTCCCGGGCCCCGGTGAGGTCGGACCGCAACTTGTGCTGCTCCTTGCGGAAGGTGCCCTCGGCATACTCCTCGACGGCGATGACCGCCGCCGCATGGTCCTTCTCGGCCTGGATCTGCGCGGCCCGCGCCTTCTCCAGTGCGATTTTCTGGGCGGTCAGATCTTCCGAAATCTTCGCCGAGTCGAGCACGGCGAGGCTGTCACCGGCCTTCACCTGGGAGCCATCGGCCACCAGTTCGAGGATCGTCGAGCCACCCCTGACCTCGCAGCGGATGTCGATGTTTTCGTCGCTGGACAGCGTCGCGCTCTCGGTGACGGAGATCGTCAGGTCTTGCCGGGCGACGGTGTGGGAGGGGTGGTTGGCAAACGGGTCCCGGGCGGCACCGGCCTCGAAGCGGGCCAGGATCGCGGCCGCGGCCGCCGCCAGCCCGCCGGCCGCGGCGAGCATGGCGAGCAGCCGCCAGGGCATCCGCCGGCCCGCTGCGGGTTCGGCCGCGGGTGGGCCGTCGAGGATCGCGGCGATGGCGGCCCCGGAGATGGCCGCGGCGGGGCGCGATTGCATGCTCGATTCCGCGATCGCATCTGCCATGGGGGGCTTTCGGAGGCGTTGCGAGGACCAGACTATTCTACCGTGTCTGCGGCCGGCGCCGGCAGCGGCTCGGCAGCGGGCTTTCTGTCCGCGGTGGGCTTCCCGTCGGCGGCGGCGCCGAGCGGCGGCGGCGACTTCACCTCCTCGAGATGTTCGAGCCACTCCTGCGGCACCGGCGGCGGGAGTTCCAGGTCCGCGTCTGTCGTGGTGTCGGCGCGGCCCAGCGGCTTGTCGATCCAGAGCCCGTCGTCGGCGAGTTCCATCACGCCCAGTTCCCGCGCCAACACCGCCCGCGTCTGGTAGTACCGCAGCCACACGCTGGTCAGTGCATCCTGGCTGCTCCGCAGGGCGTCCGTCGCGGTGACGTAGTTGATGATCGTCGTGGGGCCGAGCCGGTCGGTGGCCGCCGGGGCGGCACCCGCGCCGTCGGCGGCGGGCGCGGGGGGAGGCGGCGCCGGCTGGCCGAGCGTGAGCCTCGTCTCATCGACACGGCGGATGGCGATGATGACCGCCCGCCGCTGGTTCTCCAGGTTCAGGCGGTCGAGCTCCAGCTGCCGGAGCAACTGCCGAAGATTGAGCTTGACCTGATCCTCGAACCGGATCTGCCGGCGCCGCTGCTGCTGGTACTGGAGAATGGCCTGCCGCCAGCTGTTGCGTTCCTGCAATCGGGTGAGCGGCGGGTCGAACTGCACGCCCGCCGAGAGCGAGCCGGTGGGGGCGCGGAAGCGGGCCGCGTTGTTGCCCGTCGTCGAGATGTCCCCCTCCAGCTTGAGATCGAGGTTCGCGAGCAACTTGACGGCGTTGTATTGGATAAGCCGCCACTGGTCCACGAGCGCGGCCCGGGTGTTCATCCAGTCGAGCCGGTTGGCGCGGGCGAGCTCGAACGCCATGTCGGGATCGAGCTGCTCGCGGGTCACGCCGATCGCTTCGACCCGGGCCCGAGCCTGGATCAGCGACATCTCGTCAACGGCACCCGAGATCTCGGACACCAGCGCGACGACCCTGTCGGCCGTGTCGCGGAGCGTGGTCTCGGTCGGCTGCCCCGCGAGCTCGAGCCGCCTGATCTCCTCGTCGGCCCTGCGGATCCGGGCCAGCAAATCCTCCAGGTCGTCGGCCAGGATGCGGATCTCGCGGTCGAACGACCTCCGCTCGGCCGGCTGCATGCCGGCGAGCCGTCCTGCCGCCAGCGTGGCCGCCCGCTCGAGGTCTGCGTTCACGGCGGCCACCTGCGCCTCGACGCGGGCGCGGAGTTCGCCGAGCCTGGCGATGGCCGTGCGGATCAGGTCTCGGTCGGCCTCCTCCTCGCGGGCGTCGAGGGCCGCGGCCGGACCGCGATCGTCTTCGGTCGCATCGGCCGGCGCGGGCAGTTCGAGCGGCCCGGGAGGATCCTCGGTCCGCGGATCCTCCGCCGCCTCGAGCGGCCGGTTCTCGCCGGCGGTCTCCGCAGCGAGCAAGGTGCCGAGATCTTTCTGCAGGGCCAGCATCGGCGGACTGACGAACTGGAACGACGCGAGAAACGACTCGTCGAGGGCCACCGGGGTGTCGGCGGGGATGGAGAGCGTGGTGACCTTGTAGGCTTCCACCCGGTCGGTGAGCTGCGTCTTCGCCGTCGCCAGGTTCGCCCGATTCGTCTGCACGTTCTGCCGGAGCTGGTCGACCTGCACGAGATCGATCTGGCCGGCGTCGAGCTGGGCCTCCATTTTCACGAGCGACCGCTCCTGGTCTGCCAGCAGCTGCTCGAGATTGCGGATCCGCTGCCGGGACTGCAGCAGTCCGAAGAACCCGCCCAGGTTGCCGACATCCCCGCCGGCCACGCCCACGCCTCCGCCGCCTCCGCCGGCGCCGGGAAACCCGAGCAGGCCGCCGCCGAACAGCGTGCCGCCGACGTTGCCAAAACCGCCGATGCCGGTGCCGGTGAATCCCTCGAAGCCCGTGCCGCCGAAGAACCCGCCGCGCCGCTGGACGCCCGCGCCCGCCGGTATCCCGAAGGCGACGTTGAGGAAGAATCCCTGCCGGTAGAACTGCAGCGACCGGAGGTTGTAGAGGAGCGTCCGCTCGACGATGGTGAGCGGCTCGAGGGCCCAGGCTCGGCCGGCCCGACGGAGCAGGGGCTGCACGAGGTTGAAGTTCACGAGCGAGACGTTGCGATACCGATCCGGCCCCGCGAACTGCCACATGATCGAGTTCGCGACCCCGACGACGAGCTGGCCGGCGGTCGCAAAATATTTTCGTGCCTGGAGGTTCGTGTCCGTGCTCCAGGTCGTGGACGGCCCGCCGACCCCGAGGGGCCCGACGTTCGTATAGGCCGTGGCATTGCCGCCGTAGAATTGCACGTCGAACGCGAAGCGTTCGGTGCTCACGTCGAGGGCCGAGAGATAGAGTTCCTCCTGCTCGTTCTGCCAGTCGATCGAGTTCAGGTAGGCGAGCCGGAGGGCCGAGTCGAGCGTGAGCCTGATGGCCCCCGACTCCGTGAGCTCGACCACTTCGGAGAGCCGCGCCCGCCAGTCGGGATTGTCGAGCGTGGTGCGGTCACCGTTGGCGTGCCACCGCGGCCAGCCCTTCTTGCCGTCCACGCAGTGCATGGAGCGATGCGCGGTGGGATCGTCCGGCGGCATCGGCGGCTTGATCTGGCTGTAGACGTCGTAGAACCGGCTCCGTTCATCCTGCCGCACGGTGTAGTTCGCCGGCAGGTTCCAGCGCGGGTCGCAGGATTTTTCCGCGAGCAGCGTGCTTACCTCGCGGTCGGCCTGGGCATAGAAGCGGCCGCGGGTGCAGCCGGAAGCCGCGCAGGCCGCCACTGCCGCAAGCGCGGCGGCCAACTGCAGCGGGAAGAACACACGCGGTCGCATCCGAGCTGGTTCCAGGCCCCCCTGGAAGTGCAGCGATGGCGCAACGCAGCCCGAGCCCGGTGGACGGGACGGACCGTTCCAGTTCCATCGACCGACAGCGGCACAAGACTTTACCGGCCGTGCAGCCTGGCAAGGACGAGCAGCCTGGCGAGGGCAGGAAGCCTGGCGAGGGCGGGCATTATGGAGCGGGTGCGGCGTCCGGCCGCAGGCTTTTCTCAGGCCGCACAGTCTCCCCAGCCGATATTTTCGGCATGATGCGCACGGCCGGCTCCGCCCGGGGTCCATGTGCACGAAGGCCCAGTAGCAGCCCCGATGGCTCGTCCTGCCAGACTGCTCGCATTCGTCGTGCCGCGATTGATCGCGGTTGTGCATGCGTTCGTGGTCGCGGCTGCGGTGGGCGGGCAGCCCGAACCGCTGGGCTATCCCGAATCGGTGGGCGACCCGCCGCGGACGGGACCGCCGGCGAGGCGGGCCGACGAGCCGCAGGTGCCGGGAGGCCTCGACCCGTTTCGTGCGCCTGTCGAAGCCGAGACGCCGGAGGGACTGCTCGCCTGGTTTCAGGAGCCGGTGCCCGCTTCGCCCTGCGATCGCACGCTCGTCGACCCTGCGTGGATGGGACCAGGTGAACTCGCCTATCGGCTCTCCGACGCCCGCTGCGGCTGTTCCCGCGACCACACGCGGGCGTTTCGCTCGGAGATCCTCGAACGGCTTTGGGTGTCGGCCGACTATCTCCTCTGGGCGACATCGCCGCAGTCGCTGCCGCCGCTCGTGACGTCGAGCCCGGCGGGCGTGCCGCCGGCCGATATCGGCGTCGTCGGCAGGCCGGGCACGCGGATCCTCTTCGGCAACGAGACGGCCGACGGCCCGATGCGTTCCGGCGGCCGGATCGCCATGGGCTACTGGTGGAACCCCAGGCAGATCGGCGGTGTGCGGGCGGAATATTTCGGGCTCACCAATGCCAGCGACCGCGGGAATTTTGCATCGGTGGCGGGCAGCCCGTGGCTGGCGCGGCCATATGTCGATGCCACCACCGGTCTGCCGGCAGCCGTCGTGGTGCCGCCGCCGGCGGCGATCCCCGCCGACGTGTCGCTCTTGTCTCAGGAGATCTCGGCCGCGCAGGTGACGCGGTTCAGCGGCTTCGACCTGCTTCTCATGCACGCGCTGGCCTGCGAGCGATTCCACCGCCGCTACCTCGTCGGCGGCTACCGCTACCTCTTGCTCGACGACTCGCTCACGATCCGCGACGCTGCCAGCATGGCGACAGGCACGCCTGGCGGCCTGCCTGTCGAGACGGTGGTGGCCAGCGACTCTTTCCGGTCCGTTTCGCAGTTCAACGGCGGCGAGATCGGGATCATGGAGCGATGGTGGTGGCAGAGGCTGTCGCTGGCGGTGACGGGCAAGGTGGCCCTCGGGGCGAGCGGGATCGGCACGACGATCAACGGCCAGACGCGGACCACCCAGGCCACGGCCGCGGGCACGTCGATCGTGTCCGATACGTCCGGCGGGCTGCTCGCCCAGCCGAGCAACATCGGCAGCTACGGCTCGACGCTGTTCGCGGCCGTGGGCGAGGCGGGCGTCAACGCCGACTACGCCCTGTGGTCGCAGTGCCGTCTTTCGCTCGGCTTCACGTTCCTCTATTGGACGACCGTCGGCCGTGCGGCGGGCCAGATCGACCAGGCGGTGAACCCCACGCAGTTCGGCGGGGGGCCGGTGGTCGGCACCCCGGCCCCCGCGTTCCGGCTCCGCACGGGCGACTTCTGGGCCACGGGCGTGAACGTCGGCCTGGAATACCAGTTCTGATGGGGCCGGAGCAGATGGCGCCGCCGCGTCCACCGGGCCCTCGAACCGGAGCGCGACCTGGAAGACCAGCGGATATCGAGGCCGGTCGTCGAGCCACATGAAGAGCTCGAAGGGCGTGAGCGGCCAGGTGCGGTCGGCGGCGGCCCACGGGGCGTGGGCGGCCAGCAGCGTGTCGATCGACGGCATCAGGCGGTAGACCACGCCGGGGGGAGAATCTCGATGTCGCGACGCAGCCTGTCCCCGATCAGCTCGTCCCAGCGGAAAAGCAAGCGAGAAGGAGAGGGAGCACCCTAATCCTTGAGGCGGAACGCGGGAAGGCGATCCACGAGCCCACGGAGTGGGCAGCGTCACCCCCGGGCTTCCGCCCGGGGCTTTCGGGGGAACGCGTGCGGATGCTCATGAAGCCCCCGCCCAGAGCAGGGGTTTACGGTCTGCACCCTCGGATCAGGCCTTGGCGGCGGCTTCGCGGGCGCCATGGGCCGAGATGGTCAGCCGGGCGAGCCTTAGTAGTCTTCCGAGACTTGCGCGGCTTGCCAGAGTTCATCGAACTTGGCTCGAACGAACGGATTGAGTTGGTCTGAGTAACTGCGGGGCAGAGCATTCGCACGGATCAACTGAATCGCATCCGCCAGGTCCTGAAGTCGATGGGCGGCCGTCATCCCGCTGGCGATCTTGAGTTCGAGCAACGACGCAAGAGTGACGTAGGGCACGCTCTCGTCACGAACTTCCCGCACTGTTTCCGGAGCTGGAAACGACACGGGCTTGGGCCTGCCGTCGCCTGGGTAATCACCGACGATCAGCACGTCGACTTTGACTCCGTTCAGCGTGTCTCGAAACCCCTTCGAGCCTTCGAAAAGATCCTGCCATCCGCGACCTATCCAGCGGTCCTTGAACCGCACGAGGTCTTCTCGCCGCACCAGGACATCCACGTCGGCCGTCGTTCTGCGGTGGCCATGCGCATTCGCGGCCATTGCCCCGGCGATCGCGAACGGAATCCCGAGATCACCGAACGTCTGGGCCAGCCTGCGCATCGTGTCATGGACAGGCGATCGATCCATCATGAAGTCATCCACGCGTTTGGCGATTTCCAGCATGGTGTCCATGTTCCGATCATAACTCCGTCGCGACACAGCGCGACAGCGGATTTGGCGGAACGCGGGAAGGCGATCCACGAGCCCACGGAGTGGACCGCGTCACCCCCGGGCTGCCGCCCGGGGCTTTCGGGGGAACACGTGCGGATCAAGTGGGCGCCGTATGAGGCACCCTCACCAGGCCTGCGGCCAGCCTCTCCCAAAGGGAGAGGCGATGTGCAGATGGCTCGCGACCGACGGATCAGGCCTTGGCGGCGGCCTCGCGGGCGACGCGGAGGCATTCGCGGATGTCCGCCAGCGGGTTCTTCTCGTTTTCCTCGTACTCGATCGACAGGGCGCCGTCGGCCGGGAAGCCGACCTGCGCGAGGGCCGCGAACACGGCGGGCGGATCGATGTGGCCCTGCCCGAGAATCACGCCCTTCGTCTTGTCCTGCATCTCGGCGAAGTCCTTGAGATGGATCCCGTAGAGCCGCCCCTTGAGCGCCCGGATCACGTCCACCGGCTTCTCGCCGGAGCGGATGTAATGCCCCAGATCGGCGCAGCCGCCGATCCGCTCGTCGCGGCCGGCGATCGCCTGCAGCACGTCCACCACCTTGTTGTACCGGTGCTTCGGCCCGTGATTGTGGATCGCGATCCGAATGTCGAACTCCTTGACGAGCTCGTCGAGGCTGTCGAACGAGTCGGGGTCGGGATCGGCGCCCAGGATCGGCGCGCCCAGGGCCTTGGCGTAGACGAAGATCTTGCGGTTCGCGGCCACGTCCTTCGTGAACCGGATGACGCTGTGGGCCGAGATGGTCAAATCCAGGTCGGCGACGAGCTTCCGCTGGGCCGCGATCGCGGCCGCGTCGTCCGTGATGGGAAACATCCCCGGGTAGACCTCGACCCGTGTGAAGCCGAGGTCCTTGGCGTGCCGCAGGGCCTCCTCCACCTTGTAGCCCCGGAGCGAATAGAGCTGGATCCCGAGTTCCGGCCGGCCGGCCGAGGCGGCGCGGGCGGGCCCGCCGACGGCTGCGACGGCGCAGGCAGCGGCTCCGGTGGCGAGAAATCCGCGGCGATCGATGTTCCGGCTCGGCATGGCGGTCTCCTCGGGCAATATGGTCGTCAGTGATAGGATACCCCACGATCCCGCCACCCATATGCGACATCCCATGGCCACCGCACCGACCGCTCCCCGCGCCGACCTCCACGCCCACTGCCGCGGCATCGCGGAGCGGGCCCGCCGCGCCGCCATCGACCTCGCCGCCGTGCCGGGCAGCCGCAAGGCGGCCTGCCTGCGGGCCGCGGCCGCGAGAATCCGCGCCGACGTCGCGGCGATCCTGGACGCGAACCGGCTCGACGTCGCCGCCGCGCCCGGCTACGGCCTGTCGGCCGCCGCCATCGACCGGCTCCTTCTCGACCCCAAGCGGGTCGAGGGCATCGCGGCCGGTGTCGAGGCCGTGGCGGCGCTTCCCGATCCGGTGGGCGAGGTGATCGAGGAGGCGGTTCGCCCCAACGGCCTGGTCGTGAAGAAGCTCCGCGTGCCGCTGGGTGTCGTGTTCTTCATCTACGAGTCGCGGCCCAACGTCACCGCCGACGCCGCGGCGGTGGCCCTCGCCGCCGGCAACGCGATCATCCTCCGCGGCGGCAAGGAGGCCGCGCACTCGAGCCGGCGGATCGTGGAGAGCATGCGGGCGGCGATCGCAGAACAGGGGCTGCCGGCCGACTGCGTGCAGCTCGTGGACATCGCCGACCGGGAGGCCGTCGGCGCGTTCCTGGGGATGGACGATCTGATCGACATCGCCATTCCCCGCGGCGGCGAGGCCCTCATCCGCCGCGTCTGCGCCGAGGCGCGGATGCCCGTCATGAAGCACTTCTCGGGCAACTGCCACGTGTACGTGGACCAGACGGCCGACCTGGCGATGGCCGAGCAGGTGACCGTGAACGCCAAGTGCCAGCGGATGGGCGTGTGCAACGCCGCCGAGTCGCTGCTCGTGCACCGGGCAGTCGCGGACAGGTTCCTGCCGCCGATCGCCGCGGCGCTCGCCCGGCACGGCGTGGAGATCGTCGGCGACGAGGCGACGCGGCGGCTCGTGCCCGCGGCCGGCGTCGCCACCGAGGCCGACTGGGCCACCGAATACCTCGGGCCCAAGATCTCCGTCGCCATCGTCGACTCGCTCGACGCCGCCATCGACCACGTGAACCGCCACGGCTCGCGGCACACCGACGCCATCGTCACGGCCGACCCCGCCGCCGCGGAACGGTTCGCCTCCCGGGTGGACACGGCCGTGGTGATGGTCAACGCCAGCACGCGGTTCAACGACGGCGGCGAACTGGGGCTGGGAGCGGAGATCGGCATCTCCACCGACAAGCTCCACGCCCGCGGCCCCTGCGGCATCAAGGAACTCACCACCTATAAATATGTCGTCACCGGGACGGGTCAGGTGCGCGGATGACGCCGATGGGCTGCCCATGCCCCATCGACCCGGAGGAGGCTCCCCAACCCTCTCCCTCTGGGAGAGGGCAGGGTGAGGGTGCATGGGCCATTCGCGGCAAGTCGCACGGCACCCTCACCCGGCCTGCGGCCGGCCTCTCCCAGAGGGAGAGGCATGTCAAGGCAGTTCCCCCATCGCGAGACAGTTTTCTTGCCGAGCATCCTCTTCAGCCGAACAACCGCCATATGAATCCAGAACTGTTTTCTGCATCGATGAGCCGTTTTTGGGTCGGCGGTCCGAGACCGCCGACCCAGAAGACGGATCGTGGCCGATTTCTCATTCGTCTCTTTCTGATTGGATACCTGTCCATGTCGATCATCCCTGCGGCCGCTGAGCCTTCCGACCCCCCCGATCCCCATCTCTGGCTGGAGGAGGTGGCGGGCGAGAAGCCGCTGGCCTGGGTGCGGGAGCGGAACGCCCGCTGCGTGGCCGCGATCGGGGAAACGCCCGACTTCAAGACCCTGGAGACGCGGATCCTCTCGATCCTCGACTCGAAAGAAAAAATCCCGTTCGTCACGAAGATCGGCGACCGCTACTACAACTTCTGGCGCGACGCCGCGAACCCGAAGGGGGTGTGGCGGCGGACGACGCTCGACGAATACCGCAAGCCGCAGCCGGCCTGGGAGACGGTGCTCGACGTCGACGCCCTGGCCAAGGCCGAGGGTGAGAACTGGGTGTGGCACGGCGCGACCGTGCTCGAGCCGGAGGACCGGCTGTGCCTGGTTTCGCTGTCGCGGGGCGGCGCCGATGCGGACGTCATCCGCGAGTTCGACCTCGCCACGAAAGCCTTCGTCTCCGGGGGCTTCGGGCTGCCCGAGGCCAAGAGCCGCGTCGCCTGGCGCAGCCGCGACAGCCTGTTCGTGGCCACCGACTTCGGCCCCGGCAGCCTGACGACCTCGGGCTACCCGCGGACGGTCCGCGGCTGGGCCCGCGGCACCGACCTCGCCGCCGCGCCGCTCATCTACGAGGGCCGCGAGAGCGACATGGCCGTCGGCGGCTATCACGACGCCACGCCGGGCTTCGACCGCGACTTCGTCTACCGGCAGATGACGTTCTGGACGAACGAGCTTTTCCTGTGGCGCGACGGCAAGCTCGTGAAGATCGACAAGCCCGACGACGCCAACGCCTCGGTCCATCGCGAGTGGCTGCTGGTAGAGCTGCGGTCGCCGTGGACCGTGGGGGGCACGACCCACCCCGCCGGCAGCCTGCTGGCGGCCGACTTCGAGAAGTTCCTCGCCGGCGACCGCACGCTGCACGTGCTCTTCGCACCGACGCCGCGGACGTCGCTGGTCGCCTTCGCCGGCACCCGCAACCATCTCCTGCTCACCACGCTCGACAACGTTCGCAGCCGGGTCGAGGTGCTCACCTTCCGCGACGGCGCGTGGCGGCGGGCGCCGCTCCCCGGCGTGCCGGAGGCGGGCACGGCGAGCGTGTCGGCCGTGGACGACATCGAGGCCGACGATTATTTCCTGATCACGTCGAGCCCCGTCACGCCATCGACGCTCGCCCTCGGAACCGCCGGCGACGGCCGCGAACCGGAGCGGCTCAAGGCGTCGCCCACGTTCTTCAAAACCAACGGCCTGCGGGTGGAGCAGCACGAGGCCGTGTCGAAGGACGGCACGCGGATTCCCTACTTCCAGATCGGCCCGGCCGACGTGCCGGCCGACGGCTCGACGCCCACGCTGCTCTACGGCTACGGGGGCTTCGAGATCCCGCTCGTGCCCGGCTACGACCCGGTCTCGGGCGCGGCCTGGCTGGAGAAGGGCCGCGTCCTCGTGATCGCGAACATCCGCGGCGGTGGCGAGTTCGGCCCGGCCTGGCACCAGGCGGCCCTCAAGGAGAAGCGGCCCCGGGCCTACGAGGATTTTGCAGCGGTCGCCGAGGACCTGATTCGCCGCCGTGTCACCTCGCCGCCGCACCTGGGCATCAAGGGGGGCAGCAACGGCGGCCTGCTCGTGGGCAACATGTATGCGCTGCGGCCGGATCTCTTTGGGGCCGTCGTCTGCCAGGTGCCGCTGCTCGACATGCGGCGGTTCAACAAGCTCCTCGCCGGCGCCAGCTGGATGGGCGAGTACGGCGATCCCGACAAGCCGGAGGAGTGGGCCTTCATCCGCGGCTTCTCGCCGTATCACAACGTCGCCCGCGACCGCGCCTACCCGCCGATCCTGATCACCACGAGCACCCGCGACGACCGCGTCCACCCCGGCCACGCCCGGAAGATGACGGCCCTGCTCGAGGAACTCGGGAAACCGGTCCTCTCCTACGAGAACATCGAAGGGGGCCATGGCGGGGCCGCCGACAACCGCCAGAAGGCCTTCATGGACGCGCTCGGCTGGACCTTCCTGGAAGGCAAGATCGGGAAACGGTAACGACTCGCAGGGCGCTCCCCCGACCCCCTCTCCCTCTGGGAGAGGGCCGGGGTGAGGGTGCATTGACGACCGCTCGCTGTCGCATCCAGGCACCCTCACCCGGCCTTCGGCCACCCTCTCCCAAAGGGAGAGGGATGATTGGGGTGGGCGCGCGCCCCGCAGAAGAGGGGTCGTGCCCGTCTGCCGGGAAGCCCGAACCGTCAGGTGAGGTTATCCGCATCGCGTCTTTTGATACGCCCCGCATTCCCTCCGCTTACGCAGCGGGCTTCCAGGCAGCGCACGCCTGTATACTTCTCTGGCAATTTGGCGTTGTCTCCCGGCCAGCATCACCGTTGCCGCTGGCGCGTCACGGGTGTAACATAAGTCAACAACGGCGAAAGGCGACGCCGATGCCTTGGTTCGATATTGTGTGGGATGAATCGTTCCCGCACGGCAACGTGGCCCACCTCGCGGAAAATGGCGTGTCCACCGAAGAAGCGGAGTGGGTGCTGATGAATGCCATCGGACGCGAAAAGAGCCGGTCAAGCAGTCGATGGATTGCGTTTGGCCGCACAGCGGACGGGCGGAATCTCGCCGTCGTGTACGAGATGTTGGACGAAATTACGATTCTTCCGGTGACTGCCTTTGAAATCGAGTGAGGTGCGGCGTGGCGGCCATTCGAAAGCGGATTGTGAGACGGCTCACAGCCCAGGAGACGGCGCGACACCGCCGCATCATCGAAGAAGTCGAGCGAAACAAAGCCCGGATTGCGGCTCGCGGACGAGTGGTGCTCGCGGCACATGATCGGCTGCAGGGGGCTTTGCAGACGCTCAAAGCCAAACGGCAGGAACGCGGCTTGAGTCTCTCCGACGTCCAGCGACTAAGCGGGATTGATCGGGCGAGATTGTCGCGGCTCGAGTCTGCCCCCGACGCGAATCCGACGATCGAGACGCTCGATCGAATCGCGCACGCCCTTGGCGTGGAGGTTCGCATTTCAATCGTCGAGCGGCAGCCGACCGGGAAGGGGTGATCGAAGGCGAACCGCCGCGACCAGTCGGTTCGAGCGCGAGCGGGGCCGCCGACAATCGCCAGAAGGCGTTCATGGACGCCCGCGGCTGGACGTTCCTGGAAGGCAAGATCGGGAAACGGTAGGGTTCGAATCGATGGCCGCGGGTGGCTGACCCGTTTGCCTAGAGGCACACCGGCGATGTACTCCCGCTTCGGACTCACGCTCGTCGTCAATCATGCCTGCAATCTGCGCTGCAGCTATTGCTATACGGGGGAGAAGCTCGGCCGCCCGTTGCCGCCCGCCGTGGGCCGCAAGGCGATCGATCGGGCCCTGCAATCGCTCGCTCCCGGCGGAATGCTCGACCTGGCGTTCTTCGGCGGTGAGCCGCTCATCGAGGCCGAACTGATCCTGGAGCTCGCGTCGTATGCGGCCACGCGGGCGGCAAGTCGCGAGATCTCGCTCACCTTCAGCCTGACCACGAACGGCGCCGTCGATTCGCCGGCGGCCTGGCGGGTGATGATGTTGCCCGATCTGCAGCTCGCCGTCAGCGCGGACGGCCTGCCGAGCGTGCATGATCGGCATCGCGTGACCATCGACGGTCGGCCGACGTCGCCCACGGTCCTGGCTACGCTCGCCCGGCTGGTGAACGCTGGTCGCGAGTTCCGGGTCGTGATGGTCTTGCGGCCGGATACGGTCTCCGCATTGGTCGCGGGTATGGAGTTCCTTCACGATCGCGGCGTGCGGCGGTTCGATCCTTCGCTCGATCTGTGGACCGTCTGGTCCCGCCCCGACCGCGACCGTCTCGCCGCGGCCGTCGCCCAGGCGGCCGATTTCTGGGTCGAGCACCTGCCGGAATGCGGCGTGAGCTGGTTCGACGAAAAGGCCGCGCGGCTGGCCGGCGTGCCGCTCGGCGAAACGGCCCGGTGCGGCTTCGGCGCGGGCGAAATCGCGATCACGCCCGCCGGGAATCTCTATCCGTGTGAACGGCTGGTCGGCGCGGATGAACCGCATAACCCGCTGCGGCTGGCGGGCACCGTTTTTCACGGCGAGCACTTTTGCGCGGCCGAACCGGGCCGGGGCAATCAGGCCGCCGAATGCGGGCCGTGCGTCCTGAAATCCCAATGCAGCACCCACTGCCGGTGCAGCAACTACGTTCGCACGGGCGATCCGTCTCGGCCCGACGGGTTATTATGCCTCTGGGACCAGGCGTGCTACCGCGAAACCGTGCGGGCGTTGCAGTCCCGCAGCCTCGTTGTCCGGTGAAAGCGTCGTCATGAACGCATCGCAACCCGAGCCGAACTCCGATCCGCCCGCCGTCGATCCGCCGCAACCGGTGGAGACCTTGCCGCCAGAGGTGAACGCCGCCTTGGGAACCGTCGCCCTCACGGTTGCGGGCGCCGGGGCGCTCGTCCTGATCGCCGGTTTCATGACGCCCACTGTCGGCGCCACCCGCTCGACCAGGCTGGAGTGGCAGCGGCGCAAGCTGCTCATGGACCAGGCCGAGTGCGAGGCCGCCCCTGGCGGCACAAGCGAACCACCCGCCGACCACGGTCGGCAAAACCCTTGAGCCTTGAAAGCCCGGCCTGCGTGCTGCCGTCGCCATGCGACGCTGAACGACGGCCCTCGAATCCGGCATGGGCACTGCACACGTCAATCAGCCGCGGCTGACCGCACGCTCGCTCGCCCGCGGCGCGTTCCGCTGGACGGTTCGCGGGCTGGCGTTCTTTGGCGCCGTCGTCGCCCTGTATTGGCTGACACTCGACCTGTCCGTCATCGTGTCGCCTTCGATGTCGCCGACGCTGCAAGGCACGTGCATCGACGACGGCGACCGCGTGCTCACGGAAAAGATCAGTTATCGCTTCCGGTCGCCGCGGCGTTGGGAAGTCGTCACGTTCCTCAACTCCGCCGGCGAAAAACGGATGAAGCGGGTCGTCGGCCTGCCGGGCGAAAGCGTGCACATGCCGCAGCGCGGCGAGCTGCTCATCGACGGCCGGCGGGCCGCACCGCCCTTCGCAGCCGATCACGAATATCTGCGGTACGGCAACCTCACCGACGGCAAGCCCGTCCCCTGCGGCGACGGCTATTACGTCCTGGGCGACGATCTCAAGGACTCGGACGACAGCCGCTTCAACGGCCCCGTGCCGGCGCAGCGGATCCTGGGTCGCGCCTGGCTGATCGTCGGGCCGTTCAACCGCCTGGGCTTCGTGCATTGACCGTCTCGCCTGCGGACCCGCCCGCGGTGCACCCCGCCTGACGGTCCGGCAGGATCTTACCTGCGGGCATCGAGCGTCCGCACCGCCCGATACGCGAGAATTCGCTCATCGGCTGTCACGAGCGTCAGGTCGTGAATTCGCGCCGTGGCGACGAGCATCCGATCGGCCGGATCTTTGTGAAACCGACCAGGCAATGCGTAGGCCTCGACCGCAATCCGGTGATCGACATCGATGCTCCGGGCCTCGATCGTATCGATCGCTGTCCGTATCCAGCGATCGAGACGCCCCTTGAGCTCCAGCAGCCCGCCGGAAACGAGACGGGCGATCTCGAGCGACGAGACGGGCGAGACGCACAACTCGTCGCTGGTCTTCTCGAGCAGGGCCCGAACCTTCGTGCCGATGGCGTCCGGCTGCTCCTGCGTCCAGATCCAGACGTGCGTGTCGAGCAGAAAGCTCACGAGCCCGCTTCCCAGTCGGCCGAGAAGTCGGCGTGCACGATGTCGCCCTTGATCCGCAGGCGTCCCCGTTGCCTGCCGAAACGGCGCATCGGCCCCGGCTCGGAGACCGGTTCGATGCGGGCGAGCGGCCGGCCGCGTCGCGTCACGATGATCGGCTCGGCGGTTTTTTGCGCTTCGCGTAACAGCGCGATGCAGTTGGCCTTGAAGGTGGAAAGAATCACGGTCTTCATGCCTTGATCGTACCAGACCAACAGACCTGGTCAAGTTGGACGGCAGCGGGCAGGCATTCCGGTCACTCGTGTGCCAGCAGCGCCCGCGGCGCACCGATGCCGACTACGCGCACGTCACCGAGCCACGGCGCCGCAGCGGGGGCGTCGAAGCCGACCTTGCGGGCCACGAACGTCGCCGTGACATCGGCCCGCACGCACGGCCCGAGAGGCTCCCCCGTGTCGCAGTCGAGCCCCGAGGGCAGATCCACCGCGAACACCTTCGCTCCGCGACGGCCCGCCGCGTTCACCGCCTCGATGGCCGTGGCAATCGCGCCGCGTGGGGAACCCGTCGCCCCCGTGCCGAGCAGCGCATCGACGATCCAATCGGCACCGGCCAGAGACCGCTCCCACTCCGCGGCAGTGGCCGCTGCAAACTTCGCCGCCGGAATGCACGCCTTCTCCGCCACCCGCCAGGCGATCGCGGCGTCGCCGCGGAGCTCGGCCGGGTCGCAGGCGAGGAGCAGCCGCACCGGGTGGCCGAGGTTCTCCAGGTGGCGGGCGATCACGAACCCGTCGCCAGCGTTGTTGCCCTTGCCGCAGACGATCGCGACCGACGCCCCGGGAGCGAGCCCATGCAAGAGCTCCGCCGCACCGCGGCCGGCATTCTCCATGAGCACGATTCCCGGCAGGCCGAACTCCTCGATCGCCCGCCGGTCGAGCTCGCGCACCTCGGAACGGGTCAGCGATTGCATACATCTTCTCGATAGGGCGTAAGGTGCAAATCTCGCGACGCAGTTCCGTCAGACTGCCTCATCTGCCCGGTAACGAGTTTAGGGTTTTCGGGCTTGGCGATCCCGTTCCTTGAAGCCCGAGGCGTGAGCCGAGGGAATGTGGAGCGGTTTCCGGTAAAGCGACGCGTATTCCCTCAGCTTGCGCTTCGGGCTTCCCGGCAGCGGCGATGGCGTGGCCGCATCGCTCGCCGCGCAGGTTCTCCAACGCCGAGAGTATGGGACACACCTTCACAGCATGCTGGCTGAACCGGCGTCGCTGGAAAAGCGGGGCATCGCGACGGGAAGCGCAGACGCCTCCGAGAGAGCGAAGGCCTGGAGGGCCGAGGCGAACGTCCGGCGACGGGGCGTGGGCAGCCCCGGCCCATGGGTCGCGCGGATCATCCTCGGTCCACGTCACGTCCCGTTCCCGCCAGCGGCCCGCGACCGGCAGCGGTCGCTGCAATACCGCACCTGCTCCCAGCATCGCTCCCACTTCTTCCGCCACGCGAAGGGCTTTCCGCAGGCGGCGCAGCTCTTCGTGGGCAGCGTCACGCGGCTCCGGTGGCGGCCCATGCGGCAGGCTCCGGGGTGCGACCGGGGGGCGTGGGCGGTGTGAGCACCGCCAACACCGCCTCGACGAGCATCACCGCCGCGAGCGTCAGAAGCACGGCGCCGGCCCAGGGCACCGGGTCGGCGGGCATCGTGAAACCCTCCGCGGTCCAGAACCGCGGCAGCGTCATCGCCGCCAGGGCCCAGGTGCTCATCACATACATGAACGCCGTCGGCAGGCCGGTCACGAGCCACACCCAGGCCGCCCGCCGCGTCCGCCACAGCCAGACGGTCACGCCCAGGAGCGTGAGCGCCGCGAGCAGCTGGTTGCTGGCGCCGAACAGCGTCCAAAACACCCTCCAGGCGGGCACGGCGTTGCCGTTGGCGTCGAGGTTCGGCCGCAGCAGGAAGACCACCGGCACCCCGGCCGTGAGGGCGGTGCCCAGCCAGCCGCCGGCCCGGCCGGAGAGGCCGGTGAGCTCCTGGACGATGTACCGCCCCAGCCGCGTGCAGACGTCGAGCGTGTCGTAGACGAAGGTCGTGAACGCCATCAGGGCGAACGACACGCCGATCGCGGCGGGCACGCCGAGGATCTCGAGAAAGCCCCCCATGCCCAGGGCGTAGACGAAGTTCGGCGACTGTTTCGTCAGCGGGCTGTCGGCCGCGAGCACCATCACGCAGCACAGGCTGACGACCGCCACCATCGCCTCGAGGAGCATCGTGCCGTAGCCGATCGGGCGGGCGTCGGTCTCGCGGCGGAGCTGCTTGCTCGTCGTGCCGGAGGCGATGAGCGAGTGGAATCCCGAGCAGGCGCCGCAGGCGATCGTGATGAACAGCATCGGCACGAGGCTCTGGCCGTTCTGCGTCTGCCAGCCGGTGAAGGCCGGATAGCGGATCGTGGCATCGCCGCCGAACAGGCCGGCCAGCGTCCGGTCGCTGACGATCAGCCCGATCGCCGCCCCGGCAAGGGCGACGTAGAGAAAGCAGCCCCCCAGGTGACCCCGCGGCTGGAGCAGGAGCCACATCGGCACCATCGCCGCCACCAGGCAGTAGGCGAGCAGGAGCACGCCCCAGATCTTCTGGGCCGTGGCGTCGCTGGTGCCGAGCAGCTGGGCGAGGTCGAAGGGGATCTGTTGGCCGCCCCAGATCGCCAGGCCGACCAGCGGCAGGAAGACGGCCGTCGCCGCCCACAGCGGCATCCGGGCATACCGCATGCAGGCCCCCATGATCATCGGCAGCGCGAGATAGAGCAGGCTCGACGTGGCGATCCCGCCTCCCGACACGCTCGCGCCGTCCTCGAGCGTCTGTCGGCCGACGAAGCTCGCGGCGGTGATGTCGGTGAAGGCGACGATGATGTAGATCAGCGCGATCCAGACGAAGGCCAGGAAGAGCACGTAGCTGCGGCGGCTCATGTGGTCGCGGACCACCTCGGCGATCGACCGGGCCTTGTGCCGCACGGAGGCGACGAGGGCGGCAAAGTCGTGCACGCCGCCGATGAAGATGCTGCCGACGAGGATCCAGAGCAGGGCCGGCAGCCAGCCGAAGGCGACGCCGGCGAGGATCGGCCCCACGATCGGGCCCGCGGCCGCGATCGCCGAGAAGTGCTGCCCGAGGAGGAGCTGCGGGGCGATCGGCTCGTAGTCCACGTCGTCGCGGAGCGTGACGGCCGGCGTGGCCGCGGCATCGTCGAGCCGAAACAGCCGGGCGAGGACCGCACCGTAGACGCGGTAGGCCACGGCCAGCACGACGGCGGCGGGGAGAATGATCGCGAGCAGGCTCATGGGCGGGCGAAAACCGGGAGTTGTCGGGGACGGGTTTTCCCGTGCCGCAAGGTCCGTACCATCATGCCTGTTCGCCGGGCCCCCGTCGATCCTGCGGCCGGGGCCGCGGCGTGCCTTCCTCACCGCTCTGGAGCCATGTGATGTCGTCCCCGACCCTCGAAAACCTCGTCATCATCGGCAGCGGCCCGGCCGGCTGGTCGGCCGCCACCTACGCCGCCCGGGCGCAGCTCCAGCCGCTCGTCTACGAGGGGGCGATCACCGAGAAGAACCGGATGGCGGGCACGCTGCCGCTGGGGCAGCTCGCGCTCACGAGCGAGGTCGAGAACTACGCCGGCTTTCCGCATGGCAACCTCGGCGGCTTTCTCGACTCGGCTCTTCCCAAGGAGCGGCGGATGATGATGGCCCCGCACGAAGGCAAGGGCGTCACCGGCCCGGAGCTCATGGAGCTGATGCGGCAGCAGGCCCTGAACTTCGGCACGCGGATCGTCACCGACGACATCGCGAAGGTCGACTTCTCGCGGCGGCCGTTCCGGCTGTTCCCGTCCGAGGGGGGCGAGGTGCATGCCAAGTGCGTGATCGTGGCCACCGGGGCCAGCGCCAACTGGCTCGGCCTGCCGAGCGAGGAGAAGTTCAAGAACCGGGGCGTGAGCGCCTGCGCCGTCTGCGACGGCGCCCTGCCGCGGTTCCGCAACAAGCCGCTGGTGGTCGTGGGGGGCGGCGACTCGGCCGTCGAGG
>JBIJCJ010000005.1:0-40055 GCA_044344765.1 Pirellulales bacterium | reverse complement strand
TGGCCGACGAACTGGCCCGGCTCGGGCCGCTGCCGCCGCCGCAGGCGGCGGTGCTGGCGTTCCAAATCGCGCGGGCCGTGGCGGAGCTTCACGCGGCCGGTGCCGTGCACGGCGGGCTGTCGCTCGACGTGCTGCTCCGCGAGCCTGCGGCCGCCGGCGTTTCAGAGCGCGACGGCCCCGTGCGACTCCTGCAGTTTCCGCTGGTCGGTGATCCCCATGCCCTGCAGCCGCGGGCGGCCGTCGCCACCGAAGAGGAGGTGGCCGCCCTGGGCCGCAGGGCGTCGTTCATCGCGCCCGAACTGCTGCTCCCCGACCAGTCGTGCGACCCGCGATCCGACGTGTATGCGATCGGCTGCATCCTCCACGCGCTGCTCACCGGCACGCCGCCGTGCTGGCGGGGCGAGCCGCAGGCTACGCTGCGCCACGCCGCGTTCGCCGGCCCGGAGCCGCTGGAACCGCCGGTGCCCCCCGAGTTCGCGGCCCTGGTCCGCTCGATGACCGCCCGCGACCCCGACGCCCGTCACCAGTCGGCCGGTGAGGCGGCGGAGGCGATCGCCGCCTGCTGTGGCAGCGCGGTGCCGCTGCCGGCCGCCGCGGCCCCGGAACCGGCTCCGGGTTTCGAGCCAGAGGCCGCTTTCGGGATGGTGGACGCCGACGAAACATCTACCGGCGATCCCGGCTTCACGTGGCAGCCGCCGGATCCACAAACCACGGCCGAACACCGCACGGCGCCCGCGCCGGCCCGCCAGCCGACCGGATCCGCCGCCGCGCTGGCGGCCCGCCGCCGCGCGGCACGGCTGCGGCTCATCGGCGGCGGGATCGCGGCGCTCGTCGTCACGGCGGCGGCTGGGCTGGTGGTTTCGCAGCTCGATTTCGGTGGCCGGTCCGCCAGGCCGCGGTCCGCGTCACGCCGCGGGGCGGACAGGCCGGCCCGCACCGCAGGCGACCGTGGCACGTCGCCCGATGATTCCACGGTCGGCGTTTCCGAAGCATCCGGTGGCTCGTCGTCGCCCGCGGCTGCGACCCGCGGCGCGGAGCCGAAGCCGAACGCCGGCGAGCGGCAGGTCGTCGTGGATGATCCGACGCTGCCCTGGGCGTCGCCGACGTCGGGGCTCGCGCCGCGGCTCGCATTCCTGCCCCCCGGTTCCCAGCTCGTGCTGCTTGCCCGGCCCGCCGCGGCGCTCGGCGACGAGGAGGGGCGGCTGTTCTACAAGGCGCTGGGGCCGGCGGCGGAGACCGCGGCCAAGAAGCTGGCGGCCTGGTGCGGCTGCGAGTTTGGCGACATCGAAACCCTGCAGGTCGGCTGGCAGTCGGGCGCCGCGGGCGACGTGCAGGATGGCTACGTGCTCCGCGTCGTCGAGTCGCGCCGCATTCCTGACGACGACGCGGCCCGCAAGGCCGCCTGGGGGCCGACCGATCCCATCGAGGTCGGCAGCCAGACGATCCACAAGGGCCCGCGACTCTGCTTCTGGGTGCCGGCCTCCGAGCAGGGGCGCACGCTCGTCGTGGCGCCCGCGGAATCGCTCGCGGAGATCGTCGCCGCGGCCGCTCCGGCCGATGGCCTCGCCGTGAGTCTGCCGAAGGACATGGAAACGCTCGTCGGCATGCTCGACGCCGATCGCCACGTCACGCTCTTCGGATCGCCGCACTATCTCGTCCACGACGGCCGGCGGCTGCTCGCGGGACCGCTGGCCCGTCTCACCGATCCGCTGTCCGCCTTCTTCGGCGACGCCATCCGGGCCGCGGCGCTGTCGCTGCATTTCGGGGACAGCGGGTACGTGGAGCTCGACGCCGTCGCCACGGCCGACGTGCCCGCCAGCCGGCGGGCTGCGGACCTCAAGGCCGCGGTGGTGGCCGCGCCCGAAACCGTGGAAGAGTATTGCGTGGCGCTCGAGCCGGCCGCCTACGGCCGGAAGCTCGTGATGCGGCTGCCGCAGATGATTCGCATGCTGGGGGCGAACCTCCGCGCGGGGGCCGAGGGCAGGGGCGTCGTCGTCAACGCCTATCTCCCCCGGAACGCCCCGCACAACCTGGCGCTCGCGACCGAGCTCGCCCTCGCCCAGTCGCCGGGCCGGGGCGGGGCGGCCTCCGCCAGCCCCGCGCGGCCGGCGGCGGCCGCCCCGCAGGACGCCCTCGGCAAACTGCAGAAGAAAATCACGCTCACCTTCGTGAAGGACAACCTCGAGCGTTCGATCCAGATCATCGCGGACGAGATCGGCGTGCCGATGGAGATTCTCGGCGGCGACCTGCAGCTCGAAGGGATCACGAAGAACCAGTCGTTCGGCCTCGACGAGCGTGACAAGACCGCCGAGGAGGTGCTGCGGGTGATCCTCGCCAAGGCCAATCCCGACGGCAAGCTCGTGTTCGTGGTGCGGAAGAAGGACGGCGGGGAGACGATCGAGATCACCACGCGGGCCGCCGCCGAGAAGCGTGGCGACAAGCTGCCCGCCGGGCAGTGAGTGGCAGCCTGGCGCGGACGAGGACCGCGGCTCGCTCTCGCCGCGGAGGACCGGCGGTCGGACGCATGCACACGTCACGGCCGCCACTGCCGCCCCCCCGCCATTCCGCGATGCCGGTCGCCGGTACCGATTCCTGCGGCCCGCGAGGCCCGCAGCCGCGCCCACCGACCCGCAACCCTTGCTGAGGTGCCGTTGACCGGACTACCCTTTCGTTGTTTGCATCGAGATCCCTCCCGCCGCACAGGCTCGGGGGCGACAGCAGCACGAACGTGGAGGAGCGGGATGACAGGCAGGCTTTTGCAGCTGCTGATCGCGGCGCTTCTCGGCACGGGCGCCGCCCTGGCGGCCGGTGGCCATGTGGCTGTCGCCGGCGAGGTGCCGGCGGCCGGGGTCAGCCGCCGGATCGACGACATCAAGAGTCGCGGAACGCTTCGGGTCGGGGTGCTGGGCGAGGCACCCTGGCTCGTCGAGAACATCACCGGCTCGGGCGAACCGTTCAGCGGCCCCTCCTGGGTGCTCGCCAAGGAGTATGCCAGGCGGCTGGGGGTGAAGCTCGAGACCGTGGCAGTGAGCCACGAGACGAAAATCCCGATCCTGGCGACGGGGCAGGTGGATGTGACCATCGCGCCGCTCTCGATCACGCCCGAGCGCGAGAAGGTCGTCGACTTCGTCGTGTATTCGAAGTCGAGCATCTGCCTGGTCGGGCGCGCGGCGGATCCCAAGCTCAAGGATGCCAAGTCGATCGACGACCTCGACAGATCAGACATCACCATGGCCTTCTTCGTGGGCACGCCGGTCGAGCCGTGGGCTCGGAAGCGACTGCCGAAGATGCAGCTCCGCGGAGTCAGCGGCACCGGCGCCGCGGCGCCGATCGAGCAACTGCTGTCGAAACGTGCCAACCTGGTGCCGCTCGACAACACCAAGTGGCCGGAAATCCGGAAGGCCGTGCCCGGGCTGGTCGTCTTGCCGGCCGACTTCCTCGCCAGCCGGGAGATGGCGACGGCTGTCGGCCATGCCGTCGGCCGGGGGCAGCCCGAGTTCCTCGCCTGGCTGCGTGCCGTCGCCGCGGAGGTGCAGCCGCAGGTGGCCGCCGACGAAGTTCGCGTCATCAGCGGCAACTGATCGCCCCGTTATTCCAGGACGCAAAATGATCTCCGGGCAGGCAGCCACACCGCGGCCCGTTCCTTTCGCCGTGGGCCGGGAATGACCTTCGATTTCACCTTCCTGCTCGGCTCCTGGCGGTTTCTGCTGGGCGGTGTTCTCGTCACGATCGGACTCAGCCTCGCGTCCATCGCCGTGGGCCTCGCCGTCGGGCTCGTCGTCGGCATCCTCAGAACCTATGGCGGCCGCGTGCTCGACGCGGTGCTCTCGCTCTACGTCGACACCATGCGTTCGATCCCGCTGCTGGTCATCCTGGTGTGGGTGTTCTTCGCGCTGCCGCTCGTCACGGGACGGTCGCTGACGCCGATCGCCGCCGGCATCATCGGGCTGGGGTTCCATCTCGGCGGCTTCGTCGCCGAACTGGTGCGGGCCGGCCTGACGTCCGTCCGCCCGGGGCAGATGCGTGCCGCACTTGCTCTGGGCATGAGTTTGCCCCAGGCCATCCGCCTCGTGATCCTGCCGCAGGCACTGATCCGCATGCTCCCGAACTTTGGCTCGCTGCTGGCCATCACCATCAAGGACAGCGCCATCGCTTCGGTCATCGCCGTGCCCGAACTGCTCCACACGAGCCAGGTCGTGGTCGGCAAGACCTACCGGCCCGTCGAGATGTTCACCGTCGCCCTCGTCGTCTACTTCCTGCTCAGCTGGCCGGTGGCGCGTGGCATCGACCATCTGTACCGCCGCGTCGCGCATCTGGGGGCATCGTGACCTTCGATTGGAGCGTCATCGCCGACAACTGGCCGTTGCTGCTGCAGGGGGCGGGCGTGACGGTCTTGCTGGCCGTCGCCACCATGGCGATCGCCATTCCCGGCGGGCTGCTGCTGGCCCTGATGCGGAGCTCGCCGATGCCGCCGGTTCGCGGTCTGGCCACCGCCTTCGTGGAGCTCTTCCGCGCCACGCCGGTGATGCTGCAGGTCTACTGGGTGTTCTACGTGCTGCCGTTGCTGACCGACCTGCGGCTCGACGCCTTCCCAGCCGGGCTGGCGGCCCTGGCGTGCAATGTCTCCGCCTTCAACTCCGAGACCTTCCGCTCCGGAATCAACTCCATTCGCCCCGGCCAGCGACAGGCCGCGTTGGCGCTCGGCATGACGGGGCTGCAGGCGCTGTGGCTGGTCGTCCTGCCGCAGGCCGTGCGGCGGGTGCTGCCGGCGCTCGCGAGCACCTGGGTGTCGCTGTTCAAGGACACTTCGCTGGTCTCGATCATCGCCGTTTCCGAGCTTTCGTATGTCGGACTCCAGCTGCGGTCGCAGACGTTCCGCGTGCTCGAGGTGCTGACGGCGATGGCCGTGCTCTACTGGCTGATGGGCTATCCCCAGGCCAAGATCGCCGACTGGATCCACCGCACATTCAAGGTCACGGAATGACGACACCGGCAGAGAGTCAGCCCATCCTCCGGGTGACCGACGTGCGCAAGCAGTATGGACGGGTGCAGGCGCTCGGTGGCGTGTCGCTCGACGTCAGCCGCGGCGAGGTCGTGTGTCTGATCGGGCCCAGTGGCTCGGGCAAATCGACGCTCCTCCGCGCCATCAACGCCCTCGAGTCCATCGACGGCGGCCGGGTGGTCTTCGATGGCCTGGACGTCCACGCCCGCCGCACCGATCTCCGCCAGGTTCGCCAACGGATGGGGATGGTGTTTCAGAATTTCGAGCTCTTTCCGCACCTGTCGGTGCTCGGCAATGTCGCGGTCGGGCCGCGCCGCATCCTCAGGCTCCCCCTGGAGGAGGCCGACAGCCGGGCCCGCGAGCTGCTCGGCAAGGTCGGGCTCGCCGACAAGGTGGGGATGCGGCCGGGCGAGCTTTCCGGCGGGCAGCAGCAGCGGGTGGCGATCGCCCGCGCGCTCGCCATGCGGCCCGACATGATGCTCTTCGACGAGCCGACCTCGGCCCTCGATCCCGAAACGATCGGCGAAGTGCTGGCGGTGATGAAGCGGCTCGCCGACGAAGGCATGACCATGGTCGTCGTCACCCATGAGATGACCTTCGCGGCCCGCGTGGCCGATCGCGTCGCAGTCTTCGACCGTGGGTGCATCGTCGAGGTCGGGCCGCCGCAGCAGATCTTCGAGGCACCGACGGCCGCCCGGACCCGCGACTTCCTCCGGCATCTAGGCTGGGACGGCGGATCCAATATCATTTCCTGAACACTCGAACGAGGAGCGACCTGTGAAGATCGTCGACATCGAATGCCACGTGCTCGTGGCGCCCAACCTGAGTACCGGCAGCACCTCGTCGGCGCAGGACAGCTTCATCGTCGTCGTGCGGACCGACGAGGGCCTGACCGGCATCGGGGAGTCCGACGTCAATCCCTGGATCGCCAAGGCATGCATCGAGGCGCCGGGCACGCACACCATGGCACTCGGGCTTCGCGACATGCTGATCGGAGCCGATCCGCTGGACATCGAAGGGCTGTGGCGGAAGCTCTACGTCGGCTCGGCGATGACCGGCCGCCGCGGGGCCGTGATCCATACGCTGGGCGCGGTCGACATGGCGCTCTGGGACATCAAGGGCAAGGCGGCGGGCAGGCCGATCTTCGAGCTCCTGGGGGGCGCGAAGCAGGAGCAGGTCGTGCCCTACGCCTCGCTGCAGCCGAACGGCAGCCGCTGGGAGGAGTACCGGGATTCGCTCTGTGAATGGGCCGAGCGTGCGCGGAACCTCGGCTTCAAGGCGGTCAAGGCCGAGGTCACGATGAACGGGCCTTACGCGCATGACGGCATGCACGAACCCTACGAGCACCACACCCGCGTGGTGGAGGCGGTGCGGAAGACGCTGGGGCCGGACATCGCGCTGATGGTCGACGTGCAGTACATGTGGCCCGATGCCGAGACGGCCCTGCGGACCGTCCGCGACTGGGCCGAGTTCGATCTCTTCTTTCTCGAAACGCCGATCTGGATCGACAGGCTCGACGACTATGCCCGCCTGCACGAGGAGGCGCCCATGAAGATCGCGGCGGGCGAATGGCAGGCGACGCGGTACGAGTTCGAGGAGCTCATGGACCGCGGTCGTGTCGACGTGGCCCAGCCCGACGTGGGTCGCGTCGGGGGTTTCAGCGAAGCCAAGGCCGTGTGCGACATGGCCGCCGATCGCGGCCGCATCATCGTGCCGCACTGCTGGAAGACGGGCGTGTCGGTGACGGCGACGGCGCACCTCGCCTTCAACACGCCGCACTGCCGCTTCATCGAATACCTGCCGCCGGCGTTGTGCGTCGATGCCCTGCGCAAGGAGCTCGCGATCGACGGCTTCAATTTCGTCAACGGAATGATCGAGAAGCCCACCGCGCCGGGGCTCGGCGCGGTGCTCAACGAGGAGGCCGTGCGGGCTTTCAAAGTCGCCTGAGGCAGCGTGCCGAGGGGTAGAGTCGTGCCAGCCGAAGCCGAGCGAGTCGGGGTGCATGTCCATCGCGGTCGGTCCGCGACCGTCGGCCGCCGTCGACCTTACGAGCCGGCGGCTCGTCTCGCGGGGGCTGAGCTTTGTCGGAGTTTGATCGACGCGCCACGGGCGGTCTCGGAGGAGGACAGATGTCGAACCTGACTGAACGCATCCAGCGGTGCTATTCCGGCGCGGTCTACGATGTGATGCGGGCGCGGGGGAGTGAGAACTGCGTTTTGCCGCCGGATCTCTGCGGCCTCGATCCCCAGACGCGGGTGGCGGGGCCCGTGTTCACCCTGAGAGGGGTCGCGTTCGATCAGCAGCGGGACGCAGATACCGATTATCTTCTGCCCTGGGTGCAGTTTCTCGCCGCGGCGCCCGCCGGTCATGTCGTGGTCTGCCAGCCGAACAGCGACCGCCTGGCGCTGATGGGGGAATTGTCCGCCGAGACGCTCAAGGGACGCGGCATCCTGGGATACGTCGTCGATGGCGGCTCACGCGACAACATGTTCATCCGGCAGATCGGGTTCCCCGTCTTCTGCCGCTTTCGGACACCGCGCGACATCGTCGGAAAATGGGTGCCTGACGCCACCGGCGTCCCGATCACCATCGGCGACGTGTTGATTCGCAGCGGAGATTACGTCGTCGCCGATTTCGATGGCGTCGTCGTGATCCCTGCCGAGATCGCCGCCGAGGTGGTGACCGAGGTCGAGGCGGTGATGGCCACCGAAAACAAGGTGCGGACGGCGATTCGCCAGGGGCGCGACCCCGTGGAGGCGTATCTCGAATTCCGCAAGTTTTGAGGCGGCTTCCAGGCTGCCTGGGGTGAAGGCGAGCCGCCTGCCAAGGCCACAAACCGCCCACCGGCGGTGAGCGGCATCCTCGGGGCCGAGTCAGGCTGAGGGCTGACGGCCGACCCGCCATTGGCGGCAGGATTTCGGCGGCATTTCGCGGCAGGAGCGGTGCGGGACACAAAAACCCACGCCGGCGGCGTTACTACCGGGAGCATCCCACTGTCGACATCGTCCGCGCTCCGAAGGGACTTGTCGCCTCTCCCTCTGGGAGAGGCCGGCCGCAGGCCGGGTGAGGGTGCTTTCGATGGCCGCTTTCACGTACCCAGGAGTTTTCGTATGCGACGTGCCCCTGCCCGCCTCGCCGGTCGTCTTCCGCTGCTGGCCGTCCTCGTTCTTTTCCCCGCGGCCCGTGGTGCCGATGACGTAGTGAACGAGTTTCGTCCATCGGTAGGCTTCGGCTACGCCGAGGTTTCTTCGGAGGCAGACGGAGAGGTCGTTCGAGTGCCTGTGGCGTATGCGACGCGCGACCCCTTCCTGGGGCTCGTTATCGGCCCGGTGGCGGAGCAGCTGCGGGCCCAGTTGGGGATTCCCGAAGGCTTCGGCCTGGCCGTCGAGGCGGTGGCCGAGGACGGGCCGGCGGAACGGGGGGGCGTGAAGAAGTTCGACATCCTCCGCAAGTTCGACGACCAGTTCCTGTGCACCCCCGAACAGCTCTCCGCGCTCGTGAAGGCGGCCGGCTCGGGGAAGGAGGTGGCCCTGACGGTCATTCGTGGTGGCAAGGAGCAGGTCGTCAAGGTGTCGATCGGCGATCAGGAGGTGGCCGCGGGCCGGCCTGCCTCGGCCGCTACGGCCGTGGGGGGCGATGCGACCATCGACAACGGTACACCGGGGGCGCTTTCGGAATCGCTGTCCGGGATCGACGCCGCTGCGCGGGTCCAAGTTCAGCGGCACCTTCAGGAATCGCTCGCGCAGGCCGCGCTTGGCCTCGCCCGTGCCCAGGTCGTGCAGGTCTATCCTGAAGGCGCGGGGCAGCACGTGATCGTGCACTCCGACGAACGCGGCAAGGTCGAGATCCGTGAGACCAACGGCAAGCGGACGGTAACGATCAAGGATCGGGCCGGCAAGGAGATGCATGCCGGGCCGCTCGACACCGATGCCGATCGGAAGAAGGTGCCCGCGGCCTTTCGCGGCATGGTCGACGAGGTCGAGAAGCAGCTCGGTGGCGTGCAGTCAGCCGTTCGTCCGTGACGCTCCATGACCACTCCGGAATGCCACTGGCAGCGTTGGTACGACGCCCACGAGGCACAGCTGCTGCTCTACGCGCGGCAGTGGCTCCCCGAACGGGCCGATGCGGAAGACGCGGTCCAGGCAGGCTTCGTGCGGTTCTGGCGAGCCCGGCCCACGCCCGACGCGGCCGATCTGCCGCTGCTGTTCACCGCCGTGCGGACGGCGGCCCTCGACCTCGCCAAGTCGCGGCGGCGGCGGGTCGGCCGCGAGCAGCGGGCGGCGGGCGACACGGCGACGGCCTGGTGGGACGGCGACACGCTGGCGGAACGCGAGCGATCCGCAGCCGTCACGCGGGCGATCTCCGGATTGCCGCCCGACCAGCGGGAGGTGATCGTGCTCCGGATCTGGGGCGGACTGACCTTCGCCGATACCGCCCGAACGCTCGACACGAGCATCAACACCGTCGCCGCCCGCTACCGTGCCGCTCTTGCGAAACTCCGACACCTGCTCCCCGAGGTTTGCCATGAACCCGACTGACGGATCCTGCGACGATCATTCCGACCACGCCGCCGACGCGAACCCGGACGCCTGCGAACGGCTCGCGGCCGAGCTCGCCGGCCTGCGGCCGGTTCGACCCGGGCCTGACCTGCGGGCGCGGATCGCGGCAGAGCTGGGCTGTCCGGGGACAAAGCCTTCCATGGCCTTTGTCCACTTGATCGACCGCAGGAAACGCCGAGGGTTTCCTGGGTCGATGGCCTGCGCATCCCGCTCGGGCGGGCTTTTTCCGCGGACGGACAGTGAGACTGGGGCCGGCCCGGCGCCGCGCCGTCGGCTCGCGGCGATCGGCGAGCGGCTGGCATGGGCCGCCGGCGGGGCGGTCGCCGCTTCGCTCGCCTTCGTGCTCGCCGGAGCGGGATCCGGCGTCCGCGACCGGCTGCCCGGCGACACGATCGCCGGTGGCGGGCCGGTCGCGCCCGTGGCGGCGCGCCCTCTGCAGGTCCGCGAAGAGCCGGTCAGCTGGACGGACGAGGGGATCCGGTTCATCGACGAGCGCACCCCGGCCCGGGTCGTGCGCCGCAAGGTCATCGAGCGGCGTATGACCGGCGACGGCTCTGCGGAGGTGTGCGTGCCCCGTGAAGACTTCATCTTTCTGCCGGTCGCCCTGCGCTGAAGTGCGGCCGTCCCGGACGCCGTGCGTGTTTTCGAGCTTCGTTGGCTTGCACTCGACGGCTTTCTTCAGGTGACGACTCTCCGCCATCCGCACGCTGCTTGCGGAAGAGGCGATTGTCCCGGCCCCGCGCGGAGGGTTATCCTGCGACCGCCATGTCCGGACCGCCGTCCCACCAGTCGCCCGCCGCATCCGTTTCATCCGGGCTCTCGATCCGGGGGCTGGTGAAGATCTACCCCGGGCCGGTCTGCGCCCTGCGCGGCATCGATCTGGACGTGCCCGCGGGGATGTTCGGCCTGCTGGGCCCCAACGGCGCCGGTAAATCGACGCTCATGACGATCGCCGCCGGGCTGGTCGAGCCGACGGCCGGCAACGTGCTCTTCGACGGCGTCGATATCGTGGCCCGCCCCGAGTTCGTCCGTGAGCGGCTCGGCTATCTGCCCCAGGAGTTCGGCTTCTATCCCGACCTCACCGGCCGGGCGATGCTCGAGTTTCTCCTCCGCCTCAAGGGCGTCTCCGGTCCACGGGGTCGCCGGGCCGTGGCCGACGAACTGCTCGAGCGGGTGAATCTCGCCGCGGCCGCGACCCGGAAAGTGGCGGGATACTCCGGCGGCATGAAGCAGCGGCTCGGCCTCGCCCAGGCGATCGCCGGCGACCCGCGGATCCTCATCGTCGACGAGCCGACCGCCGGGCTCGACCCCGAGGAGCGGCAGCGATTCTACCGGCTGCTCGCCGAACTGGCCGCCGGCCGCGTCGTCATCCTCTCGACCCACATCGTGGACGATGTCGCCACGCTCTGCCCGCGGATGGGAATCATCCGCCAGGGCAGCCTGGTGGCCGACACGACGCCGTCGGCCGCCCGCGACGGGCTCGCCGGCATGGTGTTCGAGGGCTTCGTCGCCGACGCCGACCTGCCCGATTGTGCGGCCCGGCACCGGCTGCTCTCCGCCGTCCTCGTCGAGGGCCGCACCAACCGCACCCGGGTCTTCGTGCCGCCGGCCGTGACTCCGCCCGCCGGTTTTTCACCGAGCAATGCGACGCTCGACGATGCCTACCTGGTGCTCATGCGGGTCGCCGCGCACGAGATCCCCGCGGGCCTGTCCGGATCCGCGCCGGCCGCGGAGCCGGGCCGATGATCGCCCGCATCCTCGCCTTCGTGCGGCTCGAAATGGCCGGCAACTGGCGGCGGCCGCTGCCGAACTTCATGTTCGCGATCCTGGCCCTGCTCACGATCGGCCTCGTCGCCGGCAACGTGAAGATTTCCACCGGCTCGACCGACGTCGGCGGGGCGAAGACCGCGATCAACAGCGGGCTCAACCTGACCTTCGTGGATGTCGCGATCCTCTCCATCGTGCTTCCGTTCTACGCGGCGCTCGCCTGCGGCATGCCGCTGCTCGTCGATGCCGACCGGAAAGTCTCCAGACTGCTGCTCGCCACGCCGCTCGGGCACGGCGAGTATGCGCTGGCCCGCTTCCTCGCCGCCACGGCCGGGCTCGGGGCCGTGCTCGCCGCCTGGCTGGTGGTGCAGATGCTCGCCTTCGAGCTCTGGCCGCTCGATCCTGCGCAGTCGATCCGCATCGGTTTTTCGCCCGGCAACTACCTGCTGCCCCCCATCCTCTTCGGTTTGCCGCTCGTGGCCTTCACCGGCGGCGTGTCGCTGTGGGCGGGGGTGCGGACCCGGCAGCCGGTCGTCGTCTTCGTCCTGCCGCTGGTGATCTTCCTCGGCGGCGGCTTCTTTCTCTGGAACTTCAATCCCGAGTGGCTGCCCCGCTGGGCGGACCGGCTCATGCAGGCGGTCGACCCGGCCGGCTTCCGCTGGTTCAACCGCAACTTCATCTCCGAGCAGCGGGGCGTCGCCTTCTACAACACGGCACCGCTCGTGCCCGACCCGCTGTTCCTCGCCAGCCGATGCGGCTTCCTGGCCCTCGGCATGCTGGGCGTGTTCGCCGCAGGCCGGCGGCTTCGCCTCGAGGAGCGGGTGGACCGCCGCGTCGGCGCCGCCGCCGCGGTGCTCGCCGCGACGGCCGCGGTGCCGCAGACCGAGCCGGCCGCGGTGGCGGCCCGGGCGGCGCTCCCCACGACGACCGTCTCCCCGCCGGGACTCGTCGCCACCGCCCGCCTGACGCTCGGTCGCGAGACGGCGGCCCTGCTCAAGTCGCCCGGCATCTGGCTGTTCGGACCGCTGATCCTCCTGCAGGTCTGGGGCGTCTCCATGTTTCGTACGGGCACCCTCGACACGATGCTGCTCATGACCGGCGGGGCGGCGGCCACGGAGGCGTTCGGCGCCGTCTCCGTGCTCCTCGTCCTGCTGACGCTCTTCTACACCGTCGAGAGCCTGTATCGCGAGGAGCGGTGCGGCCTCGACGGCATCGCCCGGGCCGCTCCCGTGCCCACGGCCGGCTGGCTGGCCGGCAAGACCCTGGCCAACACGACGATGGCGTTGGTGATCGTGGGCTGCGCCGCGGCGGCGATCCTCCTCACGCTCCTCGTGCAACGGTTGCGCACCGGGATCGCGGCGCCGCTCGATCTGCCGGCCGTGGTCCTGATCCTCGGCCTGCTCGTGGCCCCGACCCTCGTCGTCTGGACGGCGTTCGTGGCCCTGCTCGTGGCCGTCGCCCGCAACCGGTTCGCCGTCTACGGCCTGGCGCTCGCGGCCCTCGTCGGCACGGGGTTCGCCGGCGCGTTCGGCGCGATCAACTGGCTCACGAACTGGAACCTGGGAGGCGATGCGCTCGTCTGGAGCGAACTCGACCGCCTGGGGGCGATGTGGCCGGCGGTCGTCGCCAATCGGCTCGTCATGCTCCTGCTCGCCGCGGTGTTGATCGCGCTGACGCTCGTCCTCTGGCCGCGGCGCCGGCCCGACCTGCGCGGCATCGCCGATCGGCTGCGGCCGGCCGGCCTGTGGCGGTCCGCGCGGGTGCCGTTGCTCATGGCGCTGCCCCTGCTCGCAGTCGGCATCTGGACCGGCCAACAGATTCGGGCCGGCTCCGGGGGCCAGCCCGCCCGCGACGCCGCCAAGGCCTACTGGCGGCGAAACAGCCGCACCTGGGAAGACGTTCCGCCGCCGGCGCTCGACCGTGTCGATGCCGATGTGAAGCTGTTTCCCGACCGCCGCGGGCTCGCCGTGACCGGCACGCTCGTGCTGCGAAACCCGCATCGCGAACCGCTGGCCGCGATTCCGCTGACCATCGGGCCGCACTTCACGTCTCGCGATTGGACGGTGGACGGCCATCCGGCGGATCCGACGCAGTCCGACCCGCCCCCCCCGTCGATCGAGAATCGCAGCGGGCTGTACGTGGTGCGTCCGCCGCAGCCGCTCGCCACCGGCGGCACCGTGACCGTGGGCTTCACGATCGAGGGGGCGTTTCCCAAGGGCTGGTCGAAGCAGGGCGGAGGCATGGGTGAGTTCGTTCTGCCTTCGGGGGTCGTGCTCACGAGTTTTTCAGCGTCGTTCCTTCCGGTGCCTGGCTTCATCGAGGGAGTCGGTGTCGATGACAAGAACAGCCGCGAGGCCAAGGCCCACCCGCCCGACCATTGGAAGTGCCGCGTCGATCCGCTCTTCGGCGCCGCCTGGTCGAGCGACGTGCGGCTGGTGATCGAAGGCCCGGAGGGCTGGGTGCTCAACGGCTGCGGCGTCGAGGAGTCGCGGGAGAGCCTCGGCGGCGGCCGGCAGCGGGTCGTATGGAAGACCGAGCATCCGGTGCGGTTTTTCAACATCGTGGGCGGGCCGCTGCGGACGGCCGTCGGCCGGCGAACGACGGTGTTCTACGACCCGCGAACGCCCCACAACGTACCGACCATGGTCCGGGCGCTCGATGCCGCCCGCGACCGCTACGGATCATGGTTCGCCGCGTATCCCTGGACGAATCTCCGCGTGACCGAGTTTCCCGGGCTGGCCGGCTACGCCCAGGGATTCCCCGGCAACATCTCGTTTTCCGAGACGATCGGTTATCTGGCGGCGCCCGTGGACGACGAGCAGCAGGAGGCCGATGCCGCCACGCTCGATGCCGCCTTCTACATCGTCGCCCACGAGGCCGGCCATCAGTGGTGGGGCAACATGGTCACGCCCGGCAAGGGGCCCGGCGGCAACGCGATTTCCGAAGGGCTCGCCGAGTTCTCCGCCTGCATGCTTCTGCACCACGAGCTCGGTGCCGCGCAGGCGCGGGTGCTCCGCCGCCGCTGGGAGAAGGCGTATGTCGAGGGGCGATCGCCCGACAACGAGCGGCCGATCAATCGCGTCGACGGCTCCCGCGGGGGTGACAGGGTCGTCACCTACCAGCGGGCGGGCTGGGTGTTCTGGATGCTCCGCGGGCTGATGGGGGAGGACGCGTTGCTCGCGGGCCTCCGCGACTTCATCACGACCTGGCGGGACGGCGTCGCCACCGACGACGGCCTCGATTTCCCGCTCGTCGAGGACCTGCTCGCGAGCCTCCGGCCCCATGCCCCCGACGCGGCCGCCTTCGACGAGTTCGTCGGCCGCTGGATTCTCGGCAAGGACCTGCCCGAACTCGTGGTCCGCGAGGCCGCGGTGGAGCGGGCCGGCGACGGCTATCGCGTCACCGGGGAACTCGCCAACGTGGGCACCGGACGGGCGGATGTTCGGTTGCGGGTCGAGGGCCGCAGGCCGGAGGGCAAGAAGGAACCGCCTCCGCAGGCCGATGCGGTCGTGCCGATTTCGGCCGCGGTCCCGGGCCGGTTCGAGATCGCCACCGACTTCGTTCCGGAGCGGATCGTGGTCGATCCCGATGTCGAATTGCTGTTCACGGGCCGCAAGCGGTGCGAGACGCGGCTGTCGCCCCGCCGTTAGCGGCAGGATGTCAGCGGCATGTCGCGGCGGGTTCGGCGCGGGACACCAAAACCCGGGCCGGCGGCGTTATCTCCGCAGTATCATCCGCGACGATGGCTTGCAGGCGCTGGACAAGGCGGCGGAGCAGGGCCACGTCGCGGGTCATGGCGGCGAGTCGTCGAGCGGCACGCGCGACGGTCGTGAAACGACCCATCAGCGGGGCCAGTTCAGGCTGCGGCTGCGGTCCAGACAGGGCGACTGGTCGGCTGCCGCGGCCGACGGGAGCCGGTCGCTCTTCTTCGCCGTGGCCGCGGAGCCACGGCTCACCCTCAGGCTGGGCGCGGGGGGCGACTTTGCCGATGACGACGGCGACGAGGACGGCGAGACGGTGCTCGTCAGGCAGACGGCCAAGGCCTTTCGGGCACGGATCGTCCGTGCGGGCAAGGAGGTGCTGAACCTGGAGGCCGGGTCGTTCCGGGACTGCTGCCGGACGCAGCCCGAGGCGGTGCGACGCGAGCTGGCGCCGCTGCTCAAGCGGATCGGTATCCGTCTGCCGCCGATGCCCGACGACGCTGCGGTGAAGACCGAGGTCGTGGCCCGGCTGCGGAAGGCCGCCGGCACGGACCAGCCGGGCGGTGCGAAGGAGGTCGCCCCGGCCGCGCTCGAGGCCCGCAAGCAGCGGGCCGCGCAGCTCGCCGCCACGATCGACGCCTTCGGCCTGCTCGACGACCGCCGCTATCTCGAGGACTTGAAGCCGACGGCGGCCGCGGAAGACGCCCGGGCCATCGACGCCCGTCTCGCCGCGCTGGCCGCGTCGCCCGGCAAGTGACCGGCAGTCAGTCGACGGCGAGGCACCACGCCAGGGAGTCCCATAGCCCGGGCCGCGGGCGTGCCGCCGCTGCCGCCGGCTGTCCGCCCTGCACGCAGAGGCGGTGAAGGCGGTCGGCAAGCTCGGTGTCGCCGGCGCAATGGTGCTCAGCGCCCAATGGTTCCTGTACGGCTTTGCCCGCACGTACCCGCGGGCTACCCTGGCATCAGCAACGTGCATGGATTGGACTTGGTCGTCGCTGAATGACCGTGGCGTGACAAAGGTTTCAACCGTCAAAAAGAGGGAAGCCGGCATCTTCTCCAGATTTGGTGGTTGGCACGATTCCCGCGTTGACGCTGCTGGCTGCGGCCTTCAAATTGGGGTAGAATTCATGGGTTCGGCAGGCGGGTTTGCGGATGCCCTTTTATTTCTTCCTCTGGACCGCGGAAAGCATCGAGCACATCTCGGAGCACGGGGTCTCGCAGGAGGAGTTCGAGGAGATCGTGATGAACCCCGAAGGTGAAACCGTCAGTCGTTCTTCCGGTAACCCGATCGCGTTCGGAGCCACTCCGTCCGGCCGCGTCCTGTGCTGCGTGTTTCGGCGAATCGACGGCGACATCGTGCAGCCGATCACCGCTTTCGAGGTGGAGGAGTGACGATGCAGCTGACACCAGGCCAAATCGATCAGATCGCGTCGGCCCTTCACGAGGGCAAACACCGCGTTTCGGTTTCGCTGACCGATGCGCAGCGGCAGTTGTGGCACCACGAAGTGGCCGCGGAGGATCAGGGCCGTGACGAAACGATCGCCCGTGTCCGCCGGATTCGTGCGGCCGCGACCAGGCCGGGATTCTTCGGTGATCTGCGTCGGGCGATGGCGATGACACGAATGCCCGACGCTCGGCTGGCTGGTCTCGTCGGAGTCGATGTGCAGGTGCTGGAGCGATTTCGTGAGGGCGCGGCGGAACTCCCGGCCGATGCGATCGAACGACTGATAACGGCCCTCGGGCTCAGGCTGATGCACGAAATTCCCGGCGCGGCGGGGGCCTGAAAAAGCGGGCTGGAATTTCGGCGATCCGGCCACGGTCGGCGCCGGCGCTACGCGCTGGTCGCGTCGCGGGTGCTGCCAAAGAGATCGATGTCCCAGGCCACGAGATCGCGGAACACCGCTTCGATCCGCGGCAGGGGCCAGTGATGGCCCTGCCGCCGGAATGTCAGCTCGATCCATCCACGGTCATTCGCGGCTGGCCGCGGAGCGACACCGCGAGGCCGCCGATCAGGGCTGCCGGCAACCCGCGAGAGTCCAGCATCGCGACCGCATCAGCCAGCGTCGGCCAGAGGCGTGCATCCACGCTGGACCTCGTCAAGGCGGTGAAAAGCTGCCGCAAGCCGGCGACGTTCGGCCAGGGTCTCACGCCACGCAAGACCATCGATCGCCCCCCAGTCGCCCGCGCGCTGGTGGGCCGCATGCGCCACACTGAACAGGTCCTCAACGACTGCCAGCCGGTCCGTCGGCGACAAGGTCTTGGCCCACGCAGCGTCGCTCGCCCGCGCACGCGGGCCAAACCGGGCCTCGAAAAGAGCCCATCGGTCCCAGGGGGCACCATGGACGCAGGGCGTCGACTCTTCACTCATATCTTGATGATACTCGATGCCGCCTCCGGGAACGAAAGTCGAACATCTGGCCGGCCGATCCGTCAGTCGAGGACGAGGACCGCGACCGACATGTAGAGCACGATCCCCACGATGTCGACGATCGCCGACACGAAGGGGTTGCTCATCAGCGCCGGGTCGAGGCCCAGCGAGCGGAAGAGCAGCGGCAGGGCGGAGCCCACGAGCGTGCCCATCAGCACCACGCCCAGGATCGTCAGCGGGATCACGGCCGCGGCGGCCGCGGTCGGGGCGTAGGCCAGCGCCAGCAGATACCCGGGGATCGCCAGCAGGCCGCCGAGGAGCATCCCCAGGACCAGCTCGCGCCGCAGGATCCGCGGCCAGTCGGCGAGCCGGCAGTCGCCGGTGGAGAGCGCCGTGATCACGAGCGTGGCCGACTGGTTGCCGGAGTTGCCGCCGCTGGCGATCACGAGCGGGATGAAGGCGACCAGCCAGGCGTGCGGCGACTGCCACTTGGCGAGCACCATCGCCGTGACGGCCGCCGTGGCGAACAGGATCGCCAGCCACACCCCGCGTTTCCAGGTCATCGAGACGAGCGCCGCCTCCAGGTAGCTCTCGCCGAGCGGCTGGATGGCCCCGATCCGCTGGGCGTCGTCGGTCGCCTCCTGGCGGACGGCGTCGAGCACGTCGTCGTGGGTCACGATGCCCACGAGCCGGTGGCGTTCGTCGACCACCGGGATGGCGATGAAGTCGAACCGGGCCAGCTTCTCCACAACCTTCTCCCGCGGCTCCTCGATCCGCACGCTGATCGGGTCGCGCTGCATGAGGTCGGCGACGAGGGCCGTGGGCTTGGCCAGGATCAGGTCGCGGAGCGACACGAAGCCCAGCAGTTTCCGTTCGCCGTCGAGCACGTAGATGTAGTAGATCGACTCGCTGTCGGGGGCCTGGGACCGGAGCCGGGTGATCGCCTCGCCGGCCGTGACGTCGGCCGGCAGCGAGGCGTACTCCGTCGTCATCAGGGAGCCGGCCGAGCCCTCCGGGCAGGAGAGGAGCATGCGGATGTCGTGCCGCTCCGCCTTGGCCACCAGCGGCAGGATCTCCTCGACGAGTTCCGGGTCGAGCTCGCGGAGCAGGTCGTCGCGGTTGTCGGACGCCATCCACTCGATGAGCGGTCCGAGGTGCGCCCGGTCGCCCGCCTTGACGAGTTCGACCTGCCGGGGCATCGGATAGTAGGGGAAGATCTCGGCCTGCCGCTCGACCGGCAGGGCCTCGAGCATCTGCCACAGCTCCCCGTCTTCGAGCCCTTCCGAGAACTCCGCCACCGTGGCCGGGTGCAGTTCGGCGGCCACCTCGCGCAGACCGGCCGTGTCGCCCTCGGCGAGCATCACGCGCAGCTCGGGGATGAGGATCGGGTTGGCGACGGACATGGCAGGGGCGGCGGTCGGGGGGCGGGACAGGCCTATACTGGCGAACGTATGGAATTGCATGCCCAGTATGCCATGAGCGAGCACGGAGGCGAACGCCGAAAGCCGAAGGCCGTCGTGTTCGCCTCGGCGCTGGTCATGGCGTGCGCTGCCGGCGCGGTCGCCGTGGCGGGCGATGCGGTCCGCGGCCGCGACCATCTGCTCTCGCGTGCATACCTGCCGGCCGACTTCGACCAGGAGGTGTTCGACGAGCTCTGGACCACATGGGAGGAGCCGCTCAAGTCGCGGGCCGAGCGGGCGCCGATCGCCGAGCGGCGGCGGATGGCGATGGAACGCTACGGGCTCACGCCCCACCCGGACGACCCGGCGCGGTCGCTGCAATACGTCGTCGGCCGCGACGGCTCCTGGACGATGAGCTGCCTGGCCTGCCACCAGGGGCAGGTGCGTGGCGAGGCCATTCCCGGCGTGGCCAACTCCGCGTACGCCCTGGAAACGCTCACCGAGGAGGTGCGGGCCGTGAAGGTCCGGCAGCGGAAGGCGTTCGGCCACATGGATCTCGGCTCGCTGCTCCTGCCGCTGGGGACGACCGTCGGCACGACCAACGCCGTGATCTTTGGCGTGGCCCTGATGCGGCATCGCGACGCGGACCTGGCGATCGTGCAGCGGCCGCCCCGCTTCGACCTCCTGCATCACGACATGGACGCGCCGGCCTGGTGGCACTATCGCAAACGCCAGAGCCTCTACATCGACGGCTTCGCGGCCAAGGGGCACCGGGTGCTGATGCAGTTCCTGCTCGTCAAGGAGAACGGGCCGGAAAAGTTTCGCGAATGGGAGGACGAGTTTCGCGACATCGAGGCCTGGATCGCGGCGCTCGAGCCGCCGCGCTGGCCGGGCCGGATCGACGCCGCCCTGGCGGAGCGGGGCAGGGGAGTGTTCGGGCGGCACTGCGCGGAGTGCCACGGCACCTACGGCCCCGACGGCTCGTATCCGGAGCGGCTCGTGCCGCTGGCGGACGTGGGCACCGACCCGGTGCGTCTCCGCTCGCTGTCGCGGCAGGACCGGGCCGCCCTGAACGCCAGCTGGTTCGGCCACTTCGGGGCCGACGGGCGCGAGGCGGCGGTCGATCTCGCGTCGCGCGAGGCCGGGGACGGGTACGTGGCTCCGCCGCTCGACGGCGTGTGGGCCACCGCGCCCTACTTCCACAACGGCTCGGTGCCCACGCTCTGGCATGTCCTCCATCCCGACGCGCGGCCCGTCGTCTGGCGGCGGTCGGCCATGGGCTACGACGACGCCCGCGTCGGACTGGAGGTCGAGGAGCTCGCCGAGATGCCGGCCGAGAAGCTGCCGCCCGCCGAACGCCGCCGCCACTTCGACACGCGGAAGCCCGGCAAGTCGGCGGCCGGGCACGATTTTCCCGCCGCCCTCGACGCGGAGGAGAAGGCCGCCGTGCTCGAATATCTGAAGACGCTCTGAAACCGGATCCGGCACTCGACCGGTGGAATCTGATACCTTGGTGGCCCCCAATCGTCCCTGCGGAGATCACCCCATGACCCAGCTCGAAGCCGCCCGTGCCCATGAGATCACGCCCGAGATGAAGTTCGTCGCCACCCGCGAGGATCTTCCCGAAGAGCTGATCCGCAGCGAGGTGGCCCGCGGGCGGATGGTGATCCCGGCCAACAAGGTCCACCTCTCGAAGCGGCTCGAGCCGATGGCCATCGGCATCGCCGCCCTCACCAAGATCAACGCCAACATCGGCAACTCGGCGGTCACCAGCGACGAGCGGACCGAGCTGGAGAAGCTCCACATGGCCGTCCACTACGGTGCCGACACCGTGATGGACCTCTCTACGGGCAAGGACATCGACGCCATCCGGCAGGCGATCATCGCCGCCTCGCCCGTGCCCATCGGCACGGTGCCGATCTACCAGATGCTGGAGGAGCTCGGCGGCGACATCGAGGACATGAAGCCGCAGCACTTCCTCGACATGTGCGCGAAGCAGGCCAGCCAGGGCGTGGACTACATGACCGTCCACGCCGGCCTGCTCCAGGAGCACCTCCACCTGACGATGAACCGGATCACCGGGATCGTGAGCCGCGGCGGCTCGCTGATCGCCCGCTGGATGATGGCCCACCGCCAGCAGAATCCTTTGTACACGCACTTCGAAGACCTGTGCGACATCTTCCGCGAGTACGACGTCACCTGGAGCCTGGGCGACGGCCTGCGGCCGGGCAGCATCGCCGACGCGAGCGACGAGGCCCAGTTCGCGGAACTGCACGTGCTCGGCGAATTGACGCGGCGGGCCTGGGCGAAGGGCTGCCAGGTGATGGTCGAGGGTCCGGGCCACGTGCCGATGGACCAGATCGACATGAACGTGAAGCGGCAGATGGAGGAGTGCGACGAGGCCCCGTTCTACGTGCTCGGTCCGCTGGTCACCGACATCGCCCCGGGCTACGACCACATCACCAGCGCCATCGGCGCCGCCCTGGCCGGCTGGAGCGGCGCGGCGATGCTCTGCTACGTGACGCCCAAGGAGCACCTCGGCCTGCCCGATGCCGAGGACGTGAAGCAGGGGGTGATCGCCTACAAGATCGCGGCCCACGCCGCCGACCTGGCCCGGCACCGGAAGAACGCCCGCGTCCGCGACGACGCCCTGTCGCGGGCCCGGTTCAGCTTCGACTGGAACGAGCAGTTCCGCCTGGCCCTCGATCCGGAGACCGCGCGGAAGTACCACGACCAGACGCTGCCGCAGGAGACCTTCAAGAGCGCCCACTTCTGCAGCATGTGCGGCCCGAAGTACTGCTCGATGAAGATCTCGCAGGAGATCCGCGAGATGGCCGCCGCCGACGCGGCCGCCGGGGGGCCGCTCCCGGTGATCCAGGCCGGCTCCTGACGGGAGGCACGGGGCTGCCCACCCCCGTCGCCGGACGTTCGCTGCGGGCATCCTGCCCTCCGCTCACTCCATGCCGGCTACGCTTCGCCTTCCAGGCTGCGCTTGCCGGCATAGGCCGGCTCCCGGGGCATGGGCAGCCCCGTGCGAATCCCGGTGGGTGGACTTACTTGCGACTCCAGCCGGTGCCGTCGGCGCGGTCCTCGAGCACGATGCCCGCGGCGGTGAGCTTCTGCCGCACCAGGTCCGCGGTCGCGAAGTCCTTGGCCTTGCGGGCGTTCGCCCGGATCTCGATGACGAGCTCCATGAGCTTGGCGACGAGGCCCTCGTCGGCGCCGCCGGCGGCCTTGGGGGCCGCGAGAAACAGCCCGAGCACGCCGGTCAGTTCCCGCATCACGAGCAGCATCGCGTCGAGCGTGGCCAGCTCGGCGGCCGGCTTCTGTGTCTCCAGGCCGTGCTGGTCGATGAACTTGTTGACCACGCGGACGAAGTCGAAGAGCGTCGCCATCGCGATCGCCGTGTTGAAGTCGTCGTCCATCGCCGCCAGGAACTTCGCCCGCAGCGCCGTGACCTCCGCGCCGGCCGCCGCCACCGCCGCGTCGCCGGCCCGCCGGTCGCGGCAGGGCAGGGCGTAGAACGAGCGGCCCGTGATCCGTTCGGAGCGGGCGAAGAGCCGCTCGAAGGCCTCCATCGCCCGGGCGCTCTCTCCGAGGGGCGCCTCGCCGAAGTGGATCGGGCTGCGGTAGTGCGTCGACAGGAGCAGCATGCGGATCGCCTCGGGCCGGTGCCGGGCGAGCAGGTTCTTGAAGGGCTCGGCGCCGGTGGACTTCGAGATCTTCGTGGCCGCCTGGGCGGCCGCGTCCTCCGCCGCGTCGTCACCGCCGCGGGGCCGGCCGCCCACCTTGCCGGCGGCGCCGGCCGCCTGCATGAGGCCGTTGTGCATCCAGTAGGTGGCCATCGGGCAGTCGTGGAGCGACTCGCTCTGGGCGATCTCGTTCTCGTGGTGCGGGAACACGAGGTCGAGGCCGCCGCCGTGGATGTCGAAGTGCGGACCGAGGATCGCCTTGCTCATCGCCGAGCATTCGATGTGCCAGCCCGGCCGGCCCGGCCCCCAGGGGCTGTCCCAGGCCGGCTCGCCCGGCTTGGCCTGCTTCCAGAGGGCGAAGTCGGCGGCCGACCGCTTCCGCTCTGCCGTCGAGCCCCCCTCGCCCTGGGTCTGATCGACGGAGCGGTTGGTGAGCTTGCCGTAGTCGGGATCGCGGGTGACGTCGAAATACACGTCGCCGTCGCTGGCGTAGGCCATCCCCTTGGCGACCAGGCCCTCGATGAAGGCGATGATCGTGCCGATGTGCTCCGTGGCCTTGGGCATCGCGTCGATGCCGGTCACTCCGAGGGTGGCGAGGTTCTCCAGGTAGTCGGCCGTCATCTCCTCGGCGAGCTGCGCCATCGTGGTGCCGCGGGCCGTGCTTTCGGCGATGATCTTGTCGTCCACGTCGGTGACGTTCACCACCCAGGTCACCTTCCAGCCCGAGTAGGCGAGGTGCCGCTTGACGGTGTCGAAGATCACCGGGCCGACCATGTGGCCGATGTGGCTCGGCTTGTAGACCGTCGGGCCGCAGAGGTACATCCCCACGTGCCCGGGCTTTACCGTCTGCAGCGGCGTCTTCGTCCGCGTCAGCGTGCTGTAGATCTCGATCTGGGGCAGGTCGCCGCCGACTGCATTCGCCATCTGCTGTCTTCTCCTTCAGGGTGCCGATACACGCCTCATCGTCCCGCGTCGGTGGGCGCCGGCTCGGGGGCGGCAAAAGTCTCCTCGCTGTGGCCGCGGCGGCCACACGCTCGTCGAGCGTTCGCCGACCCCCTCGCCTCCATCCATGAGCGATCGTGGCGTCGTGCTTCTGTACTACTTTTCGACGAGGGCGACGCACTCCGCGGCGATCGCCTGCTCGTCGCCGATCGGCCCGACCGATTCGCCCGTCTTGGCCTTGAGCCACACGGCCGACTCGTCCACGCCGAGCACCTCCGCGATCCGCTTCCGCATCGCGGGCCGGTGCGGGAGGATTTTGGGCCGCTGGGCGAAAATCACGCAATCCAGATTCACCAGCCGCCAGCCGGCGGCCTGCACCCGGTCCATCGCGGCCCGGAGCATGAGGGCGGAATCCCGGCCGCGGTTGGCGGGATCGGTGTCGGGAAACAGCTCGCCGATGTCGCCCAAGGCCGCGGCGCCCAGGACCGCGTCGGTGATCGCGTGGAGGAGGACGTCGGCGTCGCTGTGGCCCACCGCCTGCCGGTCGTGGGCGATCATGATGCCGCCGAGCACCAGGCCGTTGCCGGGGGCGAGGCGGTGCGTGTCGTGACCGAGGCCGATGCGAAACATGCCGGCGCGTCTCCGGGGAAAAAGGGCCGCATCGTTTTCCCCTATACTCCCGCCATGCACAACTCCGCCGCGCATCCGCCCACGCCTCCGTCCGCGGCCGAGCCCGTGATCTCCGTCGCCGGGCTGGCGAAGGAGTATCGCGTATACGACAAGCCCGAGGGGCTGCTGGCGAGCGTCCGCGGCCTGTTTCACCGCACGAGCCGCGTCGTGGAGGCGCTGCGGGGCGTCGACCTCGAGGTCGGCCGCGGGGAGTTCGTCGCCCTGCTCGGTCCCAACGGCGCCGGCAAGACGACGTTCCTCAAGCTGCTCTCCGGGATCATCACGCCCACCCGGGGCACGGCCCGGGTGCTCGGCCACGTGCCGTGGGAGCGGGCCGACGACTTTCGCCGCCGCTTCGCCCTGGTGATGGGCCAGCGGAACCAGCTGTGGTGGGACCTGCCGGCCGCGGAGAGCTTCCGGCTCCACCAGGAGATCTACCGCATCGATCCGGCCCGCTTCGCCCGCGTGCGGGACGAGCTCGTGGAGATGCTCGGGGTGGGCCGGCTGATCCTCCGCCCCGTCCGCGACCTGTCGCTCGGCGAGCGGATGAAGCTGGAGCTCGTCGCCGCCCTGCTCCACGAGCCCGAGGTGCTGTTCCTCGACGAGCCTACGATCGGCCTCGACGTGGTCGCCCAGCACACGATCCACGAGTTCCTTCGGGCGGTGCAGACCGAGCGGCGGGTGACGGTGATCCTCACCACCCACTACATGAAGGACGTGGCCGCGCTCTGCGAGCGGCTCGTCGTGATCACCCACGGCGACATCGTGTACGACGGCTCCCTGGCCGGCGTCGTGGACCGGTTCACGACCCACAAGATCGTGACCCTCGACTTCGACGAGCCGCCCGACCGCGGGCGGCTGGAGCGGTGCGGTTTTCCCTGCGAGATCCGCGGGCCGCAGGCGGTGCTGCGGATCGATCGCGGGCGGATCGCCGACGTGCTGCCCGAGCTGCTCCGCGGCGCCGGCGTGCGCGACGTGTCGGTGGAGGACGTGCCGCTGGAGGAGATCGTGGCCGGCCTGTTCCGGTCCGCCGACCGCCGCGCCGCCGTCTCCGCGGAGGCCGTGCGATGACCGCCCCCGCCGCCCGCCCCGGACCGTTCCACGCCCTGCGGGTGTGGTGGACGATGCTCGCCATCAGCCTCGAGGAGCGGCTCGCCTACCGGGGCGACTTCATCCTCGGCACGGCGATGCGGTTCCTGCCGATCGTCACGCAGGTCTTCCTGTGGACGGCCGTGTTCGCCGCCACGAGCCGGCCCGACATCGCCGGCTATTCGCGGAGCGACATCATCGCCTACTACCTGCTGACGATGGTGACGCGGGCCTTCTCCAGCATGCCCGGCCTCGCCGGCGGCATCTCGCGGAGCATCCGCGACGGCTCCATCAAGAAATACCTCGTCCAGCCGGTGGACTACGTCGCCTTCCTGCTCGCCGCCCGCGTCGCCCACAAGCTCGTCTACTACGCCGTGGCGTTCCTCCCCTTCGCGGCGGTGTTCTGGCTGTGCCGCGACACCTTTCCGCCCGTGCCCGACGCCGCCACGATCGCGGCGTTCCTGGTGGCGCTCGTGCTCTCCTTCCTGCTCGGCTTCTTCATGGAGGCCACGCTCGGCATGCTCGGCTTCTGGGTGCTGGAGACGTCGAGCATCGTCTTCGCCTACATGCTCGTGCAGTACCTGCTCTCGGGCCACATGTTTCCCATCGACATGCTCGCCGGCATTCCCACGGGCATCGGCGGCGTGAGCGTGGCCGACGTCGTCCGCTGGCTGCCCTTCGAGTTCACGGCCTACTTCCCGGCGGCCGTGTGGCTGGGCAAGGTGCGGGGCGCCGAGCTCGTCCGCTCGTTGGCCGTCGAGGTGGCCTGGGTCGTGATCATGGCCGGCGCCTGCCGCCTCGCCTGGTGGCGTGGCACGCGGCGGTACGCCGCCTACGGAGGCTGACCGGCCCATGACCCGCTACCTCGCGATCTTCGGCACGTTCGCCCGGGCCTGCCTGGTCCGCGACATGACCTACCGGGCGAACTTCATCCTCGAGTGCGTCACGAGCCTCGGCTGGATGTCGATGAACCTCGCCTTCTACCTGCTGATCTTCCGGTTCACGCCTGAGATCGGCGCCGGCACCGGCTGGTCGCGGGAGCCGTTCTTCGCCTTCGTGGCCACGGGCCTGATCATCAACTCGATCGTCCAGGCCCTGTTCATGCCGAGCGCCGAGGAGCTCACCGAGATGGTCCGCACCGGCGGGCTCGACGCTGTGCTCGTGCAGCCGCTCGACGCCCAGTTCCTGCTCTCGTTGCACCGCGTCGACTTCTCGGCGTTTGCCAACGGCATCGTGGGCCTGGGGCTGCTGGGCTGGGCCGTGGCGCGGATGGACCATGTGCCGTCGCCCGTCGCCTGGCTGCTCTACCCATTGCTCGTGCTCTGCGGCGTGGCGATCCTCTACGGCCTCGTGATCATGCTCGCCGCCGCCACGATCCTCATGGGCCGCAACCAGAGCCTGTACGACTTCTGGTTCTACCTGACGAACTTCTCCCGCTACCCGGCCGAGATCTACGCCGGCCCGTGGGGCGGCCCGCTCCGTGCCCTGTGCACCTTCGTGATCCCGATCCTGCTGGTGGTCAACGTGCCGGCCGGCGTCCTCGCCCGGCCGCTCGCGGGAGCCGCCTGGTGGCCCGTCGCCGGCGCCGTCGTGGCGGCCGTGGCCACGCTGGTCATCTCGCGGCTCGTGTTCCAACGCGCCCTCGTCAAGTACCGCAGCGCTTCGAGCTGAAAAGAGAAGGCCTGTTTGAGAAATCCCGGATCGGGGACGGCATGAGTTGCGTCGCTGGCGAAGGTCCGCCACGCTCCGCATCCTCACGCCGATCCCCTCGCCTACCCTGTCAGAATGGGCAAGAAGTTCCGTGCGTCCGAACCTTCATGAAGACACCGCCGCCACGGCGATCGGCCTGGCGATTGTGGCCCTGGCCCTGGCTGTGACCTGGACGGCCCGGCCGGCGCAGGAGGCGGCGAGCCGGGGGGCCCACCCCAAGGGCTGGCCCACGCCTCTGTCCGCGATGATCGACAAGCCGCAGACGTGGGCCGACTCGCCGCTCGAGTCGCTGCGCGACAAGAAGGGGCGGAGCGTCGCCCAGGCCGTGCTCATGGGGCTGGGCTGGGTGGTGGCCGTGACGCTCGCCGGGGCCGCCCTCGGCGGCCGGCGGGTGCTGCCCGAGCTGCCGGCCGCGGCCACGGTGGCGGCGCTGGCCGGCGGCGCCTACCTGCTCGCGGGCCAGAAGGTGATCCATTACTACAACCTCGAATACCCGCTCTGGGCCCTGGCGGTCGGGCTGCTGATCGGCAACCTGGCGGGGGTGCCGGGCTGGCTCGGTCGGGGGCTGGCCGGCGAGTTCCTCATCAAGACGGGGCTCGTGATCTTCGGCGCCGAGGTGCTCTTCAGCCGGCTGCTCGAGCTCGGCCTGCCGGGCGTGATGACGTCGTGGATCGTGACGCCGATCGTGCTCGTGGCCACCTACTGGGCCGGCGTGCACCTGCTGCGGATCCCGTCGCGGTCGCTGTGCATGGTGGTCTCGGCCGACATGTCCGTGTGCGGCGTGTCGGCGGCGATCGCCACCGGGGCCGCCTGCCGGGCGAAGAAGGAGGAACTCTCGCTGGCGATCGGCCTGTCGCTGTTCTTCACCGTGGCGATGATGGTGGCGATGCCGCCGCTGATCGACTGGATGGGGCTCGACCCGATCGTGGGCGGGGCCTGGCTGGGAGGCACGATCGACGCCACCGGCGCCGTCGTGGCGGCCGGGGAGGCGCTCGGCAAGGAGGCGGGCGAGGTGGCGGCGACGGTGAAGATGATCCAGAACTCGATGATCGGTGTGATCGCCTTCGCGGTCGCCGTCTACTGGGCCGGCTGGGTGGATCGCGGCATGGGCGAACGGCGGACGTCGTTGGCGGTCGAAGCCTGGCGGCGGTTTCCTAAGTTCATCCTCGGGTTCCTGGCGGCCTCGATCGTCTGCTCTTGGCTGTTCACCCGCGGCCCCGAGTTCGCCCTGTGGGTGGACGGCGCCACGACCGGCTTCACCGCACGGCTGCGCGGCTGGCTGTTCTGCGCGGGCTTCGTGTGCATGGGGCTGCAGACGAACTTCCGCGAACTGGCGCCCGCGCTCGTCAGCGGTCGGCCGCTGGTGTTGTACGTCGGCGGCCAGCTGCTCAACCTCGTCCTGACGTTGGGGATGGCGAGCCTGACCTTCGGCTGGCTGTTTCGCAAGGCGGTGGAGCCGTGAGTCTCGCGCCGCCCGTCCGCCTCGCCGTCGGTGTCGCCGCCGTGGCCGCCATCTGGGGCGGCCTGCTGCCGGCCCTGCTCCGCAGCCCGGCCGTGGCGCGGCACGTGACGCGGATGGAGGAGCGGGGGGTCAATCCGGCGGCGATGTACTACACGGAGCTCGAGCGGCTTCCCGCACGGCCGGCGTGGCTCACCCGGCACCTCACGCTCTGGCCGTAGCCCGCGTCGGGGGCGGAGCATAGACTCCGGCAATCCTTCCAGCCCCCGTCACGGATGTCCCATGCCGCTCCGCCTCGCCTTCAGTTCCAACGCCTATCTCGACGTGCCCGTCGAGGAGGCGATCGCGCGGATCGCTGGCTTTGGATATTCCGGCATCGAGCTGCTCGCCGACGTGCCCCACGCCTGGCCGGCGGGCCTGCTGCCGGTGCAGAAGCGGGCGATCCGCGCCGCCCTCGAGCGGAGTGGAATCGCGATCTCCAACATCAACGCCTTCATGATGAACGCCGTGGCCGATCCGCGGCAGCCCTACTGGCACCCGGGCTGGACCGATCCCGATCCGCACTACCGGGCGATCCGCCGCGAGCACACCAAGCGGGCCCTGCGGCTGGCCGCCGAGCTCGGGGCGGCGTCGATCTCGACCGAGCCGGGGGGCGAGCTGCAGCCCGGCCAGACGCGGGAGCAGGCGACGGCCATCTTCTACGACGAGATCATGCCGGTGCTCGACGTCGCCGCCGAGGTGGGCGTGACGCTGCTCGTCGAGCCCGAGCCCGGCCTGCTGATCGAGAAGTTCGGGGAGTACCTCGAGTTCGCGGAACGGGTCAGGCACCCGGCCCTGGGCCTCAACTTCGACATCGGCCACGCCTACTGCGTCGGCGAGGACCCAGCCGAGTGGGTGCCGCGGATGCAGGCCCACACGCGGCACTACCACTTCGAGGACATCGCGGCCACGCGGGTCCACCACCACCTCGTGCCCGGCGAGGGGGCGATCGACTTCACCGCCACCTTCCGGGCGATCGCCGCCTGCACGCCCGACCTGTGGGTCACCGTGGAGCTCTACCCCTATCGCGACCGGCCCGACGAGGCCGCCCGGGCCGCCCGGGCGCACCTCATCGGCTGCGCCGCGGCCGCCGGCGTGGAGATCGCCTGACATGCGCGACTGGCTGCGGCTCGTGCGGCTGCCCAACCTCGCGACCGCGGTCGCCGACGTGCTGGCCGGGTTTCTCGTCTGCGGCCCGATGCCGACGGCCCTGGCGTGGCCGCCGTTGGCCGGCTGGCTGGCGATCCTCGCCTCGGTCGCCTTCTACGCGGCCGGCATGATCCTCAACGACGTCTACGACCTGGCGCTCGACCGGGTCGAGCGTCCCGAGCGGCCGCTGCCCCGCGGCGCGATCGCCCCGCGGGCGGCCGCCTTGGCCGGCGCCGCGCTGCTCACGCTCGGCGCGGCCGCGGCCTGCGGTGCGGCCGTCGCCGCCCGTTCGCCCTGGCCCGCCCTCGTCGGCGCGGGCCTCACGGCCGCCGTCTGGGGCTACGACAGGCACGCCAAGCGCACGCCCCTGGGTCCGGCCGTGATGGGCGCCTGCCGCGGCCTCAACTGGCTCCTCGGCATGACCGCGGCGGGCGGCCCGCACGCGGCCTACGAGTGGCTCATTCCCGTCGGCATGGCGATCTACGTTGCGGGCATCACGCTCTACGCCCGCGACGAGGCCGGGCGGCCGCGGGTCGCGACGCTCGTCGGCGGCATGCTCGTGATGCTCGTCGGGCTCGTGGTCGCCGCCGGCTTCGTCTGGACCCGCCCGCTCGCTGAGGGCTGCCGGATCGTGGCCCGCGACTGGCTCCTGCTGTGGGGCATCATCGGGGCCTCGGTCCTGGTGCGGGCCGTGGGGGGCGTGGTCGTGCCCGAGCCCGCCCGCGTGCGTCAGGCCGTGGGCAACGCGATCATGTCGATCATCACCCTCGACGCGGTGCTCGTGCTGGCGGCCCGCGGCGAGGCGTGGGCGCTGGTGGTGCTGGCGCTGCTCGGATGGTTCTGGTTCGGCCGGCAGTTCGTGCCGCCCACGTAGAGCCCGTGAATCGGGCCCATTCGGCTCCGGGACGGCATGCGTTCGCGTGATCCGCGCGCGGGTGCTCCGGAAGCCCCCGGCGGGAGCCGGGGGGTGACGCGTTCGATTGCGTTTGACGAGGCGGATGAAATGCCCGGTTGGTGACGGCCACGCGTCATCCCCTCGCTGCCGCGAGGGGCTTCCGGGGCGTGGTGGCATTGCTTTGGGAACGGCTTTCGGATTGTGGTCGTCGGGTACTCCGGAAGCCCCGGGCGCCGGTTCGCGTTCGATCTTTCAAGCCTGCGGTAGAGTGATTCCGGGTCCGTGACAACGACATAACCAGGTTCCCGGCCGTGCATCTCGGCTTCAGCACCAATACGATCGGTGACGTCGACCCGCTCGCGGCGGTGCCGATGTTGGCCGATCTGGGGTGTCGATCGCTCGCGATCACTCTCGATCGGCACACGCTCGATCCGTTCGCGGCGGACCTGCCGGCGCTGATCGGCCGTTGGCGGGCCGCGGTCGACGCCGCCGGCATGGCCTGCGTGGTCGAGACCGGCGCCCGGCACCTTCTCGATCCGCGGATCAAGCACGAGCCGACGCTCGTCTCGGCGGACGCCGCGGCCCGGTTGCGGCGGGTGGACTTCCTCTGCCGGGCGGTGGACGTGGCGGCGGAACTCGGCGCCGGCTGCGTGTCGCTGTGGTCGGGCGTGGTCCGCGACGCGGCCGACGAGGAGACGCTCTGGTCGCGGCTCGTCTCCGGGCTGGCGCCGGTGCTCGACCGGGCCGCCGCCCGGGGCATGCCGCTCGGCTTCGAGCCCGAGCCCGGGATGTTCATCGACACACTCTCCCGCTACGGCAGGCTGCTCGAGCGGGCGGGCGATCCCGACGGGCTGCGGCTGACGGTGGATCTCGGCCACCTCGAGTGCATGGGCGAGCGGCCCGCCGACCTGCGTCGCTGGGCGAGCCGGGTGGTGAACGTCCACGTGGACGACATGCTCGCCTGCCGGCACGAGCATCTGCCGCTGGGCGCGGGCGACGTCGATTTTCCGGCGTTCCTGGCCGTGCTCGCTGCCGCCGGCTATCGTGGAGGCATGCATGTGGAACTGCCGCGGCAGTCGCACCGCTGGCTGGAGACCGCCCGCGAATCGTTCGCCTTCCTCGCCCCGCTTCGACAGGAGCCAACGCATGCGAACAGTCAATCTGATTGACGGAGTTCCGGACGCCGCCTCGCGGATTGCGCGGCTTGCCCGCGCCGGTGCCGCATGCGCGGCGCTGGTGGCCGCGGCCATGGCGACCGCGGCGCCGCCCGTGGTGAATACGGAACCGCTGGCCCCCGAGCAGCAGCGGGAAAAGTTCAAGCTGCCCGCCGGATTCGCCATCGAGCTGGTGGCGGCGGAGCCGCAGATCCAGAAGCCGATGAACATGGCCTTCGATGCCCGGGGCCGGCTCTGGGTGACCCATTCTGTGGAATACCCGTTCGCGGCGGCCGCCGGGACGAAGCCGCGGGATGGCCTGACGATCCTCGAGGATTTCGGTCCCGACGGCCGGGCGCGAAAGGCCACGTTGTTCGCCGACGAGCTCAACATCCCCATCGGGGTGCTGCCGCTTCCGGTCCCGCCGGGCGGGAAGACGGCGGCCATCGTCTGGTCGATCCCGAACATTTGGAAGGTCACCGACACCGACGGCGACGGCCAGGCCGATCTGCGCGAGGTGCTCTACGGGCCGTTCGATTGCGTTGACACGCACGGCAACCAGAACGCGTTCCGCCTGGGTGCCGATGGCTGGGTGTATGCGAACCATGGGTTCCGCAATCAGTCGCGGGTGAAACTCCGCGGCGTGGGGGACGTCGTGTTGCATTTGAACTCCGGCAACACCTACCGCTTCCGTCCCGACGGGTCCGCCATCGAGCATGTGACCTCTGGGCAGACCAACCCGTTCGGCATGTGCTTCGACGCGCTCGGGAACCGGTTCAACGCCGATTGCCACAGTTCCCCGCTGACGATGCTGCTCCCGGGGGCCAACTATCCCGGTATCGGTGCCCCGGCCGGCGGCCTCGGGGTCGCGCCCGCCATCACGGCCGACGCCCACGGCTCGACCGGCATCGGCGCGGTGGCGATCGCCGAGACGGACCGCGTTCCCGACGCCTATCGAGGCGACGTGTTCATCGGCAACGTGGTGAACTGCCTCGTGCACCGGGACCGGATCGAATGGCGCGGATCTTCGCCGTGGGTGCAGAAGCCCGACGACTTCCTGACCTGTGAAGACCTCTGGTTTCGGCCGGCGGACCTGCAGCTGGGGCCGGATGGGGCGCTATACGTGGCCGATTTCTACAACTGCATCATCGGACACTACGAGGTCGATCTGAAGCACCCGCGTCGCGATCGGCACCGGGGCCGCATCTGGCGGGTCGTCTGGAAGGGGGAGCCGGGGGCCGCCCCGGCCGGCTCCGCGTCAATCGTGGACCTGACGAAGCTCCCGACACCTGCGCTGGCGGAGCGGCTCGCCGACCCGAACGAGACGGTGCGGCGGCTGGCGATGGAACAGCTGGTCGAGCGCGGCCGGACCGACGCCACGGTCGTGGGCACGCTTCAGCAAAGGAGCGACTCCGAGCACCGTCGGGCCCGCGCCCTGCGGGCGCTCGCCCTGCTGGACAGGCTCGAGCCGGCCGCGATCGCGGCGGCGGGGGCCGACGAGTCGCGGCTCGTCCGGGTGCATCTTGTGAAGGCGCTCGAGGCACTGCCCGGCTGGGATGAATCGCGGGCCGCTCTCGTCCGCGGGCGTCTCACCGACGCCGATCCCTTCGTCCGGCGGGCGGCGGCGGAGGCGCTGGCGGCCCATCCGGCGATCGAGTCGGTCGAGCCTCTGCTGCGGTGCTGGGCCGCGGCTCCCGCGGAAGACGTGCAGCTCGTGCATGCGGTGCGGATCGCCCTGCGCAAGCACTTGGTGACGGCCACGCCGGAGCAGCTGGCGGGGCTCGTGGCGACAGGAGACGATGCGACGCGTCTCGTCGAGATCATGGCGGCGGTGCCCGGAGAGTTCGCGGCCTGGCGGGCGTTCGAGCTGGTCCGCGGCTCAGGGGCGCCGGTGAAGGCATGGTCTCGTTCGCTCGACGGTGTCGCCGCGCGGTGCGGCGACGCACGGATCGACGAGGCGGCTCGGGCCGCCAGGGCCGCCTGTGGCGACGACCTGCGGCTGCAGGAAGAACTGCTGCAGCCGATGCTGGAGCGGGTCACGCAGTCCAAGCGGCCGATCGCCGCCGAAGGTGATTTCGGTCGCTGGGCGGCGGCGTACTCCGCGGCTGTGCTGGCCGACGGTGTGAAGCCGGCTCCGTCCGATAGCGCGCTGCGGCTGGCCGTCTCGGCTGTGAAACGCCAGGGCGTCGCGTCGGCGTTCGACGCCGTGATGCGGATCGCGCGGGACGCGAAACGCCCTCCCGACCTGATCGAGAGTGCGGCGGCGGCGGCGGTGGCGGCCGATCGGGATCGGGCGCTGGCCTTGGCTCTGCCCTTGATCGGCGAAGTCTCCGAGCCGTATCCGGTGCGGATCGCCTTCGCCCGCGTGCTCGGCAACGAGGATTCGCCCGAAGTCCGCGCGGCCATCGGTCGGGCTCTGAAGCCTTCCACGGCCAGCCAGCAGAAGGAACTGGCGATGGTGTTGCTGTCGCGGAAGGAAGGGGCCGGCCTGCTCCTCGAGCTGATCGGTGCCGGCAAGGCATCGGCCCTGCTGCTGCAGGACCGCCAGGTTCTGGAGCGGCTGGGAAAGGCGGGCGTCGTCGGGCTCGACGAGCGGATCCAGACGTTGACGGCCGGGATGCCGGCCGCGGATAAACGAATCCAGCAGGCGATTCTCAAGGTGGCCGGGCAGTTTCACAAGGCCGGCGGCGCGGCCGAGACGGGAGCGGAGCTGTTCACGAAGCACTGCGCGGCCTGCCACCGGTTCGCCGATCGGGGCGGTCTCGTCGGTCCGCAGCTCGAGGGCATCGGGCAGCGGGGGGCGGAGCGGCTGCTGGAGGACATCCTCGACCCGAATCGCAACGTGGACGAGGCGTTTCGCACGACCACGGTCGCGCTCGCCGACGGTCGGGTGATTTCCGGGCTGCGGCTGCGGGAAGAGGCGGCGGACGTCGTGTTCGCCGATGCGACGGGGAAGGAGGTGCGGGTGTCCAAGGGGGAGATCGAGGAGACGAATACGTCGCGTGTCTCCCCGATGCCGGCGAACATGCTCGACCAGGTGGGGGAGGGGAACCTGCCGCACCTGCTTGCCTACCTGTTGCGGCAGCAGGCCCCTGCGGCCCCCTGATCGGGCTGCGCCGACCCCGCACAATCGCCACCGTCGGGCCCGATTCGTAGAACGATCACAGCACCAGCGACTGCGGGTTCCACCGTCCACACTGAAAAAATACACTAAAAACCATAAAGCGTCACGTTATGGTTTTGCTATGAATCTGCGGAAGCTTGACGCGAAGAAGCAAGCCCTGGACCGACTGCGGCCGTTGTCATCGGACGTCGCCCGCAGCCTCGATGCGTGGTTTCGCGTCGAACTCACGTACACGAGCAACGCGCTCGAGGGCAACACGCTCTCCCGTCGGGAGACGGCGGTGGTGCTCGAAAAAGGGCTGACCGTCGGCGGCAAGAGCCTCAAGGAGCATCTGGAAGCGACGAACCACGCCCGGGCGATCGATTTCGTGCATGCGCTGGTGGTCGCGAAGAACCGCCAGGCCGTTTCCGAGCGCGACATTCTGCGGCTGCACGAGCTCGTGCTCGCGGGCATCGACGAGGTGAATGCGGGGCGGTATCGGGATGTCGCGGTGCGGATCGCCGGCTCCACCGTCGTGCTCCCGAATCCGCGGAAGGTTCCGGAGCTGATAGACCGATTCTGCGCCTGGCTACGGGCGGGAGCTGATCTCCATCCCGTAGTTTTGGCCGGGGAGGCTCATTATCGGCTCGTGACCATTCATCCGTTCGTCGATGGCAACGGTCGCACTGCCCGCCTGCTCATGAACCTGCTCCTGCTCATGCACGGGTATCCGCCCGCCATCATCCGGCCGCGCGATCGGGTGGCGTATCTCGGGGCGTTGGAGACGGCGCAGTTGGGCGGTTCGAAGACCGCCTACGACAACCTCGTCGCCGGGGCGGTTGGCCGGTCGCTCGACATCTACCTCGAGGCCGGCGCCGCCCCGGCGGAACGGATGGTGTCGGGTGCAGGAGACGAGCGGCTCCTGAAGATCGGGCAGATCGCGAAGGCCGTCGGGGAGACCGTGTCCACCATTCGTCATTGGACAAAGCTCGGGCTGCTGAACGTCGCGCAGACAACCCCGGCCGGCTACCAGTTGTTCGGGCCCGATTCCATCGCCCGCTGCCGCCGGATTCAATCGCTCAAGGGCCGACGTCACACGCTGGCGGAAATCCGCACGGAACTCTCGTAAAAACGCCGCGGGACGGGTTGCTTTGCAGGCCCAGGTCTCGGGGAGAATCCCCGTGGACCCGGGCCACCACCGCTCAGATCTCCTCGAGCCCGGTCTTCGCGTCGCCGAACTCGGGGAGCCGCCGGCCCATCTTGTCCATGACGGAGAGGAAGAGGCGGCACATCTGTCGGTCGGGCTTGCCGGTGTAGTCGAGCACGCGGCCGCCGCGGATGCCCGCCCCGCCGCCGCCGATGACCACCATCGGCAGCCGCCCATTTTCGTGGCCGCCGTGGAGCATGCTCGAGGTGTGCATCAGGATCGTGTTGTCGAGCAGCGTCCGGTCCCCCTCGCGGATGGCGTCGAGCCGCCGGGCGATGGCCGCGGTCTGCTCGACGAAGAACCGGTTGACCGTCAGCCAGTCCTCGTTTTCGGAGTGCGACAGGAGGTGGTGGATCTTGTAGTCGATCCCTTCCCCCGGCTTGCCGCCGTGCTTCGGCAGGTTGGGGAACCGCAGGGCGCTGTGGTCGTTGTTGAGCTTGAGCGTCGTGATCCGGGTGGTGTCGGTCTGGAAGGCGAGCACCACGATGTCGCACATCAGCCGCATGTGCTCGGCGATGTCCTGCGGGATGCCGTCGGCCGGCCGCTCCCGGTCGGGCTTCTCGAGCGTGGGCCGCCAGCCCTGCAGCTCGCCCCGCTTCCCCGCGCCGGCGATCCGGGCCTCGACGCTGCCCACCGATTCGAGGAACTCGTCGAGTGTCCGCCGGTCGGCGACGCTCACGCCGCGGCGGAAGTCCTTGGCGTGCGCGAGCACGGCGTCGAGCACGCTCTTCGTGCCGGCCGCGGCCCCGTCCTTGAACAGCCGGTCGAAGGCGAGCGCGGGAAACAGTTCCAGCGGCGTCGGCGTCGTGGGGGAGCTCCACGAGATGTGCGAACTGTAGAGCATCGAGTAGTTCTTGTGCACCGACGGGTTCGCCGGCTCGCAGCCGAGCACGAGGCTCGGCACCTTCGTCGCCTTGCCCACCGAGGCGGCGAGCAACTGGTCGAAACTCGTGCCCGTGCGGATCTCGCCGCCGGCGGCGATCGGCGCCCCCGAGAGCATGTTCCCGGTCTGCGAGCTGTGGATGTTTCCCCTGCGGGCCTGCTCGTGATAGAGGCCGTTGACGAGCGTGACCTTTCCCTTCACGCCCTCGAGCGGCGCGAGCACCTTTCCCAGTTCGAGGTTCGCCCCCTCACCTTTCGCCCACCATTCGTTGCGGTGGAAGCCGTTGCCGGAAAAGAGCACCGCCAGCCGGAGCGGCGGCCCGTCTGCAGTGCCGGCCGCGGCGGTGTCGGCGGCATGCACCGCGACCGACTCGAGCCAGGGCAGCGTCATCGTGACGCCGGCGCCGCACAGAAAGGCCCGGCGGCTGGGAAGGCGGGAGGTGGTCGTCATGGCGGGGCTCCGGTGAAAAAGGAACGACGGATCAAGGGCGGGGGGCAGTCACCGCCACGCCGGCGTAGTCCATCCCCCGCACCTCGCGGAACTGCGGGCTGCGGACGATGCGATCGATCGCCATGCCTACTTTATAGTCGTGGGCGGCGAGCGTGCGAACCATTTCTTCGACGAGCGGCTTGTCGGAAATCAAGAGCGGGCGGCCGAGGGCGTACATGAGGAGCTTGCGGCAGAACTGCCGCACCACGTCGTCCCGCTTCGGGCCGAGCAGGTGCTGCCGCAGGCCGTCGAGTCCGGCCAAAGCCGTGCCGTCGGCCAGGGCCGTCGCCGTGTCGATCGGCAGCCCCGCCGCATCCTTCTGGCGGCTGCGGCCGATGGCATCGAACCCCTCGAGCGCGAAGCCGTAGGGGTCGATCCGCTGGTGGCAGCCGGCACACCGGGCGTCGCTGGAATGCCGCTGGGTGAGTTCGCGCTCCGTGAGGCCCGCGGGCGTCTCCTCGGGCAGCTGCGGCACCCCCTGCGGCGGCTTGGGCAGTTTCTGGCCGAGCACCACCTCCCAGACCCAGGTGCCCCGCAGGATCGGGCTCGTTCGCGACGCCCCCGCCTGCCGGGCCTGGGTGGCGGCGAAGCCGAGCATCCCGCCCCGGCCGCGGGCCTTCATGCCGTCGATCCGCTTCCATTCCGCCTGCTTGGGGTCGATTCCCGGAAGGGCGTAGTGTCGGGCGAGCGGCCCGTTGACGAACGTGTGATCCGCGTCGAGCAGCGTGAGCACGGAGCGGTCGGCCTGAAAGAGGTCGGTGAAGAACCGCACGACCTCCTCCTGCATGTCGCCGCGGACCGCCTTGAACGTGGGGAAGTGGGTCTCGCTCTTCTCGTCGAGCGTCGCCACGTCGCCCACGTGGAGATACTCGCAGCCGAACTCGGCAGCGAGCCGGCGGATCTTCGGGTCGGCGAGCCTCCGCCGCGCCTGGGCCGCGAGCACGTCGGGCTCGTGGAGCTTCCCGGCGGCGGCCGCCGCCCGCAGCTCGTCGTCGGGCAACGACGACCAGAGGAAGTAGCTCAGCCGCGTCGCCAGCTCCTGGTCGCTCACCGGCACGGCGGCCATGCCCTGCGCCGGCCGCTCGCCGCGATAGAGAAACTCAGGCGACGTCAACACGCCCGCCAGCAGCATCCGCACGGCGGCGGCGTGCTCGAGCCCTTCGGCCCGCAGCGTGCCGTAGAGTTTCTGGAGGCCGTCCTGCTCGGCCGCCACGAGCGGCCGCCGCCAGGCCTTGGCCGCGAGGTCCACGATCGCCTGCACGTGCCGCGGCTCAGCCGCCGCCCGGGCCCGGCGAAACGCCTCGGCCTTCTCCCGATACGGCTCCCGCAACGGCTCGAAGACCTTTGGGTCAGCGTCCTGCGTGGCGAATTGGATGATCTGCTCGAGGACGACGACCTCCTCGAGCGGCGCCTCGCTCACGAAGGTGAGACCTTCCCAGAGCCGGTCGAGCTCGGCTTTCTGGGCATCGTCGAGCATGAGCCGGCAGAGCTGGTCGTCCTCGCGGTGATAGAGCATGAGCGTCACGACCGCATCGACCGGCACGATTTTCGGGTAGCAGAGAGCGAGCGGGAACACCTGCCGAAACTCCGCGCACGCTGTCTCGTAAAACTTCTGCTTCGTTCCGGAAGGAGTGACGAGGATTGGAAAAATGAAATCAGACCGCAGCTGCATGACGGACCAACTGCCGCCCACCTGTCTCGATCCGGCCACTGGCGGCACGAGCCCCGTGACCGCGGCGGGCCGCGTGGTGACCGCCGCCGTCTGCACGCTGCCGTCGGCCGCCGGGTCCAGAAGACGCGCCGTGGCGACGAACGCCCCATCCGGGCCGAGCAGCGACTGGGGCACGCGGAACTCGACGATCGCCCCTGGGGCCGTGACGAGGTTTGCGGCATCGACCGCGGTGCCGTCGGGGCCACGGCCGAAGAGCCCCGGCGGCGGCCCGTAGTCGTCCGCGGCGCCGAGGTCACTGGAGTCTTCCGTCGGCAGCCCGTCGGCGATCGCAAGGAGCTCCGCGAGCAACTTTCCGTCGGGGTTGCGGATAGGCCCCTGTGCTGGCTTCGCAAGCAGCGCCGCCAGATTCTTCGCCGCTTGAGCACGAGCCTCGTCGGTCGTGGCTGCCTTCCATGCGGCGAGGAGAGAGTCCTTGGGAATCCGCTCCGCGGGCTTGGGGGCAGGGGCCGCCGGCGCAGCGCCCGTGCCGGCCGGGGCGGTCTGGGGCGGTGCGAGCAATCCAAGCCACGCTTCGAGCATGTCCTGCCGCACGCGGTGCTTTGCGGCAAGTGCGGCCACCGCCGGCTTGGGATCAGTGGCGAGGTGCTCATGGGCGGCTGTCAGGCAGGCCTGCGACGATCGGGCGAACGCGGCCCGGCGCCGCGCGGTCCGCGACAGTTCGTGGAGCGGCAGGTCGGGCTGGCCGCGGGACGTGATTCGGGGCTTTTCCCAGACGACGACGTCGCCGGCGGCACCGTCGCCCGCGTCGTGGGTGACGAGAAACACGGTCACGTCACCGCCGTCCTTCGGGGGCGCGAGCGGCAGGCGGACTTCGTGCGCCGTGACGATGGGATCGACCGGCTCCTGCCAGGCCTTCGGCCCGCCGACCTTGCCGATGTGGCCGACCTGCGCGAACCGCCAGAGGGCGATTTGCCAGGCCGCGACGTCGGCCGCCTGCAGCGTGCCGGCGCGAAACTTCGCCCGCAGCGGGTCGAGGATCGGCGACGGGGTCTTCGACTCGAGTGTCTCCCGCAGGATCGCGAGATACTTTTGGTTCATTGTCGGCC
>JBIJCJ010000004.1:0-40078 GCA_044344765.1 Pirellulales bacterium | reverse complement strand
CGGGCCGCCGCAGCGACAGCAGGCCGCCCGTCTGCGGGTGGGCCTGGAGGCGAATCAGGCCGTTGTCGAGGACCAGCCCGGCACCGGCGTCGCGCCGCGACCAGGGCCACCGCCCAGCAGGGCGGGCGGCGAGCGGCGGCGGGGCGGCGGGGCGATGGGCGGCAGCCGACGGCAGCAACGGCCGGATCGTGGCCGCCGCGGCCACGATCCGGCGGGCCTCCGCCGCGGCAGCAGTCACGGCATCTCCCACCGGATCCCCGGTCGCGGCCGGCAACGGCGGGGGAAAGGCATCGGCCTTGAAAGCGACGGGACTGTCGCGGACCTCGGTCCGCCGAAACAGATCATCGGGCGTGACGAAGGTGCCCAGCAGGTCGCTCCAGGAGCCGATCCGCTGCAGGACCGCGTGCCAGGGACTCGCGGTCCCGGCATACCGCGCGAACGTGACGACGGCGACCTGATCGTGGTCCATCACATTGGCGAGCCGTTCCGGCAGGGCGAGGATCGCCCGCGCCTCGCGGACGTCGATCGGCGGGCGGGCCACCGCGTCGATGCATGCCTCGCCGGCCCCTTCCCAGCGGATCCGGGAGGCGTCGGGGTCGGGCAGCGGCGTGCCGTCGAACAACGGCCACACGGCCCCGGCATAGCCGAAGCCCGCGAGCACGGCGGGCAGGAGCGCCGCTCCCCCTCCCGCCACCCGGGCGAAGGTCCGTGGCGGGCAGCCGAGGTGCCGTTCCCACGTCGCCCGACCGCGTTCGAACGACGCCAGCACCTGCTCGGGGGTGAGCAGCGCGAGCGGATCCTCGCCGTCGCGGCCGCCGCAGGCGGAGGCCGTGCCCGCCGCGCACCGCTCCCGCAGCCGGGCGAGCGCCGCGGGGTTGTCGGCGGCGAGCCGCTCGATCAGGCCGCCGGTGGCCACGATCCCCAGCGGGGTCGGAGCCGCGAGCTCCTCGAGCAGCGGCGGGCCGAGCGTCGTGTCGGCGAGGAGCACGAGATCGAGGAGCCACACGTCTACCGGGTAGTAGCGCGATCGCGTCGCCGACAGAAATCCGAAGCCCTCGCGCAGCCGCTCCCGGGCCTCGTCGTCGCGGCCGGCGACGGCCGCCCGGGCCGCGGCGACGACGGTGGCGCCGAAGTCGGTGGCCTCGAGCCCCGCCTCCGACCGCATGCGGCGGGCCAGCAGTTCGGCCAGCAGCACCGCCAGCCCCAGGGCGCGGAAGTCGGCGGCGCAGGGGGCGTCGGCTGCGTCGGCCGCCAGTCCGCAGCCGCTGCGAGCCGCCGCAGCCACGGCGGCGGCGCCGCGCACGTCCCGCACCCAGAAGGAGCCGGCCGTGCATGCGGCGTCGGCCTGGGCGGCGAACCGCGCGTCGAAGGCCGCCGGCACGATGCCGAGGATCGGCTCGTCGTCGGGCGGTCGCAGATCGACGCTCGCCCACCCCGGGACGCGGCCCACGGCGGCCAGCAGCCGCGGATCCCAGGCGGCGGTCCAGGCGGCGAGCACGTCCTCGGCCTCTTCCTCCTCGAACCACGCCGAAAAATCATCGAGCGTGTGACAGGGCAGAAAGACCACAAGGCGAGCGGGCTGCATGGCGGCTGAGCAGATTCTTAATGGTGCTTGAAAAACCCGCTCATGTGCAGAACCCCGAACGCCCCTCGCGGAAGCGAGGGGATCGACATGACGCCAATATTCAAGGCTCAACAGCGGACTGCGGAACACGTCTGCCCGGGCAGGATGCGCGGGCGATCAAGTGAACACAGGCCAGGAATGGCCGTGGCCACGGGCGGTGAGTGTAATCGATGTCAGGGGTCCGGCCGGCGCGGAGCGTTTGACACCCCTCCTCGCGGGTTCGTAGAGTGCTGGAAAGACGGTGTTTCGGCCGCGCAGCCTGACCCGCAGCCAGCTCTCCCGTCGACGCGCCTTTCTGGAACGGCCCATGGCCCGCAGTCCGTACGTGTGGGGAATCGACATCGGCAAGTGCGCCCTCAAGGCGCTGCGCTGCCGAGTCTCGACGACCGAGCCGCGCAAGCTCGTGGCGGAAGCCTACGACTACATCGAATACCCGATGATCCTCACCCAGCCGGAGGCCGATCCGGTGGAAATGGTGCGGACGGCCCTGGTGGAGTTCATGGGCCGCAACGACCTCTCCGGCGACCGCGTCGCCGTGGCGGTGCCGGGGCAGTCGGGCCTCTCGAAGTTCATCAAGCTGCCGCCGATCGAGGCCAAGAAGATCCCCGACATCGTCAAGTACGAGGCGCGGCAGCAGATTCCCTTTCCGCTCGACCAGGTGGTCTGGGACTGGCAGCGGCTCGCCGGCGGCATGGAGGAAAGCGGGTTCGTCATCGACGCCGAGGTGGCGCTGTTCGCGATCAAGCGCGAGCAGGTCTACAAGACCCTCACGCCCCTGATCGATGCGGGCATCGAGGTCGACGTCCTCCAGCTCTCGCCGATCGCGTTGGCGAACATGATGATGTTCGACCAGCTTCCCGACCCCAAGACGATCGACCCCGAGAAGCCCCCCGCGGCGATCGTGCTCGTGTGCATGGGCGTCGACTCGACCGACGTCGTGATGACCAACGGGCTGCGGATCCAGCAGCGGAGCATGCCGATCGGCGGCAGCACATTCACCAGGGCGCTCGTCAAGGATCTGAAGCTCACCTTCGCCAAGGCGGAACATCTCAAGCGGAACGCCGTCCGGGCCGAGGATCCGAAGGCGGTGTTCAAGGCGATGCGACCGGTGTTCAGCGAGTTCGCCGCCGAACTGCAGCGGTCGCTCAACTACTTCACCGGCGCCGACCGCACCGCCACGGTCGGCAGGGTGCTGCTGCTCGGCAACGCCACGAAGCTGCGCGGGCTCTCCGACTTCGTCGCCAAGCAGCTGCAGATCGATGTCCAGCGGCAGGAGAAGTTCGACCACTTGGAAGGGCCGACCGTGCTCGGGGCCCCCGCGTTCCGCGAGAACCGCCTCGCGTTCGGCACCGCCTACGGCCTCGCCCTTCAGGCCGCTGGCGGTTCGTTCCTGCAGACGAACCTGCTGCCGAAGGAGATCGTCACCGACCGGCTCATCGAGGCCAAGAAGCCCTGGGCGCTGGCGGCGCTTGTCGGGCTGCTCGCCGCCGCCGTGCTCAACTTCGGCGGCCTGTTCCTCGCCTGGTCGACCTACGCGCCGCGGCTCTACGCAAATGCATTCGCCGAGGCCGACCAGGTTCAAAAGAAGTCCCAGGCGGCGGCCAACGCCTTCGACGCCGTCCGCGCGAAGCGGACCGAGGCCGCGGCCCAGCAGCGGTATCTCGTGGATGTCCAGAACCGGCGGTTCCAGTCGCTCGAAATGCTGCGGGCCGTCGAGTCGCTCCTGCCCCGCGACCCGCCGGGCAAGCCCGCGCCGAACCCGGCCGATCGCAACGAACTGCACATCGACAGCATCGACTGCCAGTTCTTCCCCGACCTCGCCGCATGGTTCGCCGGAGCCAAGCGGCTGTGGGATGAAACGCACTCGGTCGGCGGTGCAGCGGCCGCCGCCCCCGCGCCCCCCGCCGAGGGCGCGGAGCCGGCACCAGCCGAGGCCGCGGCCGGAGAACCAGCCCAGGTGGGGCCGAAGGGCCCGGGCTGGGTGGTCCAGATCAAGGGCTACCACTTCCACAACGAAGACCGCCACAAGCCGGACGAGGGCGAGCAGTTCGTCCGCTCGACGCTCGTGCAGTCGCTGCTGGGCAAGGGAGACGATGTGCTCGTCTCCGCCGGGCCGCTGGCGGGCAGGCGTGTGCCCGTCGCCGACCTCGGCATCGGCTATCCGATCATCATGGAGTCGTCGACCGTCCGGCGGGTGCGGATCCCGAAGTCCAAGCCGCCGGCGGCCGCCGGCGCGGGCCAGCCCCCGGCCGCCGAGGCCGAGATGCTGGAGCTCAAGCGCTACGACTTCACGCTCCAGTTCGCCTGGCAGCCGACGACGCCTGGCATCCCCAAGCCGCAGCCCCCCGCGGAGCCGGCCGCGCAGCCGGCCGCGGATTGACCCCGCGAACCGATCATGCTTCAGCTCCCTGAAAACATCCGTCCCGCGGTCGCCCTGCTGGTGAAGCACCATTTCTGGCTGCTGGCGATCGTCGTGCCGCTGGTCGTGCTGCCGCTCCTGTTCGCAGCCCGCGGGGGTCTGCTGCGGCAGATCAACGTTTCCAAAAGTCAGATCAAGGGCAAGCTCGACGCCATGCAAAGCGTCCGCCGCGTCGAGCCGCACCCCAACGCGGGTTGGGAACAAGAAATCGAAGCCGACACCGCCCGCATTCGCCGCGACACGCTCGGCGAGTGGCAGAAGTTTTGGGAGAGCCAGGAGTTTCTCCGGGTGTGGCCCAAGGAGCTCGGGGCCGACTTCCTCGACGCCGTCGCCACCCTCAAGCCCGACGGCCGCCTGGACCGCAATCTGCTCCAGCGGTATCAGAACACGATCCCCGAGATCGTGCGCAAGCTGCCGGCACGGATGGGAGCGGGCGCGGGCATGGCCGAAGAGCGGGAGCCGGGCTCGAAGGTTGGCGGCGGGCAGCCGGTGGGACGGGACGGCGACCGCGAGCGCCGCTCGCAGGCGATCCTGACCTGGAACCCGACAGACCAGCGGCGGCTCTTGAGCTCGTTCGAGTGGGCGAAGCTGCCCACCAACCCGCAGGCCGCCACGACCCAGGTGATGCTCGCGCAGGAGGAACTGTGGGTGTATGGGCTGTTCTGCGACCTGATCGCCAAGGCGAACAAGGACGCCGGTGGTGTTCACAACGCCGCGATCGTGGCGGTGGAGGAACTGGCCGTGGGCTACCCGGCGGCGCAGGAAAAACCCGGCGGCATGGGGAGCGGTCGGATCCTCGTGCCGAAACAGGCCGCCTCGGGGGATGCGGGACAGACGCCCCCCGACATGTCCGTGCCGGGCGGTGACGAGGGCAGGCAGCGGGGCAAGTCGCCGCATCCGCGGTTCGGCGGCGGCGTTCCGTCCGCCGGCACCGAAGGAACGCCGGGGGTCGCCCCGGACGCCAGTCTGCGCGAATGGATCTACGTCGATTTCGACGGCCAGGGTTTGTCGGCCGCGGACCTGGCCACGTCGCCCGCCGCGCGGATGGTTCACCTCATGCCCTTCGTGCTGCGGCTGACGATCGACGAGCGGCGGCTCGACGCCCTGCTGGTCGATCTGGCCCAGGCGCCGATCCCGATCGACGTGCGCGAGGTGCGAATCAACCCCGGCAGCCGCCCCGGCCCGGATGCCAAGGCGGGCCGCGGACATGACGCGGTCGTGGAACTCCGCGGCACCGTGGGCCTGGCGACGCCGCCGAGCGCGGCGGCGGTCGGCCTCGAGTCACCGCCCCCCGCCGCGACGGATTCGGCCACTGCGGCGCCCCGCAGGCCGGCGGATCGACGACACGCGTGGAGGAGGGCGGCATGAAGCGGCCGAGCATTTCGTTCGACAAGGAGGCGATCGTCGGCTTCCTGCTCCGGCATGGTGAGAAGTTCCTCGTGGCAATCGTGGGCCTCTCCGCCCTCGGCCTCGCCTGGGGCGGGGTCGACGCCGTCCGCAGCAAGGCGGTCTCCGCCCAGCAGCGGCCCGATGCCATCGCCCGCCAGGTCCGCGATGCCGCGCTGCACATCGATCGCGAGAAGACCGCGCCGGCCGGGGAGAAGTGGTCGAGACCGCCGCTGGCGACCGCGATCGACCCGTGGCGGAAGCCGACCGTGGCCGAACCGCCGCCACTGGCGGTGCTCGACCGGCCGCTGTTCGAGGACCTCGCGAAGCGGTCGCAGCCCGACGTGCTGCCGATCGAGGATCTGCGTGCCGTGGCCGGTCTGGCCGTGCTGCCGGTGAAGGAACTGGTGAAGGAACCGATCGCGACGGCGGATCGCCCGCGCGGCCGGCCGCGGGAGCCGGCCGCGGGGGACAAGCCACCCGATCAGCCGGCCGCCCAGCCGCCAGCCGGAGCCAATCAGGCCCGCGGCCGGATCGCGCCGTACGTCGTCGTGACGGGGCTGATCCCCGTCTCCAGGCAGGCGGCGGAATACCGCCGCCGATTCGAGGGCGTGGGCTTTCAGGACGCCAGGCGCGACTCGCCGCTGTGGGCCGACTGGACCATCGAGCGCACGCTGGTGGGCGATGAAACCGAAGGCTGGGCGGCCATCGATCTGGTCGAAGCGGTACGGCGGTGGCAGGCGGAATGGACCGGCGTCGCCGGCGACACGGTGCCCGCGACGTTTCTGCTCTCCGAGGCGGAGGACAGGCGGAACCCGAAGATCACGCCCCCCTACTGCGGCCCGCTGCCGCAGTTGCTGCGCGGCTCCTGGGGCGCGATCGGCCTGCACCCGTGGGTGCTGGAACAGGTGCGGAAGCCGCAGGCCGCAGCCCGGCCGGCGGCCGATCCGTCTGCACCTGACGCCGGAGCCCCCGAGTTCCGGATGTTTCGCTTCATCGACATGGCCGTCGAGCCGGGCAAGGCCTATCGCTATCGCGTGCGGTTCGAGGTCTGGAACCCCAACGTCAACCTGGAGGTGCAGCACCTCGCCAATCCGGGGCTAGCCAAGGCCACCAAGCTGGCGGCGCCGCCGAGCAACGAGACCGCGGCGGTGAGCGTGCCCGATCCGACGGCCGTGCTCGTGGGCCCGCTCCGCAAGGCCGACATGAAGAAGATGAAGACGGGCATGCTGGAGCTGCTCATCCTCGCCCCCAGCGTGCGCACCGGCGACTACGCGCTCCGCGGCCTGGTGACGGAGCCCGGCGGCCTCTTGAACGTGGACGAGAAGCTCAACAAGCCCGGCGACCGGCGGACCCGCGGCGAGGAGTTTCGCACCGACCGCGTGCTCGTCGACGTGCGGGGACGACAGGAAGACCGCACCGAACTGCGGTCGACCCGACCGCCGGAGCCGTTCGAGGTGCTCTGCCTGCGGCCCAACGGCGGCTTCGAGTTCGTTTCCGCGGCCGACGCGGAGCCGGTGATCGCCGAGCACAAAGCCACGCTGCCGGCCGACGACGGCGGGAAGGGCACGGCCAAGCCCGGCCAGCCGGATGCGACCACGAGCCCCTTTTGAACCACTGGCATGCGTCTCATGTATGACACGAGATTCCTCGTCCGCCCTTGGCTTTCGGCCCTGATCGTCGGTGGCCTGCTCTGGCCGCTGCCGGCCCCCGGCCAGGAGGCGGCGGGCAAGTATTCGTCCTGGAGCAAGGTCGAAGGCGCCGTGGAGACGCGGGCCTACAAGGAAAAACTCCGGGACGGCGGCCCGTTCGACGCCGCGGCCCGTGGTTTCGCGACACAGGTGGTCTTGCCGCAGCTCGCCCTCGAGGCCAACCGTGCGACCATCGAGCGGGTGCGGCGCCGCATCCGGGAGATCGTGCTTTCCGATATCGCCGACGAGCAGGCCTTCGACAGCGCCGCGAAGACCGTGCTCGATGCGATGGCCGCGGTCGCCCGGAGCGACGACGCGGAACGAGTCGTGCGGGTCAACGCCATGCTGCTCGTCGGGGAACTGCGATCCAAGGACAACCGGCCGCTGCCGGCGGCCACGCCGGTGCTCGCCGCGGCCGCCGGCGACCTCCGGCTGCCACTGGAAGTCCGGATCGCGGCGGCGGCCGGCCTCGTGCGGCATGCGGAGGCCGCCAAGGCGGGGGGTGACCTGGCCGCGGTCGCGAAGGCGGTCGGCCCCGCCCTGTTGCCGATGCTCACCGGCGATCCCAAGACCGCCCCCGTGGCGGCGGTCGATTGGCTGGCGGGCCGCGGCTTCTCGATCATGCAGGCCCTCGGACCGCAGGCCGGCCCGCGGGAGGCCGTGAATGCGGCGGCCCGCATCCTGGGCGACGCATCGCGGTCGATCGACGTGCGGGTCCGCGCCGCGGCGGCCCTGGGGGCGGCGGCCACCGCGGGATCGGGCGTGGACGCCGCCCGGGCCGTCGAGTCGGTGCGCGGTCTGGCGACCGCCGGTCTCGAAGCCGATTTCGCCACGGTGGAACGGCTGCGGATGGAACGCCGCGTCGGGGGCGGCAACCAGCCACCGAGCGGTCAGCCGCCGGGTGGCGCGGCGGGAGAGCCCACGATCCCCACGCTGGCCTGCCGCCGTCACGCCTGGCGACTGGCCCTCTGTGCAGACGCAATCGAAGGCGTTGACGGGACCTCCGGCCTGGCCGCCATCCTCGGCAACGATGCAGGGGCCGCCAAGGAGCTCGCGGCCGCCCTCCGCAAGGCCGCTTCGGGCCTCGATGCCTATCCGGACGAGCAGTCGGTGGTCGAAGCCCTCGAGAAACTCGGCAAGCCGGTCGCCGGCGCCGCAGCCACGGCGTCTCGGCCAGCGCCCCCGCCCGCCGGCGAGCAGCCGCCGGAAACTCCGCCGAAGGGCGATACGCCGTCGCCGTTCGACGGCGCCAGCCCGTTCGGCCAGTGACCTCCCGGTGGGCCATCCAAGAGCTGTCCTGGACTGAACACCGGGGAGGTGGCACCCCCACCATGTCGCCGGGCTATGGAAGCAAGCGCAGGCATGGATGCCGGAGCGCCGCGGACATGCAGTGAACGGAGGCCCGGAGGGCCGAAGAGAACGTCCGGAGACGTGGTGGGGGTGCCACCGACCCTACGCCAGCCCGTTCGGCCAGTGACCTACTTCTTGATCAGGTCCTTGACGGTCATGCCCGAGGGGATCATCGGCAGCACGTGCTCCTGGTAGGGCACCTGCACGTCGAGGATCGCCGGGCCGGGCGCGTCGATCATCCGCTTCAGCGCCGGCACGAGATCCGCCTTCTCCACGATCGTCTCCGCCTGCCAGCCGAACCCCTTCGCGATGGCCACGAAGTCCGGGTAGCGGTCGCAGGGCGAGATGCCGTCGCCCTGCCCGCAGGCCTCGGGATGATCGACCGGGCCGAGATAGGTGTGGGCCCGGTTGCCCTTGAAGAACCGGTCCTCCCACTGCACCACCATGCCGAGGTGCTGGTTGTTGAGCAGCAGCACCTTGACCGGGATGTTCTCGGTCTTGCAGGTCGCCAGTTCCTGGATGTTCATGAGGATGCTGCCGTCGCCGTCGATGTCGACGACCAGCGCCTCGGGCCGGGCCACCTTGGCCCCCATCGCCGCCGGGAGGCCGAAGCCCATCGTTCCCAGGCCGCTGGAGGAGAGCCAGGTCCGCGGCCGGCGGAACTTGTAGAACTGGGCCGCCCACATCTGGTGCTGGCCCACGCCCACGGTGATCACCGTGTCGCGGTCGGCCGTGAGATTCGAGAGCTCCTGGATCGCCTCCTGGGCGAGGATGCCCGGGTAGGTCGTGTCGAACGAGAACGGGTCTTCCTGCTTCCACTCGTCGATCTGCCGCCGCCACGGACCGAGATCTGCGGCCGGCGGCTCGACGATGGCGTTGAGCTGGGTGAGGGCGGCCTTGACGTCGGCCACGATCGGCACGTGGACGAGCTTGTTCTTGTTGATTTCGGAGGGGTCGATGTCGATGTGGACGATGAACCCGTGCTGGGCGAAGGCCTCGACCTTGCCGGTGACGCGGTCGTCGAACCGCACGCCGATGGCGATCAGCAGGTCGGCCTCGTCCACGGCGTAGTTGGCGTAGACGCTGCCGTGCATGCCGAGCATGTCGAGCGAGAGCGGGTCGTCGCCGGGGAACGCCCCCAGGCCCATGAGCGTCATCGTCACGGGAATGCCGGTGGTGCGGGCGAGCGTCCGCAGTTCGGCGGACGCTTCCGACGCGATCACGCCGCCGCCGGCGTAGATCACCGGCCGCTTGGCCCGCTTGATGGCCGCGGCCACCTGGGCGATCTGCTCGGGGTGCGCGGCCTTGCGTGGCTCGGGCCGATAGCCGGGGAGGTTCAGCGGCGCGTCGTAGTCGGGAACGATCTGCGCCAGCTGGATGTTCTTCGGCAGGTCGACGAGCACGGGGCCGGGGCGGCCGGTGGTGGCGATGTGGAAGGCCTCGCGCATCACCCGGGCGATGTCGTTGGCGTCGGTCACCAGGTAGTGGTGCTTGGTGATGCCGCGGCAGACCTCCACCATCGGCGTTTCCTGGAAGGCGTCGGTGCCGATCACGCTCGTGCCCACCTGGCCGCTGAGCACGACCATCGGGATGCTGTCGAGCTTGGCGTCGGCGATCGCCGTGACCAGGTTCAAGGCCCCAGGCCCGCTGGTGCCCATGCACACGCCGGGCCGGCCGGTCGTGCGGGCATAGCCCTGGGCGGCGAACGCGCCCCCCTGCTCGTGCCGCGGCAGGATCGTGCGGATCTTGTCCTTGGCCCGGGTGAGGGCCTGGTGGAGCGGCATGCTCGCCCCGCCCGGGTAGGCGAAGATCACGTCCACGCCGTGGCGGATCAGCGACTCGACGACCACGTCGGCCCCGGAGGCGAATGCTTCGGTGGCTTTGGGGCGCGAGACGGTGGCCATCGGGGATCTCCTGCTTGCGGGGGTTTCCGGGGGTCCGGGTGCACCCCGGCCGGCCTTTAACCATACACGACGAAAGCCGACCGCCGAAACGAGCCGCTTCCGCGACCGAGCCCCCGTTCAGGGCCGACCGGGGGCAAGTGGACAACGGCCATCAATGGCTGTGTTCACGGACCGCTACGGACGTGCCTCGGCCGGAACCGGCTGCGGCGAAGCGGCGCCCTGCAGCCCCGCATGATGTTCGGCACAGAGTCCGAGGATTTCCCCGTAGTACCAGCTGTGGCCGCGGCCGGAGACCGTCCTTGTGACGTCTTGGAAGCCCACCTGCTTCGCGAGCCCCGACGCGCGTTCCCAATGCTTGGCGAAGCCCTCCACCCAGGGGTCCTTTTCGCCCTGGAAGGCCCGGATCGGCAACGCCGGGTTGGCGGGCCTGTACCCTTCGGGCATCATCCCTGCCGCCTCTTCCTTGAACATGGCGCAGACCGGAAAGGCCATGTGCAACCGATCCGACCGCAGCAGCGCCATCTGCCAGGCCAGCGTGCCGCCCATGGAGAACCCGCTGAGATAGACCTTCGAGTCGCCGGCGAACTTCTCGCCGACCTCCGCCAGGATCCGCTCCAGGCCGGCCATGTCGTATTCCAGCTTCTCCCGAACGGAAGCCGAGGCGAGCCGCGCGAGCTCGTCCGCAGACAGGTGCGGGTACAGTTCCGCGTCGATCTTGCTGCCGCTGGAGACGGTGGCCGGCGTGACCAAGATGAAGGGCCGACCACCACGCAGGTCATGATATCCCTGGGCAATGACCGAAAAATTGGAACTCGACCCGGTGATCACGACGATCACCGGCCACTTCCGGTCGGGCGACCAATCTTTGGGCAGCGAGAGCAGATAGCGGATGGAGTGTCCGCTCACCGCCTGCCAGATCGGCTTTTTCTTGGCGTCGAGAATCGACTCCGAGAGCGTGGCAGAGGCCGGCGGCAGCCGGTCTTCCGCCAGCGGCGGCTGACTCCAGAGAGAAACCGAGACGCCGACGATCAAAGCCGCACGCCGCGTGACAACTTGCATACGAGGCTCTCTGGGAAGGTTTTCGCAACCGCCTGCCGACGATCGTAGTCCGGTCTCTGGCGCCCCGCAACCGCGTTCCCGGACGGTCAACGGCACGGCCGCAGGCCGGACCAGCGGTTTCCTCGGTCACGACACGGAAGCACCGCAGTTCATCCGTGCAGCCAGCGGATGTAGCGGTCGAGGCGGGCCCGGGTCGCGTCGTCGCCTTCGGCCACGGCCCGCTCCAGTCGCCGCCGCGCGAGCCGACTGCTTTCGCTCACGCGAACGACCAGCTCCAGATCGGCATGGCAGCGCCGGCAGACGGGCCGGGCGGTCTGCGTGGCGCCGCAGGCCGGGCAGCGGATGGTGAGAACGTCGTCCTGGGCTGGGTCGGCTTGCATGCCGGCACGTCTCCGGTCGTTTCAGCCCGCGGCGTAGAACAGCAGGTCGTCGAGCTCGGCGGCCAGGCCGTTGAGCAGGGCGTCGTCACCCGCCTGGCCGGCCTCCGCGATCAGCTGCACGAGGCGTTCGACTTCGGCGGCATCCTCCGGCCCGAGCGTCGGCAGCGCCTGCCTGGCCCGCCGCAGGATGGCGGCGTGGGGATCGTCCGGCAACGGCCCGCCGCCACCGGACAACGGGGAAGGGGCCGCCGCGCCGGGGGCCGCGACACCGGGCAGCCCCGCCGGCCGCCCGGCGGACACCGCCGCATCACGATCCCGGGCCGCCGACATCGCGTCCACGATCGCCAGCCGTCGGGAGATGCCGGACCGGCTCTCGATGGCCGTGACCTCGAGCGTGCCGTCGAGCGAGAGCTCGAACCGCACCAGCAGCCGGCCATCGCAGTCGGCCGAGGCGTTGAGCCCTTCCAGCATGAACCGGCCGATCTCCCGGTTCTCCTGGAGCCGGGGGCTCTCGCCCTGAAAGACCTGGATCGCCGCCATCTCCTGTTCCTGGTCGAAGGTGTAGAACATGTCTTCGTAGCGGGCCGGCAGGGGCACGTTGCGCCGCAGGATCGGCACGAAGGCCAGATCCTCGCCGTCGGGGCCGTCGCAGACCGCCGCGATGCCGAGCGTGTGCGTGGCGACGTCGACGAGCACCGGGCCGACCGCCTGGCCGGCGATCGCCGCCGCCTGCGTGCCGGCACCGAGCGCCACGGCGAGGTCGGGATCGACGCTCCAGCGCGGCTCCCGACGGAGCTCGTCGCGCAGCCGCCGCTGCACGAGCGGCGTGCGGGTCGAACCGCCGACGAGGATCAGCTCATCGATCTGGGACAGTGCCAGCCCGGCGTCGACCAGCGCCGTGTCCACGCAGCCGATCGTGCGATCCACCAGCGGCCGAATGAGCCGCTCGTATTCCTCCCGCGAGATCTCGACGTCGAGGCTCACCCGGCGGCCGGCGACGGTCGCGATGAACTCCTCGACGACCCGCACGGTCGCGGCGGTGGAGAGCTCGCACTTCGCCCGCTCGCAGGCGGTGAACAGCCGCCAGCGGGTGCCGCTGTCGGCCAGCAGGTCGTGACCGTGCGCCTGCAGAAAGCGTGAGGCGACGTGCCGGGCCAGGAGCTCGTCGAAGTCGTCGCCGCCGAGCCGCGTGTCGCCCTTGCTGGAGAGCACCTCGACCACGCCCCGTTCGATCCGCACGATCGAGACGTCGAAGGTGCCGCCGCCGAGGTCGTAGATCACGACGTGCCGCGGCTCCGCCGAGCCGGCGTGGTAGACGAGGCTGGCCGCCGTCGGCTCGTTGATGATCCGCTCGACGGTCAGGCCCGCGAGCCGGCCCGCCTCCAGCGTGGCCTGTCGCTGCGGTTCGTCGAAGAAGGCGGGCACCGTGATCACGGCCCGGCTCACCGGACAGCCGAGCACGCGTTCGGCCCGCTCCTTGAGCGCCCGCAGGATGATGCCGCTGATCTCCTGCGGCGTATAGGACTTCCCCGCCATCGTGAGCGTCACGGCCTGGCCCATGCGGCGCTTCACGGAGGCGATGGTGCGATCGGGAAAGGCGGCGAGCTGATTGCGGGCCGCCTGGCCCACGAGGATCCGCCCGTCCGTGCCGACGCCGACCACGGACGGCACCAGGGCCGTGCCTTCCTCCTCCAGCACCCGCACGCGGCCCGCGTCGGAAATGGCGACGACGCTGTTGGTCGTGCCCAAATCGATGCCGATCACCGGCGAATCATCCGTCATGGCGTCCTCCATCTCATGCGATCGCTGCCTGGCCCGTTGCGGTGCCTGTGTCGCTGCCTGGCCCGTTGCGGTGCCTGTGTCGTTCCTGCGGCCGGCGTGTCACCGCGACACGCCCACTTCGGCCGGCCGGAGCACGGCCCCGTGGAGCAGATACCCGGGGCGGAACTGCCGGGCCACGTGCCCCTCGGGAATCGTCGGCTCCTCCAGCGTTTCGATGGCCCGCATCCGCTCCGCGTCGAACGGCTCGTGCAAAACGTCGATCCGGCGAAGCCCGGCCTGCTCCATCAGCCGCCGCGTCCGCAGCAGCACGAGCTCCAGACCCTGGCCCGCATCGGCCAGCGCCGTCGCCGTCATGGTGAGGGCTTCCTGCGCCGCGCCGTCACGCCGCGAGCCCGCTTCGGCGGCCTGCTGGATCCGCTCGTCGCAGAGCTGCCGCAGCCTCCCCACGAGCCCGGCGGCGAGCTTCCGCACCAGCCACGGGGCTGCGTTGAGGCATGCCTCCCACGCATCATCCAGGTCCTGCAGCTCGGGATCATCCGGGGCCCAGGCCGGATCTTCGACTGCCGAGTTGGAGATCGCGTCGGCCTCGGCGGCGATGGTGGTCACCGTCCGCTCGAGGCTTTCCTCGATTTCGGCCAGGGCGGTCGCCAGCGGCCGGGCCGTCTCGGCCCCGGTCGCCCCGGCCCGCGGAGCGGGGCTCGCGGAGGCCGTGCCGCAGGCGGTTTCCAAACGCGACAGGCGTTCCGTCACGGCCGCGAGGTGGCGATGCAGGCAGGCATCGAGCAGGCCGTCGAGCCCGGACGTCAGTTCACGGCCGGCCCGCACCTGAAGCTTGAGGTCATGCCGCAAGGCCGTGAACGCCGCGACGATGTCGGCCGCTCCGATCAGTTCGGGTTCCTCCGCCGGCGCCTGCTCCGAGAGGTCGCTGCTCATGTCTGTTGATCCTGCGGGAGGTTGCCGAGGGCGAGGAGCACCTGCGTGGGTAGCCGGGGCGGCCGGGCGATCGCGGTCGCGATGATCGCCTGAAGATCAGTTCGATGCCGCGGCGGACGGAAGGCCGATTCGGCCAGGGACAAGGGCTCGCAGAAGGCCTGCATCGCGGCGTGCAATTCCCGAAACCGCTCCGGCTCGCGGTCGGGTGGGTGCCGCCGGACGGCCTCGAGATACGCGGCCCGCGCCTCCTCCGGCGTGGCGGAGGCAGCCACGCCGAGCACGACGTGGGCCGCCTGCGGCAGAACTTCGCACGATAGGTCGTCAGGCATCGCGGCGGCCCTTTCGTGCCCGGGGCTTCTGCGGTGCGGGGGTCGCTCCCATGGCATCCATCATGTCCGTCAGTGAGATCCCCAGGCGGTTCGCGAACTGCCGCAGCTTATTCGCGTTTCTTTCGTTTTGCGGTCCCATCAGCACCGGCAAGATTTCGCTCAGCGCCTCCGGCCCGCCGCGGTCGAGGATCAGCTGCAGAAACGGCGGCAGGTCGGGCACGTCGTGAAAGTCACTCGGCATCGGAAAGACGGTGGCTTTCGCGTGAAACCGCGCGTCGCGGGCCCGCTCTTCAGCCTCCTCGGCCGCCTGGTGTGCGGCGGCGACGATGTCAGCCAGGCGGCGGCGGACCTCCGGGTCAGGCTCCGTGGCGACGGCCTTCTCCACCAGCGCCAGCCGCTTGCCGGCCTTGCGGGCCGGCAGCAAATCGGGAGCGGACCGCGTGATCCACGCGAGCATCTCCGCCGCTGCCCGCGGATGGGTGTCGGCCAGCCGGGCGATGCCCTTGGGCTCGCGTTTGGGATTGACGACGCCGAAGAAATCGTGGGCCGCCAGCCAGCGGAAGGCCGGCCAAAATCCGGGATCATCCACCGGCGGGCCCTGGCTCTGGCCCATCAGGCTCCCCAGCTGCCACCCGCCACCGTGGGCCAGACGCTGGCAGAGCGCCCGGCCGATGGCCCACGCGGGATGATCGTCGCCGGCGACGGGAAGGCCGGACCGTTCGAGATCCATACAGAAGCAGGCGACCTTCAACAGCGGCACGAGCGAAGAGTCGATCGCGATTTCCCGCGCGGCGCGGTGGAGACGGGCGCGGAACGGCTCGGCCCGCGGGCCGGCACCGTGCAGGCGGCGAACGGCTTCGTGGAACATGAAGTCGAAGGGCAGTTCAGCCGCCGATTGCTCGCGGGCCGCCTTGAGGATCGCGTTACAGCCGACCGCGTCGCCTTCGCGGAGCAGCAGCGCCGCCTCCAGGAACGGGATCCACTGGCGATCCATCCAGGCCGGCCAGGCGGCGATCGCCGCCTCCAGGCCGGTGCGAGCGCGCGGCAGGGTGTCGTCCGCAGCGGCCAGCGACGCCGACCGCAGAAGCTCGAACCGCCACGTCGCGGCCCGCCCGACCGCGTCGCCGATCCGCTGGTCGGCGAGGCTCCGCACCAGCGGCTCAGCCCGCGCGAAGTCTCCCTGCTTGATGAACCGATCGATCAGGTCAACGACGTGGCGATGCTGGTCGGGAAACAGCTTGACAAAGGCCAGCTTGGCATTCGCCAACGCCCGGCCGGTGTCGCTCTCCGCACCGTCGTCCGCGGCCCGATAGGTCAGCAATTTGATCAGTGCCTCGTGGCCGCGTCGGTTGCGGGGATACCGCTCGATCGCCTCCCGAAGCAGCCGCTCGCAGACCTGTTCCTCGTGTGCCGACACGCCGCCGCCAAACTCGCTGTCAGCCGCGGCGAGCACGTGGGCGGCGGCCAGGTCGAGCGCGGCGCTTGCCAGCGCCGCGCGGAGCGGCGCCGGCAGCTGAGAGAGCCCGGGCAGGTCGCGATCCACATACTCCCGCGTGGCCTGGCGCACCTCCTCGCTCGTATCCAGGAACCGGTGCAGGTGGATGCTCTGCAGCCGCGTGTTTCGCGGATCGTCGACAGGCCCCGCGGTGCTGCGGCAGATCGCCAGAAACGGCTGGTCGTCCGGCTGGTTGAGGGCCAGTGCCCGACAGGCCGCGGAAAACTCGCGAATGAAGTCGGGATCGAGATCGCGGTACTGCTTCTCCAGGCGGATCGCCAGCGCGGCCTGGGAGGCCGAGAAGGTCCGGTCTTCGTCGCGATGGCGGGTCGTCGCGATCTCGCGGGCCGCGCCCCACATGGACGCCCGGCGCATCAGGGCCTCGGCGGCAACGCTGACGCCTGACGCGGCCGGCCCGCGACCATCCGCTGCCTGGCCGCCCTCGGGCTGGCCCCCCTCAGACGCAGCCGTGGCTCGCTCCCATGCCGCGTCGAGCTGATGGGCGATCCGCGCGGGACGGCGGGTGGGATCGAGCCGCTTCCAGGCCTCGCGGGCGGCGGCCAGGTCGGACCGCTGAAAGGCCACGAGCCCGCGCACGAAGAGCCGCCAGTCGGCGAACGGGCTCCGGCGATCGATCGCGATCAGGTGATCGACGGCCGCGTACAGTTCGCCCTGAGCACACATCTCGAGCGCCTCGCGGACGCGGGCGGCCTCGGCCGCCAGGTCGGGAGAGAGCTGCCCACCGACCGATGGATCGAAGACGGCGCGGTCTTCCGGTCCTTCGGCGGCGGCAGCGACGGGCTTGAGCTTCAGCCACGCCGCCTCCGGAGCCGCAGGAGACTGCCAGCCGTCGGCTTCCCGCCGGCTCTTTTGCCGCCGCGCGAGTTCGGCCTGCATGCGCTGCTTGGCAGATTTTCGTCCCGCGGCCATGCGGCTGGTGCTCCTATTCGGCGGAAATATAGTTGATTGACGGAAATCCATCGCGGCGGAGCTTTTTGGGCCGGTTGAGGGTGCTGGAGGTGGGACCCATGCACCGCTCACCCCGACCCTCTCCCAGAGGGAGAGGGAGCTTCGGCAGCCACCGCGCCGAGCAGGATTGCTGCGGAAGGCTCTGTCCGCGACCAGATATATTCATGGCGTGACCATTTCCCGCGGCCGGCCGGAAGGCCGCCTGCCCGGCCTGGCCGACACCCTCGAAGCGCATCGCGGGTTCGCCGAGGTGGTCGCCAGCCTCCGCGCGGGGCACGGCGGCACGATCGGCGGAACCTGGGGCTCGGCGTCTGCGCTGACCGCGACGGCCCTGGCCCACGCGCTGCCCGAAGACACGCTGGCGGTCGTGCTGCCGCACGCGGCCGAGGCCGAGGCCTTTATTGACGACCTGGCGATCTTCGGCGCGGCGGCCACGCTGCTGCCGGCGCTCGAGGACTTCGGCGGCGTCGGCGACCCGGAGGCGGCGACCGCCGACCCCGCCGCCGCGGAGCGGCTCGCCGTGGTGAAGCGGCTGACGCGGCCGCAGGGGGAACGGCCGCGGCTGGTCGTGACGAGCATCCAGGCCCTGCTCGCGCCGGTGCCCGATCCGCGCGAGATCGCCGCCGGCACCCGGCGGCTGGAGGTCGGTGGCCGCGTCGATCCCGAAGAACTCGCCGACTGGCTCACCGCCCGCGGCTGGCAGGCGGCCGACGCCATCGAGAGCCCCGGCCAGTTCGCCCGTCGCGGCGGCATCATGGACCTGTTCGCCGCCGATTGGGACCGCCCGGTGCGGGCCGAGTTTTTCGGCGATGAGATCGAGGGCCTGCGGACCTTCGACATGGTCTCGCAGCGGAGCGTCGAGACGCTCGCGGCCATCGACCTGACGGTGCTGGCCGCGGCGGCCGGCGGCCGCCGGGCACACCTCGCCGACCTCCTGCCCGCCGGCGCCCGCGTGGCGCTCGTGGAGCCCGGCGAGCTCGTCGAGGAGGCGCAGCGGATGCACCAGCGGCTCGGCGCGGCGGCCGGTCTGTTCGCGCCCGAAGAGGTGTTCGCCCGCCTGCACCGCCTGCCCTCCGTCGTGCTCGCGGCCCTCGCGCCGTCGAGCCTCGAGGCCACGGCCACGCTCGCCGCCGAAAGCGTGGAGCGGTTCACGGGCGTGCTCGACCGCGTCAAGGAGGAACTGGAGACCGTCGGCAAGGAGCAGGAAGTCTGGGTCGTCGCGCCGTCGGATGCAGAAGAAAAGCGGCTCCGCGAACTGCTGGCCGACTCGGCGCCGTCCCGGGCTGGCCGGCTCCACTTCGCCCGCGGCCGGCTCTCGGGCGGGTTCCGGCTCGTGCCCGAGAAGATCGTGCTCGTCTCCAGCGCCGAGCTCTTCAACCGCGACGACGCCGTGGCTCGGCCCGTCCGCCAGCGGCTGTCCCGCGCGATCGACACGTTCCTCGACCTCCACGAAGGCGATTACGTGGTCCACGTGTCGCACGGCATCGGCCGCTACAAGGGCCTGAAGCTCCTCGAGCAGCACGGCCGCACCGAGGAGTTTCTCGAGCTCGAGTTCGCCGAGAGCACGCGGATCTACGTGCCGGCCTCCTGCATCGAGCTGGTGCAGAAGTACGTGGGCGGCTCGAAGCTCGCGCCGAAACTCGCCAAGATCGGCGGCACGCTCTGGGAGAAGCAGAAGCGGGCCGTGCAGCAGGCCGTGGCCGACATGGCCGCGGACATGATCCGCCTCCAGGCCACCCGCGCCAGCCGGCCCGGCATCGCCTTCCCCGCCGACACGCCCTGGCAGCGGCAGTTCGAGGAGGCCTTCCCCTACGACGAGACGCCCGACCAGCTCACGGCCATGGAGGCGATCCGGGCCGACATGCAGCGGCCGCGGCCGATGGATCGGCTGCTGTGCGGCGACGTCGGCTTCGGCAAGACGGAACTGGCGATGCGGGCGGCTTTCAAGGCCGTGGAGGCCGGCGCCCAGGTGGCCGTGCTCGTGCCGACGACGGTCCTCTGCGAGCAGCACCGGCGGACGTTCGCCGCCCGGTTTGCGGAGTTCCCGTTCACGATCCGTTCGCTCTCCCGGCTCTCCTCCACCGCCGAGGAGCGGGAGACCCTCGAGGGCCTGGCCCGCAAGACCGTGGACATCGTCATCGGCACGCACCGCCTCGCCGGGTCCGACATCCACATCGCCAACCTCGGCCTCGTGGTCGTGGACGAGGAGCAGCGGTTCGGCGTGGACGTGAAGGAGCGGCTCAAGGCCCTGCGGGCGAGCGTGGACGTGCTCACCATGACGGCCACCCCGATCCCACGCACGCTCCACATGTCGATGCTCGGGATCCGCGACATCTCGAATCTCACGACGCCGCCGGCCACGCGGATCGCCGTGGAGACGAAGGTCTGCCGCTGGGACGAGAATCTCGTGCGGTCGGCGATCGAGCGGGAGCTGGCCCGCGGCGGGCAGGTGTTCTTCGTCCACAACCGGATCCTCGACATCCACAAGGTCGCCGCCCGGCTGCAGGCGATCGTGCCCGAGGCCACGATCGGCATCGCCCACGGCCGGCTGGGCGAGACCGAGCTCGAGGAGGTGATGCTCGGCTTCGTGGCCGGCAAGACCGACATCCTCCTGGCGACGACGATCATCGAGAGCGGCCTCGACATCCCGCGGGCCAACACGATCTTCATCGACGAGGCCGACGGCTACGGCCTGGCCGACCTGCATCAGCTCCGCGGCCGCGTCGGCCGCTCGCACCACCGCGCCTGGTGCTACCTGCTCGTGGACGAGACCGCCCGGCTCACGCAGACCGCCGCCAAGCGGCTCCGTGCGATCCAGGAGTTTTCCAGCATGGGGGCGGGCTTCTCGCTCGCCATGCGCGACCTGGAGATCCGCGGCGCGGGCAACCTCCTCGGCACGCAGCAGAGCGGCCACATCGCCACCGTGGGCTACGAGCTCTACTGCCGGCTGCTGGAACAGGCCGTCCGCGGCATGAAGAAGATGCCGCCGGCCGAGCCGCCGCCGGTGAACATCGACCTCCCCGGCGAGTCCTGGCTGCCGCGCGACTACGTGCCCGACTTCCGTGCCAAGATCGACGTCTACCGCCGGCTCTCGCGGGCCACGGCCGCCGGCCAGGTGGACGACCTCGCCGCCGAGCTCGCCGACCGCTTCGGCCCGCCCCCCGACGAGGCCCGCCGCCTGCTCGACTTCGCCAAGCTCCGCTGCCGGGCGATCGACCTCGGCATCGACTCGATCACGCGGCATCCGGAGATGATCATGATCGGCCACCACGACCGCCGCGCGATGGAGCGGCTCCGGGAGGCCGCGGCCAAGAAGGGCCGCGTGGTGCGGGTGGTGGACCAGAAGACGGTCGTCGTGCCGCTGCGGGCCGAAACGCTCGCCGACCCGCACAAGCTCCTCGCGAGCGTGCGGTCGCTCTTGGACCTGGCCTGAGCGAAGCGTCGATGAACCTGAGGCCAGAGAACCGGGCGCAGGGTCTTGGGAGGGCGTCAGATCTCGCCATCGAAAGGATGCCGGTGTGTCGCTCGAAAATCCATCACTTGCGTAACATACAAAATCACTTATGATTTGTTTTGTTACACAGAAAGAGGCGGTCCGATGGAAGAAGTGGCCTCAGAAGTTTCCGAGCAGATTCAGCGGATGGTCGCGGCTTTCGTGGCGACGCAGCCGGCCGGGGCGGGTCTGCGACTGGTCGGGGGGTTTCGTTACCGACTGCTCGATCGCGGAGTCCGCCGCTCGGTCGACATCGACTACCACTGGCACGGCGATCTCGTCGCGAAGCAGGGAGAACTGATCGCGGCCTTCGGGCGGCGACTCCTTCCCGATGTCCGCCGCCGGCTCGGCCTGGAAGGGAGCGTGTCACCGGCCCGTGTCGCCGACCAGGAGTCCCCCGCCGTGGCGACGATCGATCTCGCGTTCTGGAAGCTCGGCTCGTCGCTCGGACGCATCGAGATTCCCGTCGACATCCTGCAGATCGAGTGTGCCGATCCGCCGGCGGCGCGGACGGCGGACGGCATCGTCTACCGCACCGCCTCCGACGCCGACATGCTGGAATCGAAGGTCATCGCCATCGTCGCTCGGACGCACCTCGAGCATCGTGACCTGATTGACCTGCACCTCTTTGCAAACCACGCCGCCCCCGACGCAGCCGTCCGAATCCGAGCGAAACTCGAGCGCCTGAAAGTCGGCGAACCACTCGTCCGCCGCAGGCTCGACGACCTCGCACACTCCGCGGCCCATCATGCCAAGACGATCGACGCCGTGATCCGGTCCCAGCTCGATCCGCCCGCCGCATCGACACTCGTCGATTCCGGTGGTGGCCGGGCCATGCTCGAAAGCGTCCGCACGCTCCTGACTGGAATCCTCGCTCCGGAGGGACCGAGGGCATGAAGGCGGTCGAGTGGGGCCGGTTTCTCACCGAGCAACGAGCCCGTTACGGCAAGGGAGTGTTCTCCGTGACCGAACTGGCGAACGTGGCGGACGCATCGCCGACGGTGATCAACGTCCAGCTGGGCCGGCTCGTCCGGCAGGGGGTGATCCGCCGCTGGGCCCCCGGCCGATACGGGCTGCCCGAGGGCGTGACCGCCGAGGAGCTGGCCTGCGCCATCGACGGCGACGCCTACGTGACAGGCGGCTACGCCCTTGCCCGTCACGGCTTCATCACCCAGCAGCCGGGCGAGATCGAGTGCTTCACTAGTCGCAGGCACAACCGCTCGCGGCGGCGCAGCACACCCTTGGGCACGCTCGTGTTCATCTGCGTGAGCCCGCGGATCCACGCCCGGCCCGCGGACGGAAGCATGGCGCCACCGGAGCAGGCCCTCTGCGATCTGGTCTCCGTGCTCCGCCGCAGCGGGCTCGATCCGCGGAGCGTGTATACGTTCCGCGGGCTCGATCGCCTGACAATCCCGGCGGACGTCCGCTCCCGCTACCCGAAGTCGGTGCAGCGGACCGTCGATGCGCTCGTGGCATCCGCGTCGTGAACGCTGCACGGCGGCGTTTCGCCTCGCGAGCGTGCGGTCGCTCTTGGACCTGGCCTGAGCGAAGGCCGGCAAACCGGTTGCGAACGTTTCGTTGACCTTCCTGTCCTTCGGTCGCCAAGCGACTCCGCGGTTTCCTCGCCGACCGCCACGCAGGATTGACCATCCTCACCGATGTGAAATGTTCGCTCGGTAGTCCGCCGTCGCACGGGCTTTCAGTCGGCCGTGGCACCTCGTCTTCACGTACGGAGCGGAAACTCCTCCCCCACCCGCGCCATCAGCTTGGCCCACGCAATCCGGGACGTGTCGTGCGAGGGACTGGCTCCGGCTGCGAAGCAGTCGGTGCCTGTCCCTCTTGGACCCCCTCTTGGACCCCGGTTTCCGTTCAAGCGAAGCGTATTCCCTCAGCTTGCGCTTCGGGCTTCCCGGCAGCGGCGATCGGGTGTGGCCGCATCGGCACCAGCGCCGCTTCTCTGACGCCGAGAGGAACGGGAGCACGCGGCGCACGAGCTGCTCATCAGCTCGGCAAGCGTTGCGAAAGTGCCATTGGCCGGGATTTCCTTCAAGCGGCGCGGAGCCGTGACCGGCGGGCCGCGGCCGACAGCTGGCCGAGCCCGTCGATCGCATAGATGGCCAGGGCCGTCCAGACGATCGCGAACCCGGTGAGCTTGCCGGCGTCGAACGGCTCACCATAGACGAATAGGCCGAGGAGGAACTGCAGCGACGGCCCCAGGTATTGCATGAGCCCGATGGCCGAAAGCGGGATCCGGCGGGCCGCCGACGCGAAGCAGAGCAGCGGCACGGCCGTGATCACCCCGGACAGGGCAATGAGCAGTTCATCCCATCCGCCGCGGCTGCCGAATGCGCCCCGGCCGGCACGGTGTTCCGCAACGAGGAACGCGACGGCCGGCACGAGCAGCAACAGCGTCTCGACCGAGAGCGACGACAGGGCGTTGAGCGTGGTCCGCTTCTTGGCGAGACCGTAGAGGCAGAACGTGACGGCAAGGTACAGGGCGATCCAGGGGAAATGCCGGTACTGGGACGTCAGCCAGGCGACCCCCGTGGCGGCGACGGCGATCGCGAGCCACTGCAGGGGGCGGAGCCGCTCGCCGAGCACGAACACGCCGAGGAGCACGCTCAACAGGGGATTGAGAAAGTAGCCGAGGCTGCTCTCGATCATCCGCCCGTGCGTCACGGCCCAGACGAAGCCCAGCCAGTTTGCCGACACGAGGGCCGCCGCGATCGCCTGCCGGAGGAGCAGCGGGGGCGTCGTGCATGCGGCGCGGATGCTCCCCGCGTTGCCGGTCAGCCAGGCCAGCGGGAGCAGCACGAGGATCGACCAGATCACCCGGTGGGCCACCAGCTGCGTGGCGGGCACGCCGCCGAGATGCTTCCAGTAGACCGGCAGCACCCCCCAGAGGATGAAGGCCGCCGCGGCGTGCAGGTATCCGATGTTCACGTGTTGACGGCGGTTGAAAACGGCGGCGCGGGGCGGCGGGCGATCATCATCGCGATCCGCGGCCGGCCGCTCAATGTCACCCGGCAGCGGCCGGGCCCGCGAGACGGCGAGCCGGCCGGAAGTTCCATTGGCGGGCTCTCCCAAAAGCCCCTTCGCGAATTGAATGCATCTGGTGACAAGCAGTCAGATGCCTGCGCTTTTCGGGCCCGGTCATCCCGGCGCGGTTCCGCGGACGATCTCGCGGACAGTCGCCAGCGTCATCATCAGCGTCATCGAACGCAGCGGCGACTCGACGAAGCCACGGGAGAGATAGAACTGGCGGGCCGGCTCCGAGAGCGCATGAACGAGAACCGCGAAGACGCCCGCCTCTGCGGAGACGGCGAGCGAGCGGAGCAGCGCGTCCCGCAGCAATGCCTGTCCGACTCCTTGATTGTGCCACTGGCGATCGACGGCCAACCGACCGAGAAGCAGAACGGGAAGCGAGTGTGGCGTCTGCCGCCGCATGCCTTGCGGAGCGGCCGACCGCTCGATCATCCCGGCCGACAACGTGTAATAGCCGATCACCTTTTGGCCGTCGGCGACGACAAAGCAGCGTGATGCTCCGCTGGCCTGATTTATCAGGGCTCTTTTCCTGAGCCATTCATTGAGCGATGGCTCTCCGCAATCGAAGTCCGCCAGCTCGTGTTTCGGCTGAATCGGCGCGGGCGGTGAAAGTCGGGAGCGGCCCATCGATCGCATCACCGCTCCCAAGGCGGCTTGGTCTCGATGAGCCGGCGCAGTTTCGCGGTCGCGGGGAGCGGCTTGTCCAGCAGGCGGTGCAATCGTTCGAAGGCGGCTGCGTCGACCAGAAAAAAACTCTGGTCGAGGAGGACGTCCTCGGCCTCGCGGCAGGCGGCGTCGAGCATGAACTCGGAGCGACTCCGGCCAAGTCGTTCCGCCGCCTGATCGATGAGATCCCGCTGCCTCTTCTGAGCACGGATGTTGATCGACACGTCCAACCGGGCATGCTTCATGGTCCATTCCTTGTATGCACGAAGACTACACACAGACGTGTCGCATTTGCAACACAAACGGTTGTCGGAGCAGGCTCTCTGCGATCTGGTCTCCATGTTCCGCCACGGCGGTCTCGATCCGCGGAGCGTGGAGACGTTCCGCGGCGAAGGGCTCGTGGCATCCGCGCCGTGAAGGCTCAACGCATCCTGCTCGGACAGACTTGTTCCACAGTCTGCCGGCCCTGGGCTTCCAGCCCGGGATTTCTCGGGGCAGACGGCCTTGCGAGGGCGATGGCGGCCTTTCTATAGTCCCGCCCCCTTTCCCGATCGGAACGCCCACGCCGTGACGTCGCCCCCCGTGCATCGCGTTCGCTCCCGCTGGCTCGCCGCCTGCCTGGCCGCCTGCCTGCCCGCGGCGGCGTTGGCGGCGCCAGGACCGGCCGAGCCCGACCCGCTGGCCGCCAGTCCGTCGGCGGCGAGCGGCGTCGGCCCGCGGGCCGGAGTCGGTCCGGCGCTCGTGCCCCACGTGCCCAAGGCCGTATCGCGGCCCGCCGGCTGGCCCACCGCGGGGCAGAAGTCGAGCGACAACCACGTGCTCTCGAGCATCCGGGAAAATCCGGGGGCGCCGCTGGAGCCGGTCCGCGACCTGATCGCGGCGGAGGTCGCCAAGGCCGTGGGGCCGGGCGGCGCCGGGGGCGTCGTGCCCGCAGCCTACGAGCAGACGACGGGCGGCGCGGCGGCCGTCCCTCCCCAGGCCCAGTCGCTGGAGATGGCGATGGTCGTGGCCCGCGTCGGCCCCGAGGTCGTGCTCGAGGGCGACCTGCTCACGCCCAAGGCCCTCGAGTATCTCGAAAAGGCCGGGCCCAGCATGCCCCCCGAGGATCTGCGGAAGCTCAAGCTGCAGATCTGCCAGCAGGTGCTGCCCCAGCACGTCGAGATGCTGCTCGTTTACGTGGACGCACTGCGGGAGATTCCCGAAAACAAGCTGCCCGACATCCGCAAGAACGTCGACAAGGCGTTCGACGAGCAGTTTCTCCCGAAGATGATGCAGGAGGCCGGCGTGGCCACGTCGCTGGAGTACGAGCAGCAGCTGCGGGCCAAGGGGCAGTCGCTCGATCGGATGCGGAAGATGTTCTTCGAGCGCGGCCTGTCGCAGGAGTGGATGCGAAAGAACGTCAAGAACGACGACGAGATCCCCCACGCCGACATGATCGCCTACTACCAGAATCACCTCGCCGACTACGAGTTCCCGGCCAAGGCCCGGTTCGAGGCGCTGACGATCAAGGTCGGGGCCAAGCGGTCGCGAAAGCAGGCCTGGGATCTGCTCGCCTCGATCGGCAACGAAGTCCTCGCCGGCAAGCCGCTGGCCGACGTGGCCCGGTCCCGGTCCGAGGGGCCGACGGCCGCCCAGGGCGGCATGTTCGACTGGACGAGCGCCGGTAGCCTGGCATCGAAGCGGCTCGACGAGGCGGTGTTCTCACTGCCGATCGGGCAATTGAGCGCCATCATCGAGGACGAGCCGTCCCCGAACCTGGCCGACCAGGGCGCCCTGCACATCATCCGCGTGGTGGAGCGAAAGGCCGCCGGCCGCACGCCCTTCCTCGAGGCCCAGGTCGGAATCCGCGAGACCCTGGTCGCGGAGCGGCAGCGGAAGGCCACCGACGACTACCTGCGGAAGCTCCGCGACCGGACGCCGGTGTGGAGCGTGTTCGACGGCGATCCGCACGGCGCGGGGCGGCCCGTCACCGCCAGTCGCCCGACGACGACCCGTTGATTCAACGCCGTCCCCGTCACGCGGCGAAGCCCGGGACGTCGTTGCCGGCCATCGGTGTCAGGGCTACACTGCCCCGGTCCGTTTCGCTGTTCAGCTCTTGCGGCGGCCCGCCCCGGCCTTTGCCGACCGCACCGAGCGGTGTCGCCCCGGGAGATCACGCCATGACCGCCGCCGCCAAGCCCGCCCCCGCTCCCGGCACGCCCCCGTGGCCGGGCACGCGCGCCGACGGCACCGCCCGCCTGGAGATCGACGGCCAGGCATACGACCTGCCGGTCGTGGTGGGCACCGAGGGGGAACGGGCCCTCGACATCGCCAAGCTCCGCGGCCAGACCGGCTGCATCACTCTCGACGAGGGCTTCGTCAACACCGGCTCCACGACCAGCGCGATCACGTTCCTCGACGGCGAAAAGGGGATCCTCAGATACCGCGGCTACCCGATCGAGGTGCTCGCGGAACGCTGCGACTTCGTCGAGGTGGCCCACCTGCTGATCTACGGCAGGCTGCCGAGCGTCGCCGAGCTCGACGCCTTCCGCACGTCGCTGTCGCGGCACACGATGATCCACGAGGACATGCGGAGCTTCTACGGCGGCTTCCCGCGGGACGCCCACCCGATGGCGATCGTGGGCAGCGTCGTCGGGGCGCTCTCGACCTTCTACCAAGACTCGCTCGACGTCCGCGACGCGCGGCAGGTCGAGGTCAGCGTGCACCGTCTGATGGCGAAGCTGCCGACGATCGCCGCCTACAGCCACAAGAAGTCGTGCGGGCAGCCGCTGATGTATCCGCAGAACGACCTCGGCTACTGCGAGAACTTCCTCCACATGATGTTCGCGGTGCCGTGCGAGGAGTACCAGGTCGACCCCGACTTCGCCGACGCCCTCGACACGCTGCTCATCGTCCACGCCGACCACGAGCAGAACTGCTCGACCTCCACGGTGCGGATGGTGGGCTCGAGCGACGCCAACCTCTTCGCCAGCATCTCGGCCGGCATCTCCGCCCTCTGGGGCCCGCTCCACGGCGGCGCCAACCAGGCCTGCGTGGAGATGCTCGAGAAGATCGTGGCGGACGGCGGCGACGTGAAGAAGTACGTCGACCTGGCCAAGAAGAAGGATTCGGGCTTCCGCCTCATGGGCTTCGGCCACCGCGTCTACAAGAACTACGACCCGCGGGCGAAACTCATCAAGTCGATCTGCGACAAGCTGCTCGCCAAGATCGCCCGCCACGACCCGATCTTCGACATCGCCCAGCAGCTCGAGGAGGTGGCCCTGGCCGACGAGTACTTCATCGAGCGGAAGCTCTACCCGAACGTCGATTTCTACTCCGGCGTGATCTACCGGGCGATGGGCATCCCGGTGCAGATGTTCACGGTGCTGTTCGCGATGGGCCGGCTGCCCGGCTGGATCGCCCACTGGATCGAGATGCACCACTCGCCGACGAAGAAGATCTGCCGTCCGCGGCAGGTCTACTCCGGCGAGACGCTCCGCGAGTTCGTGCCCATCGACAAGCGTTCATAGGCCGGGCTGCTCCTGCTCGATTGTGGCAGGCGAGGGTCGGCCCGTGCCCCGGGAGCCGGCGTAGGCCGGGCACCGATCTGCCGCAGGCAGATTGGTCGGCGCAGGCATGGATGCCGAAGCGCAGACGCCTCCGAGAGAGCGGAGGGCTGGAGGCCCGCAGCGAACGTCCGGCGATGGGGCATGGGCCGACGCTCGCCGGGTTGGGCGAAGAAGGTCAACGCTTCCCGCGGAAGAACTCGCTCAGGATCCGGCCGCACTCGTCGGCCAGCACGCGGCCCACGTGGTCGACGCGGTGGTTGAGCCGCGGATCCTCGAACAGCCGGTAGAGCGATTCGACGGCGCCCGCCTTGGGATCGGCCGCGCCCCACACGACCCGCGGCACCCGGGCCTGGAGGATGGCGCCGGCGCACATCGGGCAGGGTTCGAGCGTGACGTACAGCGTGCAGCCCTCGAGCCGCCAGGAGCCGACGGCGGCGGCCGCCTGGGTCAGCGCGATCATCTCGGCGTGGGCCGTCGGGTCGGCGAGCCGCTCCCGCTGGTTGTGGGCGCTGGCGATGACGCGGCCGCCGGCGATCACGATCGCCCCGACCGGCACCTCGTCCTCCGCCGCCGCGGCCCGGGCCTCCTCGAGCGCCAGCCGCATCCAGCGGTCGTGCGGCACCCCGCCGGGCAGTTCGAGCACGTCGTCTTCGTCGCCGAGTTCCATAGGCCGACAACTGTAGGCCGCGGCGGCCGCCCGCGACAAATCCCCCGCCCCGCCTTGGGGCCCGGCGAAAATCGGCTACCATTCGGCGGTCGTCCTTCCTTCGGAGGCTCCCGCATGGATCCCGTCACGCTCGTGCTCCGCTGGGCACACATCCTGGCCGCGATCGTCGCCATGGGCGCGCTGGTCTTCGCCCGCTTCGGCCTCCTGCCGGCGCTCGGCGACTTCGACACCGCCACGCGGGACCGGATCCACGAATCGATCCGCCGCCGCTGGCTGCCCTGGGTGATCGGCGCGATCACGGTGCTCCTGGCCAGCGGCCTGGCCAACTTCCTGCTCTTCAACGGCCGCGTGAAGGCGGAGGGCTGGAGCGACGGCGAATGGATGCGGCAGACGAGCTACCATGCCCTGTTCGGGGCCAAGTTCCTGCTCGCCCTGGTGGCCTTCTATTTCGCGAGTGGCCTGGTGGGCCGCGGCGCGGGCACGCAGTGGATGCGAGACGACCGGGCCAAGTGGCTCTCCGTGACGCTCGGCACCATGCTCGCCGTCGTGCTGCTCTCGGGCTGGATGCGGCAGTTGCATACGGGGCCGAACGTCGCCGTCGATGCCGGCGTGCGGATCGACCGTGGTGGACGGGCCTGGGACCGCGATGCACGGGAGGACGGCGATGGACAAGAAGGAAAAGAAGCGGATGGAGGTGCTGCAGCAGAAGATCGCGAAGCTGCAGCAGCTCCTGGCGGGCGCGAAGAAGCAGCCCGATGATCCGGCCGAGGTGCCGCGGCTCGAGAAGGAGCTGGCGGCCGCCCACGCCGAACTCGCCGCCCTGAAGAAGGGCTGACGCCATTCCACGGATGCCCACGCTCACGCTATCCTAACAATCCGGGTGCCGGCGGCTGCTGGCCTGGTCGAGCGTTGGCGAATCGGGGGCGTACGGCACTCATGGGCTTCCTGTCGAAGCTGTTCGGCGGCTCCGCGCGGGTCGACCTGTGGAAGCGGTTCGAGCGGCTCCGGGAGAGCAACTCGGGCACGATGTCGGCCTTCTACAAGGTGAAGGACATCGGCAGCGGCACCGTGCTCGGCCTCAAGATCATCGACAAGGCCAAGGCCGCGCCCGTCGAGGGCCGCTACAAGGGCCTCGACAAACCCCCCGAGGGCGCGATCGGCTCCAAGATCGCCGGCCCGAACATCGTGCGGACGCTCGAGTGGGGCGAATCGACTGCCGGCGAGCCGTTCGTCGTCACCGAGTTCATCGAGGGCACGCTGCTCCACGCCCTGCTCTCGAACAGGCGGCCGCTGCCGCCGGCCCAACGGATCGACCTCGTCCGGCAGGCGGCCGCGGCGGTCGCGGCCGTGCACGCCGCGGGCTTCGTGCACCGCGACATCTGCCCCCGCAACTTCATGCTCCGGCCCGACGGCCGCCTGATCCTCTTCGACTTCGGGCTCGCCGTGCCCGACAAGCCGGCGTTCCTCCAGCCGGGCAATCGAATCGGGACGCCGAACTACATGGCCCCGGAGGTCGTCCGCCGCCGTCAGGCCGACAGGCGGCTCGACGTGTTTTCCTTCGGTGTCACCGCCTACGAGATCTGCACGCTGCACTCGCCGTGGCCGCGGGGCACGAGCGGCAACGTGGCGCTGGCCCACGACCAGCCCCCCGAGGACGTCCGCCGCCACTGGCCCGAGATTCCCGAACCGCTGGCCGTCGCGATCACCGCCTGCCTGGCGGCCGACCCCGACAAGCGACCGCCGACGATGGAGCGGTTTCTGGCCATGATCGCGAAAGTCACGGCGGCCCCGGCCTGAAAGCCCGGCATCGGGGGGGAACGACGGCCTCCCTTGAACCAGGGCGGCGGCGTTCGTACCCTGTTGGTCCTCCGCGACGGCCAAACCGCCCGTCGCCTTCCTGCCACCACTGACCACTGAAGGATCGCCTGCCATGACGATGGACAAGAGCCTGCGGGTGCGGAAGGGCGCCTCGAGCGCCCGCGGCGTGCTGACCCGCGCCGAGCGGATCGCCCGCATGAAGGAGCAGGACCGCTGGACGGAAGGCCGCAGCCCGCTCGGCCTGCCGAAGGTCCGCGTCATGAAGATGGCGATGAAGAAAAAGAAGAAGGCCAAGGAAGAGGGCGCCGAAGGGGCCGCCGCCGCGAAGCCGGCTGCCGGGGCCAAAAAGAAGTAGTCCCTGCCGCTCCGGCGGCAGGGTTTCAGGACGCGGCTCGTGGGGCCATGACGGCGGCCCCGGCCGCCTGGCCCGAGGCGATCACCTGCGGAATGCCGACGCCCCGGTATGCGGCGCCGGCCAGGGCGAACCCGCCGATCTTCGCCGCCGCGCGTTCGATCCGCGCCACGCGGTCGAGATGGCCGACGTGGTACTGCGGCATCGCCCCCCGCCAGCGATCGATCTGCACGAGGAGCGGCTCGCCCCTCGCGCCGATCAGGGTCGCAACCTCCTCGCGGGCCAGCGTGGCGAGATCGGCATCCGGGAGCCGGGCCGTGTCGGGGTCGAGCGCGCCGCCGACGAACACCCGCACGAGCACGCAGCCCGCGGGCGCCCGGCCGGGAAACTTCGCGCTCGAAAAACTCACCGCCAGCGCACGACGCCCCGCGATCCGCGGCACCACCATCCCTGCCGCGTCGAGCGGGTGGGCGACACGGTCGCGGGGAAAGCCGAGAGACACGACCGCCGAGCCGGCATATTCGATCGCCGCCAGGTCGGCGGCCAGGTCGGGATCGACCGCGGCGACGATCCCGGCCGCCGCCGGCGCCGGCACGGCGACCACGACGGCATCCGCCTCGAGCGGCGCGGCCGGGCCGGCGGCGAGCAGTGGCACCTGCCACCGCCCGGAGGCGGCGCGGGTGAACGGACCGGCGGCCGCATGCACGAACGTCGCGCCCCGCTCGGCCAGGGCGACCGCGAACCGGCGTGGCAGGGTCTCCATCCCGCCGGCGAGCGTGACGAACTGGCCGTAGCGGGCGCCTGCCGCCGCGGAGCCGGCGCCGGCCTGCCGCAGCCGTGCCCGTTCGCCCGCCCACAGGCTGCCGTGGGTGCGTTCCATCGCGAAAAACTCGGGGCAGGCCGCCGCCATGCTCAACCGGGCGGGGTCGGCCGTCCAGATGCCGGCCGCGAGCGGCTGCACGAGCCGTTCGAACGCCTGCCTGCCCAGCCGCCGCACCGCGAACGATTCCAGCGACTCGTCCGCAGCCGACGCATCGCGTGCCGGAATGAACCGCTCCGCGAGCAGCCGCAGCCTGCCGAGCGGCGACAGCAGCGGCGTGCCGAGGATGCCGTCGGCGCGGCCGGGGGCGAGGAGGCGGAAGCCTGTCGGCGCCGGAACGGCCCGCCCCGCATACCAGATGAGCGCCCGCCGCACCCGTGGATCGACGCCCACGAGTTCCCCGGCGAGGCCGAGCCGCTCCACGAGCTCCACGCCCTCGGGCCGGACGGCGAGAAAGTTGTCGGCCGACCGCTCCACCAGCCAGCCGTCGCGTTGCACGGTCGCGATCACGCCGCCCGGTCGTCCCGTGGACTCGACGACGGTCACCCGACACGACGGCGCCACGAGGAGCGCCTCGGCGGCGGCGAGTCCGGCCAGGCCACCGCCGATCACAACCACGTGCTGCATCGTGTTTCGGAGAGGAAGGGAAGCGTTGCTGCGACCGGTATCACCGCCGCAAGTCTACCGCGGCCCGGACCGCAGCCGGCGAAACCTGGGCAGGCGCACTACCGGGAGCATCCAAATCTTCCTCACCCGTTCCTCCGCGTCACCCCCGGGCGGAAGCCCGGGGGTGACGCGGTCCACTCCGTAGGCTTCTTGAAATCCTCACCCGTTCCTCCCCGAATCCGTGGATCAACCCGTCACCCCCCGGCTCCCGCCGGGGGCTTCCAAATCGTCCTCACGCCCAATTTTCGGCCGCAGTCTGCTCTGGACTGGGCGGCATGGGAAGCCTACCGTCCCCCCGCGACCGGGCTGGATGCTCGGTGCGTCGTTCACGGAGGTACTTGTCGTGGCCATGCTGCGGAGCCATTCGTCGCCAGGATTGCACGCCTTCCTGCTCACCGCCTGCACATGTGCGGTCGTCGCCACGGCGGCGGAGCCACAGCGGGCTCCGCGCACGCTCATGCGGCTGCCGGGCTGGGTCGACTCCAACGGCGACGCTACAGCGCCGATCGCCGCGGCAGCAGGTCGCGAAGCCGCCCCGGCGCCTCTTGCCGAAACCGCATCCGCACCGGTGACCACCGCTGAAGGACGGAGTGGCACGACGCCATGGACCGCACTCGTGCCGGTCGCGGCCGCCGACGGCCCGCCGGGCACGCGGTCACCCACGCCGGCCGCGCCCAAGCCCCCCACTGGACCGGAAACCGGCCCCCTCAAGCGCTGGATCAACGACCGCGTCGCCCAACTGCCCAAGCCGACGGCGAACGTCGCCAAGCCGACGACCGAGCAGCCGCAGCCGCCGATCGTCGCCAAGCCGACGGCCGAGCAGCCGCAGGCCGCCGCACCCGCCGCCAAGGTGACCGCGCCGGTCGCCGCGACCCCCGACGAGATGCCGACGCTCTCGATCGACCCGGCCAGTTTCCGGGGCGTCAATCCCGGCAAGACCACCCGCGCGGAACTGCTGGCGTCGTGGGGCGCCGGCGAGGCGCTCGACCACGGTGACGGAACGACCGGCTTCACTTGGAAGCTCGAACCCTTCGAGCGGGTCGATGTCACGGTCGAGGCCGACACCGTAGCCACGATCCTCGTCAAGCTCGCCGATCCCGTGCCGGTCGCCGAACTCGCCCGCCAGCTCGAGATCGCGGACATCCGCACCGTCACGATCTTCGACGACCAGGGAGTCTCGATCGGCGAGGTGTATCCGGAACGCGGCGTGATCCTGAGCGTGAAGCCGGGCACGCAGGCGGCCACCGCGATCATGATCGAGCCGCTCGACCCCGAGTCGTTCGTGCTCCGCGCCGAGAGCGAGATCGAGTCGTGCTCCGCCTATGCCGTCGCCGACCTGCAGTGCGCCATCCAGATCGATCCGCGGCACGTGCGGGCCCATCGCCTCCTGCTCCGCATGACCACGGAACAGGGCAAGTGGACGCAGGCGCTCAAGCTCGCGGAGACCGCCACGCGGCTCGATCCCGCCGACGCCTGGACCCAGCTCAAGCACGCCACGGCACTGCTGGCCCTCGACCGTCCCGAGGAGGCCCGGGTCGTGCTGGCGGCCGTGCAGGCGGGGGATAATCCGTCGCCGCTGGTGGTGGCCCAGGCCGAACGGCTCCTCGGCCGCGCGGCCCTGACCGGCTCGGCACCCGACCACCACGCCGCGGTGCGGCACTTCGCCGAGGCGATTCGCCGCGGCTCGCCTCTGCTGGTCAAGCGGGCCCCCGCCGTGCAGACGGCCGCCCGCGAGGTGCTGCTCGACGCCCACCTCGGCACCGCCCTGGCCATCGCCCGCGGCACCTGGCAGCAGAAGGGCCGGGTGATCCCCAAGTGGATCTCGCGGGCCGAGACTCTCGTGACCGAGTTCCAGGGCACCGAGGTCGAACGGCAAACGCTGGAGCTGCAGCTCTGCCGCGGCGCCCTGGCCGCCTCCGCCGGCTCGGCCGAGGCGGGCGAACCCTTGCCCTGGGTGAAGCGGATGCTGGCCCTGCGGGATCGGATGGGCCAGACCGTCGCCGACCCCTGGCGGCGCCGGCAGATCGACTGGGAGACGGGGCAGGGCCTCGCCGACGCGCTCGCCGCCGCCCAGAAGCGGGGCGACGCCACCGACCTGCTCGACAACGCCACGCTCACCGCCGCCTACCTGGAACGCGGCGCCGAGCAGCGGGAACTGACCACCGCCGAGCGGAAAAAGATGGGCGAGCTCATGTTCCGCATCGGCATCATGCACAGCCTGCAACGGGGCGACCACGCGACGGCCGTGACCTGGTTCGACCGCACCGTGCCGCTCTGGGAGGGCAGCGACGGCTTCGCCCGCGACGGCGATCTGGGCCGCATCGGTGAGTCGTACGTGAGCATGGCCATCTCCTACTGGCAGGTGGACCGTCGGGAGGACGCCCTGGCCCTGAGCCGGCGCGGCGTCGAACTCATGGTCACCGCCGTGGACAAGAGCCAGCTGGAGGAGCGGTCGCTGGCCGTCCCCTACGGCAACCTCTCGACGATGTATGCCGAGGAAGGGGACGACGCCCAGTCGCAGGCCTACGCCGAGATGGCCAGCCGCGCCGAAGCCACGGGCAGCACGCTGCGGTAGCCTCTCTCTCCCCCTGGGAGAGGGCCGGAGTAAGGGTGCAGGAAAATCCGAGCAGCCTCATCAGCGGCACCCTCATCCGGCCTGCGGCCGGCCTCTCCCAGAGGCAGAGGCGCAAACGGGGTCGCCAACACCATTCGCGGTTCACAGGACAGCCAGGAATGGCTTCCTGGAAGGGCGTTTCACAGCAGGCTTTCGAGCAGGAGCCGCATCTTGCGGAGTTCGGCGACCTGATCCACGCCCTCGAGCGGCGGCAGATGGGCGCACAGCGCCCGCTTGTAGCCGACCCGTTCCAGCTGGGAAACCAGCTTGCCGTATTCGACGTTGCCCTGGCCGATCCGCACCTGAAACGCGTCGGGCTTGGTGTCGCGGAGGTGGACGTGGCAGACGTACTTCAGGATCGACTCCCATGACGCCGGCTTCTTGTGGCCGAAGATGAAGTGACTGGGGTCGAGGGTCACGTTCAGCCCGGGGACGTTGCGGCACAGCGAGGCGGTCGTCTCGGCGTCCTGCGTCATCCGCCCCGCCTCGGTCTTCACGCCCACCACGATGCCCAGGCCGGCGGCGATGGCCACCAGCTTCCGCAGCCGCTCGATCTCGCCGTTGAAGGGCGTGCCCAGTTCCGACGACTCGACCACCAGCGTCACCACCCCCAGGGCCTTGGCGAGGCGGCAGCAGGCGAGGAAGCGATCGTAGAGCTCCGGCGACTCGGGGGCCGCGAAGGAGACGGCCACCGGACGCAGCCGCTGCAGGTCGCTGCAGGCCGCGATCGCCGCCTCCGGATCGGCCGCGACCTGCGCCGGCTCGAGGTGCCCGCCCTGCTCGTGCACGTCGAGCTCCACCGCGGTGAACTCGAGTTCCGCCAGCCGCTCCATCGCCTGGGCGAGCGGCAGGGCGGGCAGACATTGCGTGCTGACACAGACGAACACGTGGCGAGACTCCTGGCGGGAACGGATCGATACGAACGGTGAGCCCGGTCAGGGTAGCCGCAGCGGGCTCGGCGTGGCAACCACGCTGTCGTGGCGGAAACGGCGTACACTATTCGACGGACCGCGCCTTCCCCGCCGTTCCGTAGGAGACAAGACGATGGAGATCGAACGCCAGCCGCCGACCCGCGTGGTTCTCGAGCACGCCAGCCCCTGGGGTCGCTGGGGGACGCGGATCGCGTGGACGGTGGCGGGCATCTCGCTCCTGGCGGCCCTCGGCAGCGCCGGAGCCTACGCCCAGTATTTCCAGCGGGACGGCCGCGTGGTGGAGAAGTACCACTCGCTCTCGAAGTCGGCGTCGGCCAAGGTGGCGATCGTGACGCTCGCCGGCCCGATCATGGGGGGCGAGGGCTTCATCCGCTCCCAGCTCGATCGCGTCGCCGAGGACGAGAGCGTCAAGGCGGTGGTGCTCCGGGTCGATTCGCCCGGCGGCACGGTGAGCGGCAGCGACGAGATCCACCACCGGCTCGGCCAGCTCGTCGCCAAACGCGAACTGCCAGTGGTGGTGAGCATGGGCGGGATCGCGGCCAGCGGCGGCTATTACGTGGCCATGGCCAACGGCGGCCGCGACGACGTGATCTTCGCCGAGCCGGCGACGCTCACGGGCTCGATCGGCGTCATCATCCCCCGCTTCGATGTCTCGAAGATGCTCAAGCGGTTCGACGTCCGCGACGACTCCGTCGCCAGCGGCCCCCTCAAGGAGATGCTCAGCCCCACGAAGGACCGCACGCCCGAGCTCGCCGACCGCGAGCGGCGGCTGCTCAAGGCGCTCGTGGAAGACATGTTCGTGCGGTTCAAGGAGATCGTCCGCCAGGGACGGCCCAAGCTCGACGCGGAGGCCGTGGACAAGGTGGCCACCGGGCAGATCTTCACCGCCCAGCAGGCCAAGGAGGCCGGGCTCGTCGATCGGATCGGATTTCTGGAGGACGCCGTAGCCCGCGCCGTCGAGCTCGCCGGGCTCACCGACACGACCGCCCGCGTCGTGAAATACTCGAAGCCCAAGGGGCTCCTCGACGAGGTGCTCGGCGGCGACGCCGGGGCCGGCGGGCGGGTCACGCTCGACGCCTTCGCGGAGCTGACCACGCCGCGTGCCTGGTATCTGTGCAGCTGGTGGCCGGCCCTCGTCGCCGCCGGCGAGTGATCGACGCCGGGGCACGCAGGCCCAGGCATGTGTGTGTGCGGCTACGTGTCCGTGTGCCGTGCAATGCTCCGGGTGCGGCTTCGTGTCCGAGTCCCGTGCAATGCTCCGGGTGTGGCTACGTGCCCGGGTGCCGTGCAATGCTCCGGGTGTAACTACGTGCCCGAGTGCCGGTGATCGCTCCGGGTGCGGCTACGTGCCCGTGTGCCGGGAAGCCCGAGGCGCGAGCCGAGGGAATACGGATCGGTTTCCGCTGAAGCGACGCGTATTCCCTCAGCTCGCGCTTCGGGCTTCAAGGGCAACGGGCGCTCGTCGCCGCCGGCGAGTGATCGACGCCCGGGCATCGACGGTCAGAGACCGCCGCTATAGAAGACAGACCGCCGCTCCAGAAGCAAACACGGCTCCAGGTCCGCAAGAGCTTCACTCCGCGGCGACCGTGCGGCCGACCGCCGCCAGCGCCGCGTGATCGGCGGACGTGAGCCGCCCGCCGCGGGCTCGCGCCGTCGCCAGCCGGCACCAGCAATCGGCCGCGGCCACGGTGCGGGCGTCAGCCGCGGCGGCGTGATGGGCGACCGCGAGCACGCTCGCCAGTTCGCGGACCTCCGCCGCCAGCGCGGCCACCTCGAGCTGCCGCTCGGCGAGCCGCCGGCCATGCCGGCGGATGGCACGGTCGATCCGCGTCGCAGCCCCGGCCATCTGCCTGCGGGCCCGCGCCGCGTGGGCCCGCAGGTGATCGGGACCGATGGCAGCTTCGCCGGCGCCGCCACCGGCCGCCAGCCGTGACGCCCGCCACGCGAGCCAGCCGCCGGCCCGTCGCAGCGCCGAGTCGTCGGCCCGCGCGGCCAGCGGATGGGCCTTCGCCAGCCCCTTGAAGAGGGCCAGGCCGAGGAGATCGCTCTCCCCCTCGTAGACCGTGACGGCGAAGTGGTCGTGGAATGAGTCGCCCAGCGGATGGCCGACGAGGAAGGCCCGGCCGCCGTGGATGCCGAGCGCGTCGATCGCCCCCTCGCGGACGCAGGTGCTGGCGACGATCTTGGCGGTGATCGCCTCCAGCTCGCCGGTCTGGCCCGCGTCGATCGCGGCAGCCGCCCACGCGGCCAGCGCGTCGCAGGCGACGACTCCGGCGGCGATCCGCGCCAGCCGCCCCTGCACGAGCTCACGCGTGGCGATCGGGTGGCCCCAGGTAGTCCGCCGCCGGGCGTGATCCACGGCGTGCCCGAGCAGGATCCGCAGCGTGCCGGCCGCCTGGGCGGCGAGCGTGACACGCCCGCGGTTGAGCCCGTGCCAGACGATCGCCATGCCGTCGCGGCCGGCCGGCGGGGCGAGCAGATCGTCCACGGCGACGGGAAAGCGATCAAACTCGAACGCGGCATTGTCGGCGTGCTTGAGCGGATGGATGGCGTAGGGAAGGAGACGAAACGTCGGCCCGTCGGCGGCGGGCAGATGGACGAGGGCCACGGTCGGCAGGCCGTCGAGCTGGGCCAGCACCTTCACGAGGCGGCCGTGCCGGGCGCCGGTGATGAACATTTTCGTGCCCGTGAGCGCAAGGCCGCCATCCTGCCGCGCGAGCGTCGCCCGCACCGCGCCGAGGTCGCAGCCCACCTCGGGCTCGGTACCGCCGAAGATCGAGAGCGGCCGGCCCGCCGCCAGCGCGGGGAGGTGCCGTGCCTGCTGCGCCTCGCTGCCGAACGCGGCCAGCGCCGAGACCGCGCCGATCGACGAGTGCACGGCGAGCATGCCGGCGGCCGTGGGGCAGTCGGCGGCGACCTGCGTGATCGCGCGGGCCAGCTCCTGCACGCCGGCCTCCGCGCCGCCGAACCGCGCCGGCACGGCCAGCCCCCACACACCGGCCGACCCTAGCGCCTCCTCCGCGGCGACGGAGAACCGGCCGGCGGGCGGAGCGGGAGCGTCGGCCAGTGGCGGCCGCGGAGGCGGCCCGCCCGCGATCGCGTCGTACAGCCGCCCCTCCGCCCGCAGCTGCGCGAGCGCCGCGGTCGCGCGGCCGAGCACGTCGGCCACCGGGCAGCGCAGCGGCAGCGCCGTGGCGGCGGCGGCCGTGGCGAAGCCATTGCCCGCCGCCCGTTCACCGACCCACAGGCATTCCGTCAGCCACGATCGCTTCGTCATCTCTCGCCTCGCTGCGTGATCGTCGGTCGCGCGGTCGGTCGGCACCGTGCCGACCCAGCGCGGCGGCCGCGCGGCCGCCGCCGCGGTGACGGCCGGCGCGAAGTGCGCGGCGATTGCCACCCGCTTGAGCTTGAAGGATGGCGTCGCCTCGCCGCGGTCGGCGTCGAACGGCCGGCCCACGAGCACGACCCGCCGCACCCGCCAGGCCGTCGGCAGCCGCCGCTGACGCCGCCCGATCCGCCGGGCCATCCAGGCCACGACCTGCGGATGGCGTAGCGCCGCCCGGCGGCTGAACACCGGCAGCCGCAGCCGCCGCACCAGCGCCCGCACCAGGGCCGGCTCCGGCACCACGAGCGCCACGGGCCACCGCAGGCCGTCGCCCACGACGCACACCTGGGCCACCGCCTGATCCTCGGCAAGCGCCCGCTCGACCTCGGCGGGCGGCACCTTGAGCCCGGTCGCGAGCACGAGCCGCTCGGAGAGCCGCCCCGTGATCCGCAGGTGACCGGCCTCGTCGATCACGCCGCGATCGCCCGTGCGCAGCCATTCCGGCACGGGCTCGAGCGCCGCCGGCATGGGGGCCCGCGCGGTGGCGGCCGGTGGCCGCACGATCCCCAGGGCGCGGCTCGGTGTCCGCACGAGCACTTCCCCGTCGGCCTGATCGTCGAGTCGCAGTTCCACGCCGGCCAGCGGCGGGCCCACCGTGCCCGGCCGCGCGATCCGTGGATTGGAGAGCGTCACGACCGGGCCGGCCTCGGCAAGGCCATAGCCTTCCACCAGCGGCACGCCCGCCGCCGCGAAGAAGTCGGCCGTCCGCCGCCGCAACGGCGCGCCCCCCGACACGCAGACCCGCACCGAC
>JBIJCJ010000098.1:0-13269 GCA_044344765.1 Pirellulales bacterium | reverse complement strand
AGCTTTGTCCACGGAAAGTCAGACGGCCATGCTCGCCCGCCGCGAGAGCAACTTGACCAGCACCGCATCGACCGGCTCGCCGGTGCGGACGAGCGCATAGTCGCAGCGATCCGTGGCGGCCCGGCGTCTGGCGTCGGCGAGAAACGCCTCCAACGCCGCCATGTAGCCCGCCCGCAGCGCCCGCGGGTTACAGGCCACGTGTTCGGGCAGTTCGAGCCCCTCGAACCGGGTCGGGCCGGTGAACGGAAAGTCGAGCTCGTCGTCGTCCATGACATGCAGCAGCACGAGGTCGTGCCCGCGCTTGCGGAGGAGCCGCAGGCCTTGGAACACGCCGTCGCGGTCGCCGAGCAGGTCGGTGACGACGACCACGAGCCCGCGCGGCGGCAGCGTCTCGGCGACCTGCCTCAGCACCGGCGCGAAGGCGGTGGCCCGGCCGGCCCGCGGCCGCTCGAGCAGCTCCACGATGCTAGCCAGGTGCGACCGCGCCGTCCGCGCCGGCACGGCGCCGCGGACGCGATCGTCGAACACGGCACAGCCCACGGCGTCGCCGTGCGAGAGCGCCAGCCAGGCGAGGCTCGCCGCCAGCGTAGCGGCGCAGTCGTACTTGCCGAGCCGGGCCGCGGCGGCCGCGGGCCGGTCCGGCTGGTAGTCCATGCTCGCCGAGCCGTCCACGAGGAGCGTGAGCCGGAGGTTCGTCTCCTCCTCGAACTCCTTCACCGTGAGCCGGTCCTGCCGCCCCCAGACCTTCCAGTCCACGCGCCGCAGGTCGTCCCCGCGGGCGTACTCGCGGTGCTGGAGGAACTCCACGCTCTGCCCCTTGAAGGGACTCTTGTGCAGACCGGCGAGCACACCCTCCACGACGGCCCGGGCGCGGAGCTCGAGCCGGGCAATGCGGGCGATCGCGTCAGGACGCAAATATCGTCTGGAACCGCGGGTCACGCGTCAGCTCGTCCTCTCTGGCCGGGGTGCTCTCGATGATCCGCCGAATGATCGTGTCGGGCGTGACGCCCTCGCTTTCGGCGGCGAAGCCGACCACGATCCGGTGCCGCAGCACCGGTGCGGCCAGCGCCTGGATGTCGTCGACGGTGACGTGGCTGCGGCCCTGGAGCAGGGCCCGGGCCTTCGCCCCGAGGACGAGGAACTGCACGGCCCGCGGCCCGGCGCCCCACGTGAGCTGGTCGGCGACGAAAGCGGGCACTCCCGGCTCCCCGGCCCGCGTCTGCCGCACGACCGCCAAGGCATAGCGGACGAGATGGTCGCTCACCGGCACCTCGCGGACGCTGCGCTGCAGCGCCAGGATGTCGGCGGCGGTCAGCACCGGCTCGGCGTCCGCGGCGGGCAGTCCCGTGGTCCGCCGGGCGATCTCGAACTCCTCGTCGAAGGTCGGATAGCGGACGAACACCTTGAACATGAAGCGATCCTGCTGCGCCTCGGGCAGCGGGTAGGTGCCTTCCTGCTCGATCGGGTTTTGCGTGGCGAGCACGAAGAACGGGTCGGCGAGCCGGTGCCGCACGCGGCCCACGCTCACCTGCCGCTCCTGCATCGCCTCGAGGAGCGCCGCCTGGGTCTTAGGGGGCGTGCGGTTGATCTCGTCGGCGAGCACGACGTTGGCGAACAGCGGCCCCTCCAGGAACCGCACCTGCCGAGTGCCGGTCGCCTTGTCCTCCTCCAGCACGTCGGTGCCTGTGATGTCGGCGGGCATCAGGTCGGGCGTGAACTGGATGCGGCTGAAGGACAGGTCGAGGCTGCGGGCCAGCGTGCTGATGAGGAGCGTCTTGGCCAGCCCGGGTACGCCCTCGAGCAGGCAGTGGCCGCGGCTGAACAGGCAGATCAGCAGTTCCTCGATCACCGCCGACTGCCCGACGATCACCCGCGCGAGCTGCTCGAGGATCCGGTCGCGGGCGGCGGGCAGGCGTTCGACGGCCGGGGCGGTGGACTGCGTCATGCGGGGCTCCGAAGGCGGTGGGTCGGGCGCGGCCGGGCGGCCGCCCCGCAGGGTCATCGTCGCATCAACGTTGGTAGATCGGAAGCGCGGCCTTGTCGAGCTGGAGAATCGTGAGGTTCGTGGCCGTCGTGTAGACGGGCCCGATGTACCCCTGCGGCCAGTGCATGCCCGCCCGGTCAGCCTGCGCCTCGGAGAGCAGCCGCTTCTCCACCTGGCCGCGGTAGGCCTCCCATTTCCGGCCTCCCGCGCGATACATGACCTGTGCGTAATAGAAGTGGGCGTAGTGCCAGTGCCCGAAACTGTTGTTGGCGATGTTGCCCAGGTGCTTGTCGGCGTAGGCGATCATCCGCGGCACGTGCGTGTCGTCCTCCTCGCCGGCGTTGAAAAGGCAGGCGATGGCGGCCGCCGAGATCGCCGGCCGCCCGCCGCCCCCCTTGGAGCTGTACTGCACGCCGCCGTCGGGCATCGTGCAGGCATGGATGTAGGCGATCGCCTTGGCGATGATCTCCCGCGGCACCGGGATGCCGGCGTTGCGGCAGCCGCGCAGGCCCTGCACCTGGGTGATCGTCGTCGAGCCTTCGTCGAAGTCGTTGCCGTCCTTGGCGCTCACGTATCCCCAGCCGCCGTCCTTGGTCTGGGCCCGCCCCGAGAACTCGACCGCCTTGGTGAGCACCTGCACCAGCTCCTCGCGGCGTCGCTCGTCCTCCTCCTCGCCCAGCACCTGCGAGAGGAAGAGCATCGCGAAGCCATGGCCGTAGGTGTAGCGATCGTCGTTCTTCGGGTCGCCGATCAGGCCGTTGGGCCGCGCCCGCGACACGAGATAGTCCACCGCGTTCCGCACCGGCTCGGCATATCGGCCCTGGGTGGTCGTCGAGCCCTCCATGAGCAGCGCCGTGCCGGCCAGCGCCGTCATCGCCGTCGGATAGCGGCCCTCGTTGGCCGACCAGCTCCCGCGTCGCGACTGCCGGGCCGCCAGCCAGTCGAGCCCCTTGGCGACCACCTGCTCGACCTGCGGATCGCCTCCGGCGGCGGTCCGCACCGCGGGCAGACCGCACGCGCAGGCGGCGACCACGGCCACGAGGCGACGGAGTGGCGACGAACGCGACGAAATTGAAGATGGAGGCGATTGCACGGCTTCAAGATCCCCGCCCGGGCAGCCAGGGCTCGAGCCAGCGGCCCCAGTCTTCGAACAGCCCCCGCGCCTTGGCCGGCCGACCGACGCCCTGGTGCGGCGGTCGGGGCGGCAGCGGGCCGCCGGTGAACTCGAGCACGACCCGCTGCGGATCGCCACCAAACTCGCGGACCGTGATCCGATGCCGCCCGGGATCCCCGACCACGTCGCAGCCGAAGAGCAGGTGCGGCTGGGCGGGAATCCGATCGTCCTCGAGCACCGCATGCCCGGTCCGCTTGTCGAGGCACAGGACACTGAGGTGCGTGCTCTCGCGATCGTGATGCCGCTGGATCTGCCGGGCGAAGACGAGCACCGGCAGGCCGGCGGGCTGCCCGGCCAACAGGCAGTGTCTCGCCACCGTCGCCGGCACGTCCCACAGCACCGCGCCCGAGCCCCGATCGACCGCCCACACGCAGAAGTCCAACGGCTGGTTCGCGACGCCGGCGATCAGCATCTGCTGCAGCGGCGCGATGGCGTGCCGGTCATGCTGGTCGTCGTCGCGTTCCTCCCGCCGGCCCGCACACACCAGCAGCCTGTCCTCCCACGGCCGCACCTCCACGAGATCAATGGTTGGCGGCATGGCCGGGAGTTGGGTGCGAAATGCGACCCGCTGCCCGACGACGTCAAGCACCGTCAGGCGGCCTGCCGGTTCCAAGACGGCCACCATGCCCGGCGCGAACGGGCAGGCCCGCGCCCCACCGGCAAACTCACCCAGCCGGGTCGTCGCCCGAGTCGCCACGTCGACCGCCTCGAGAGGCACCGTGTGGGCGACACCACCTTCCACATTCGCGTCGATCTGCCCGATGGCGAGCACGTGCCGGCCGCAGGTGACCAGCCGCCGGCGCCGGTCGGGCAGTTCGATGTCGTGGAGCACGCGGCCGTCGATCAGTGACATCACGACGGAGCGCCGGCCGTCGGCGGTTCCCACGCACACCACGTCGTCATCGTTCAGCAGATCCACCGCCGGCGGCAGCCCATGCCGTTCCCAGAGCACGTCGCCGGTGGCGGGATCGTGCACGACCAGCGAATGCCCCACCATCACCGGGACCCCGCCGGTGACCGGCCGCCCCCAGACGGCCGCGGGGACCGCCGCGGCCTCGGGCTCGACGATCCGCATGCCCAGGGGCACGGCGCCGTTGCGCGGAATGGCGGGGCCGGGCAGGCGAAACCGTACGCCCGGCCGCCCGGCGTCACTCGTGCCCCAGAGTTTCCTGCTGCCCCGCCCCGAGAGATCGACCGCCGTGATGGCGGCTCCCGAACGGACGAAAACCATGCGTCCCAGTGCCGCCGCCCCGAGCCCCACCTGGTCGAAGAGCGGGACGCCGAGGCGGCCGGTGTCGTGCACGGCCACCGGATCGCCGAGCCGGCGACCGAAGCGATCGACGAACAAGAGCCGCCCCTGCTGGGCGTCGCACGCCGCCGTGAGCCCAGGCACGAATGATTCGGGCGCCTCATCGAGACCGACCGGCACCAGCCGCGATCGTGTCTCATCGGCGGCGGTCCGTTCCGCGGTCGACCGCCGCACCTCGACGCGTCCAAGGGGCCATGCCGTCGCCACGTCCGCCGACTCCGCGCCGCCTGCGGGCTCGAGGCCGCGGCGCACGGCGGCGATGGCTTCCTTGGCTGCAGCCCGTTGCCGATCGTCGCCCGACCTCGCCAGATCGACGAGCAGGAAATCCCGCCGCACCGCCAACGTCCGCAGCCCGTCGTCGTTCTCCGCCGCCGCATCGAGCAGCGCGGCGAACGAGGCCGCCAGCCGCTCGCGGGCCGCCATCCCGGCGGGCCGCGTCCCTGCCACCGCGGCGAGCCGCTCGAGCGCCCGCTCCCGGCCGACCGCGTCGGCGTCCGCGGCGGCCGACAGTTCCGCCGCCAGCGCCGCGTCGATCTCGGCCTGCAGTGGGGCTCCGCCCAGGCTCCAAACCCGATCCAACCTTCCCCGCAGCCAACGCTCCTCCGTCACGACGCACCGCGGATCACCGGCATCGGCGGTGGATGCGGAATCGCCGTCGCGGCCACGGACGAAGAGCTCGCGCCAGGCGGCCCATGCCGCGGCGAGATCACCGGTCTCGAGGGAGCCATCGACCACCGCGTGCAGCGCGGCGCGGGCCGCGGGCGTGAGGCCTGATGCCGGCAGGCAGTCACGCCACAGCGGCACGGCCGCCGCCCAGTCGCGGCGCAACGCGAACGCCAGCGCCATCGCCAACGCATCCGGTGGCGGCGGCGGGTCGCCGGTTCGCACCACGTCGCGCAGCCGCTCGAGGCCGGCCCGCACCGCGCCGCGTTCGAGCATCAGCTGCGCTTCCCAGAAGGCCTCCTTGGACGGCACGCGCGGGTCGCGGGCGGCGGTCTCGACCCGCGCCTCGACCGCCGCAGCCTGATGAAACACGTCGATCGCATCCACTCCCAGCGAGATCACCTCGCCGCGATAGGCGACGAGGTTGCCGGGAACGGCTCCCCCGCGGGCCGGCGACCGCCCCCGGATCGTGCCGTCGTCCAGCGCGATCTCCACGACCTCCGGCGCGTCGAGCGGCAGGAACAGGCGGTCGGTGGTGAGGATACCCCGGCCGCTGGCCGCGACACCCGGCTCGAAACCGCGCCTCCACGCCGGGCGACCATTGGCGAGGGCCAGCATCTCGACCCCGTCCCTGGCCACCACGAACACCCGACCATCCACGACCCCCGCCACCTGCAGCCGGCTCCCGCGCGGCGTCTTCCAGATCAAGCCACCGTCCTGGAGGTCGAGGCAGTGCAGTTCGTCGGAGTCGCGTGGCGTGAGCAGCACGCGGCCGGCCGCGATGATCGGACCGTCGTCGCACCAGCCGGCACGGGGCCGGCCAGGCTGCACATCGGCAAGTGCGGCTCCACGCAGCCCGCCGCCAAGCCCGCGCAGGCGACCGTTGAGCAGCGCCGCCTCGTCCGCATCCCGGGGACTGCGGGCGTAGTCGTATGCCCAGAGAAGCGTCCGATTAGACACGTCGACGGCGACCACCGTACCGGCACCCAGAGGACAGACGAGCACGCCGTCGCCCAGCGCCGGCATGGCGCCGGCGAGCCGGCGGGCGGCCCCAGCCCGTCCGGTGATCGCATGATCCTCGTCCAATTCCGCCAGCGGCTGCGACCAGACCACGCTACCGTCGGCGGCGGCGAGCACGTCGAGCCGCAGTTCCGCCCCCTGCTCGACGAGCACATACAGACGATCGCCGGCGACGAGCGGCGCCCCCGCGAACCATACTTCAGACTCGATCGCCCCAGCAGACGGGCCGGCGTCGCCGGGGCGGAAGGGCAGCCGCCAGGCGAGCCTGCCGCCGGTGATCTCATACGCGGAAAGCGTGTTGCCCCCGCGCCATGCCGGAGCCCGCGGCGACATGAACGGATCACCGGCCATCGACCGCCCGGCGAGCACGACGGGGTGCGTTTCGACCGCGAACGCCAGGCGACCGTCGCTCGAAATGCCGCCGCTGGTGAAGTCGTCGAACGTCCGGCCCTGGGCTTCGCGGCTGCCCTCCGCCGACGCGTCGGCAGCCGCCCGCGGCCCGGCCTGGAGCCAGATCCGCTTGCCGGTCGCGAAATCGACCGCCAGCAGGCCGAGCGGCGCACGGGCGAGGATCGTCCCGCCGACGGCCAGCGGCGCACAAGCCGGCCACGGGACCGTGCCCTGGTCGGCAAACTCGCGGCGCAGCTTGTCGAGCTGGCGGCTCTCCTCCGGATGGCGGGACAGCGGCACGCGATACCGAGGCACGAGCAGCGGCCGCGAGGCGACGGAGACTGCGTTGCGCCTGGCATCGCCCCGGAGCTGCAGCCATTCGCCGTCGCCCGCCGCGTTGCCGACGCTGCCGCCGAGTTCGCGCAGCCACTGGAGACCGCGGTCCGGTGGAAACGAAATCGACACTTCGCGGCCGCCGACCCGTACGACACCCCGTCCGCCCGCGCGGGCCCTTTCGAGGACGGCCGCCGCGCCGGCGGCATCCCCCGCCCGGTCTCGCGCCCACGCCCGCATCAGGGCGACCGTGGGCTCGGTCGCCGCATCGGCTGCGGACAGCCGCTCGAGCCAGGCCGTGGCCGCGAGCGGCTGGCCCGACTCCAGCGCCTCGAGGGCCACCAGAAGCGCGGCCCTCTGCCCGGCCGGCGTGGCGAACCACCGGCGGGCCACAGCCACGATCGCCGTGGAGTCGTCGGCTGCGATGGCGTCCGCGAGCAGCCGATCCGCGCGGGCTCGGAACTGGAGCTCGTAGGCGGTGCGGCCAGCCTGCGGCAACGACCGGATCAGCCGCGCCGCCTCTGTCTTTACGCTGCTCCACGGGCCGTCGACACGAGTCTCCCGCGATTTGAAGAAGGAGTCGCGATCCGCGCCGAGGATCTCGTCGAGCAATGTCGCCGCGTCGCTCCACGCGCCGTCGGCCACCAGACGGCGTGCCCGGTCCAGCACTCGTTCTTGCTGGCGATCGGTGGGGAGATCCAGGCCGCGGTCGAGTGCCTCGCCGTCGGCCACCTCGACGGCATCGGCGCCGTCCTCCGCGCCGCGGACGGCGGCCGGCACGACGGCCCCGAAGACCACGGCGACGATCCCGCAGCCCCACCGTGCCGCTCCGCTCGCCCCCGACCACCCGCGGCCCGGGAGGCCCCGGAGCGACAGTGTTCCGGCGAATGGTGCGGCCATGGGGTGCTTCCCGGCGTGGCGGCTGGCGACCAAAAATCGCTTCCTATGACGCCACATTCGCTCATCTTACGGCGACCGGAGGCCCGCCGACAAACGGGGCCCGGCGGCCAAAAAGCTGCAGGCAGAGCCTGGAAGAGGCCTGTTTCCGGCCCCCAAACCCAACTTTTCGCCTTGCATTTTCTTTTCCCGAAAGTCTAATCAGCCTCGCGTTCGGCGTTTTCAGCCGAGTTTTCCAGGCGCGGCGGGGGTTCTGCCGCACACAATTTTCCTTTCCGTTTTCAGAGGAGTCGGCGATGGCGAAGAAGTCGGGTAGCAAGCCCATGACGAAGACCGAGATCATGCGGAGCATCTCGGAGACGACCGGCCTGCAGAAGAAGGACGTCGTGGCCGTGATGGAGGCCCTGACCCACGAGATCACCAAGGCTCTCAAGGGCTCGGGCATCGGCGTGTTCTCGATCCCCGGCCTGGTGAAGATCGAGCGGCGGAAGGTTCCGGCCCGTCCGGCGCAGAAGGGCGTGAAGAATCCCTTCACCGGCGAGCTGCAGGACCGTCCGGCGAAGCCGGCGAGCGTGAAGGTCCGCGTCCGGGCCCTCAAGAACCTCAAGGCGATGGTTTCCGGCTGATCGGCCGACCGCTGCCACGAACAGTCAGCATCAGGCGGGGGGGGGCGCACGGCACCGCCCGCTTTTTTTGCCTCACAAGCTGCCCGTGGAAAAAGCCGTCCATGGCCTTTGTCCACTTGTTCGACCGCAGGATTCCCAGACCGAAGGCGCAGCCGCGGCAACGCCGAGGGCTTCCTGGGGCGCTGGCCTGCCCATCCTGCTCGGGCAGACTTGCTCCATAGTCTGCCAGGCCGCGGAATAGCCCCGGGGCCGAACGCGCTACTACTTCTTGGGCTTCGGCCCCTGGCCGACCGGCTTGATGTCGGCGAACGGGTTCGGCGCCCGGCCGAAGCGGATGTCCCGCAGGTGGGACTCGTACTTGAACTTCTCCTTACCGAACAACTTTCCGTCCCCGTTCTCGTCGAACTTCGCCATGAGTTCCCTCTCCTTGGCGGCCGACTCTTGCTGGACGCGGATCATCTCTTGCTGCTGGTACTGCATTTCCTTCTGCATCTGCCGGATTTGCTGCGGACTGGGCCCCCGTCTCCCCCCGCGCTGCTGCGCTTGAGCCGCGCCCGTCAGCAGGCAGGCGAGCACCACGGCCGTCGCAAGCCTGCAGACACCAGTCCACCGACCATCATGCATGGACATCGATTGGTCTCCCGGCGGTACATGAACCCAGGAATCCAGCCGGACAAAAGACTGCCGGCAGTCTTCCTCTGAAAAGATGATCTCCCACGGCCCCGGTATCGGCAAGCCGTTGGCCGCCAACCGCGGGAGAAGTGCACGAGGCGGATTCGGGCCTGGTCCTCTATGGCCGTGATGGCTTGGGATTCGAACGAAGCCGCACGATTCCCCGCCGAATCGGTGAACGGAAAGCCGTTCTCAGCCTTGTCTTACGATCCAGTGGACGGGGCCGGAATCGAACCGGCGACACACGGATTTTCAGAGCCTTCCGACAGACAGTGTTTTCGACTGTTTTTGCCGAACACAATCAACTTTTACCGGCTTTGCGAGACATTGCAAAGCGTCGCGACGAAGTGCCAGAAATCACGGTATTCGCGCGGGTCGTGAAAACGCGAACCGGTAATTACCGGCGCGGCACGAGCACGAGCCTGCCTGCCAATCTGCACCGCAGCCCGAATTTTATTTCGCGGCACGCTTGCGCCCTGGCCGAGCTGCAGCGACAACTCCGAGCTGTCTAAGGCGACGAACGAGAGACGCGTCTAGCTTGCCCGTTCGCCACATTAACCGCCATTTCTGCAACAGACTCCCTAAGCGGTAACCGTCGACCGTGACATCACGAGTCAAGTTATCAAAAGTCTGATGCTTTCGTTTCCAGCGGCCCAGAAGACGGATGGCGATTTCACGCCGTCGTTCCCCGCCGCGTCTTTGGTCGAAGTCTACACCGAGTTCTCGGAGCGCTGCTTCGATCGATGGATCTAGTGACTTCATTCGTTGGCGTGACTTCCACCGAGCGAGCGCTGCACCAAGTCGAAATCCTTGCACGACCGTTGTGTTCTTTAGGCCATCAAACGAGCCATGCTTATGCTTCCACGCCCTGAGCATTTGCAAAATGTTTTGGCGTTCAGCTGACAAGGGACTCCACACCATCCCCATTGCATTTAGCAAGTCAATTTCCGACTGCGATAACGAGCCGGCTTTGAAAAACCTGCGTCGCTGATTGAGGTACCGCCCAATCGGCCGGCCCTTGAAGATGGCATTTTGGGCAACAGTTGCCAGGCTTCCGTGGTCGCTCACATACTCTCGCAGCAAGCCATTCCAGTGCTGTTTCTTGATAGCGAGCGGATCCCATGCCATGCCGCGAGCGTTGAGCGCAGCCACTCTCGCCGCGGCTAGCTTGCCGTCGCGATGGAGTTTCCTCTGGACGTGTATCCATTTTGCGAAGCGAAAACCATCGATAACAGTTCCACGACCGCAGTTCAACAAAGTGTTTCCTTCCGATATCCATTTGTCGCACGCCGCCAACCCACGCTCAAAACTGTCGTCATGCGGATTCCAAGCGATACCGCGATCTTCCAGCGCTTGTATGCGCGCACTAGGCAAGTGCCCTTGGGATCGCCTTGCTCGCTGCTTCCCGAGCCAACGACCGATTGGCCTGCCTTGAAAGACGGTGTTCCGCACAACACTGGCAAGCGAGCCGTGTTTATCGCACCAAGCATCACATAGTTCCAGCCACTTTGCCCAGGATAAGTCCCTCGGGACCTTCTTGGTCCATACCATCCCGAGTCGCTCCAGAGCAGCGACTTGATGCGGAAATAAGCGATGGCTTCGATACATCACGCGTTGCTGAGAAACCCATCGCCCCAACGGCACATCGCGAAATAACTCTTTCGCCTTGATATCGGCCAACATTGAGAGCGTGGAGCGACACCACTGCTGGCAGAGACGAACCCAGTCTTCGAATGACCGCTGAGTGGTAAAGGTCACGGCTCGCGCACAAAAAGCCTTTTCAAACTCGTTAACGTCGAGATTGGGGATACTGATCTCCACGTTGGGCGGAAGCTTCGCCGTCGAGCTCCCGTTGCCGTGACTCCTCGTAAGGCGGAGCGTATCTAGATAGTCGGCAAGACGCTGATCATGTGCTCGCAAGGCATTAAGCACCTCCCACACTGTCTTAAACTGCGCGCTATCGAGAACCTCGTCTGCATTCTGGTGATCCTCCACGAAGACCGTGATCACAATCGTTCCTAGTGCTTTGCCAGGGGAAAGCCGAATCGCACGACCGACAGCCTGAATGATGTCGACCACCGATGATTTCGAATCTATGAATGCGATCCCATCAAGGGCAGGAACGTCAACGCCCTCGCCAAGGCAAGCGCAGTTGGCGATGAGTCCGCGAGTATTCGAAGGCAAGTCCGCCAGCGCCCGCAGCATCGACGCGCGCTTGCTTGCGGGAGTCTCGCCTGAGATATGCCGCGCCCAGAGCTTGCCGGACGGCCGTGATGCTGGCCGCAGCGTCTCGATGATGGCGGGCAGCGAATCAAGCCGCTCAGCATCCACGAACCGCGATGCCCTACGAATAGAGCGGTGAAACGTGATCACGCGGTGAAGGTCATACTCCCGCATCGCCTTCGCCAAGCCGATCTGCGCCGCCAACGTGCGGGCATCGGTTTCAGCCCCCTCGCGCGTGCGAACCAGCTTGCCTTCCTCGACCCAACGGGCGGCCTCCGCGTTCGTTACGCCGATTACGACAACCCGATAGTCGGTCAACAGCGGCGTCGGCTTGGCCGTGATGGCGTCGTAGAACTTCAGCACGTGGAACTCCGGGCCGAACGTCACCGGATCGTCCATCGACGCCACTTCGAGGTCTTGGTCGGCCGCTCGCTGCCGTGCCCGTTGTGTGAAGTAGCGGGGCGTCGCCGTCATAAAGAGCCGCCGGCGGCAGCGAATCTTGCGATCATCGAGGACGGTCGCGAACTTGCCCCGCACATCCCCAACAAGCCGATGTGCCTCATCGCATAGGGCAAGGTCGAATGACTTGCGTGCCTTGCGCTGGCCAGCGCTCACGCGTTCGGAGGACTGATACGTCGCGATCACGACGGCCGGCCGGCGGCGCCGCTTGGCCAGAAACGCCGCTATGTCCTTCGCGTCTGTCGTGACATCGATGCCCAACTCCGCGATGTACCGAAGGGCAGGATCGTCGCGGTCGCTGGCCACTGACTCGTCGGAACACACCACGAGGAAATCGAAGTCCTCACGCGCGTGCCGTCCCCACTCGCGGAGGTTTTGCTGGACGAGCGAAATCGACGGCACGAGCAGGAGCGTTCGCCGACTCTTCAGCCGCTCGTGAATCCACAAGCCTGTCAGCGTCTTGCCGGTCCCGCACGCCATGATGAGCCGGCCGCGATCATGCTTGCGGAAGCCCCGCAGAACATCGGAGATGGCTTTTCGCTGGTGCGGCTTCGGCTTGGCCCGCTTGAGCTTGGGAACGGCACCGCCGACCGTGGTTGGCCAGGCGATATCCGCCGACACAAGGTCGCCGCGCAGCACCACCGACGCATGCTTGGCCTGCTCATCGATCGTCCGGCGAGCGTTTGCCCCAATGTTGTCCGTCGTTCCGATGAGAAGCCGGAAGGCGACCTGCGGCCGGTTGGACTCCGATAGAAACGAGTTGATCTCGGCTTTCGTGATCGAGTGTTCTGGACCCACCGCCTTCGCCTGGATGGCCCACAACTTGCCTTCGTGGGTTTCGGCCACGAGGTCTATGCCGCAGTCAGGGCCCCAACGATCCGGCCACTCTGCCCAGCGCCACACCCGACGGAACTTGCCGCGGTAGAGGGGCGCATGTTCGAGATACCACTGACACACCCACTCGAAGTCACGACCGAAGAGCGTGCCTTTGGCGTCGCGACGAATCTTGGCTTCGAGGTACTCGAACGAACCGGGGGACGGTGCTGCCACAGCGATTCTCTACGTGCGTGCTTTGCAGGAACTCGCACGAAAGTAGAAACAGCCGATCACCCCCCGTCCAGCCGGATGGCGATCAGGCGATCCGGCCCGCGCGGCGGGCCGACAGGACGAAAACGATTGGCATGGCGCGGTGGCATTTTGCCTTTAGAAACACCGGCCAAGGCCCGGCTGCGAACGGGCCTTGCTCCTCGCCTACGCCTAGGTTCTCATGGGCAGTAGCCCCCGCCTTAGGAGTACCACATGGCGATCCCAAAAAAAGTTGCCGACCGACTGACCGCTGGATTGAAGCGATTCAAGCCGATCCTGGAAGCGGCCAAGTCTCGGGACGTCAATGAGTCGGATACGTCGATGATTGTGACGGACGTTCTCGCGGAGGTTTTTGGCTTCGACAAATACGCGGAAGTGACTCGGGAGTACGCGATTCGCGGAACCTACTGCGACCTCGCAACGAAGATAGATT
>JBIJCJ010000161.1:0-8352 GCA_044344765.1 Pirellulales bacterium | reverse complement strand
TCTACGTTGGCGACGCCGATAAAGGCCAGAGGATAGTTTGCAAGGATCTGCACACGGCCGGGAGAAGCACAACTCCCGCCATCGCGCTAACAGCTGCGATTGGCTTTCAGCTTGTCGAGGTAAGGCTCGATGGCACTGGCGAGCCGAACCATCGCATCAGCCTGAGCTGCCGTTGCTCGGGCCCACGTTTCGTCGGGCAGGCCGAAAACAATCGCCGCCCTTGCGGACGGCGAAAGACTTCCTTCCACGCATGGCGGATGAAGCAAGAGAAACCGGCGGATAGAGGTTTCGCTGGCGCTCAAGCCCGAAACACACGGCATGAAGCCGATTTTCGTCCACCGGTGTTCGAACAGTAGCCGCGGTGACATCGCCGGTCAACGCGAGAAACAGGCACACTACCAATGAAAGCAATCCACAGCCCGTTCACGAAGATCATCAACGGCACGACTCAGTTCGTGGTGCCCGTCTTCCAACGCGACTACCGTTGGTTGGAAAGCCAGTGCGAACAACTCTGGAACGACGTTCTGCTCATCGCCAAGGATCCCACGACCCGGCAGCACTTTTCAGCCGGCGTACACACCGCGGACCAAAGGTTGTCCATGCGGTTTCACGGCTCCGGATCACCAAAATGCCGAGAAATGGTGCGCTAGAAAGCCGCGAAACGGTGCACTACAATGGCCGTCGATGCGGAAATCAGCCTATATTTCTCGGGTTGTGGACGACGAGCTCTCACAGCTCCTCAAGGCGGTCCCGGCCGTTGCTCTGGAGGGACCCAAGGGCGTGGGAAAGACCGAGTCGGCGGCCCGGCTGACAAAAACCGTCCGCCGGCTCGATGTCCCTGCCGAACGCTCTGTCGTTGCAGCAGACCCGCAACTCGCGCTCGAAGGAAGCCGGCCCCTCCTGATCGACGAGTGGCAGCGATTCCCGCCAGTCTGGGACGCCGTCAAACGGGCCGTCGATGACGGCGCCGAACCGGGCAGTTTCCTGCTCGCCGGATCAGCCACGCCGGGTGACTCGGCCACCCACTCGGGCGCCGGTCGAATCGTGACATTGCGGATGCGGCCACTCTCGTTCTTTGAGAGACAACTGGAAACGGCGACCGTCAGCCTGGCGACGCTCCTCGAAGGCGCACGTCCGGCGGTCGCAGGCACGAGCCGCATCGGCCTGCGCGAGTATGTCGACGAGATCCTGCGGTCGGGCTTTCCAGGCCTCCGGGGCTTTTCCGGCCGGCCCCTGCGCTCGCAGCTCGACGGCTACGTGTCCCGGATCGTCGATGCCGATCTCCATGAAATGGGCATGCGGGTCCGCCGCCCGGAACTCGTCCGGCGGTGGCTGCGGGCCTACGCCGCAGCGACGGCCACGACCGCTTCCTATGAGACCATCCGCGACGCCGCCACCGGTGGCGAAGGAACGAAGCCGGCCAAGCGGACCACGATGCCGTATCGCGACGTCCTGGAGCGACTGTGGATCGTCGATCCCGTGCCGGCCTGGGCCCCGAGCCGCAATCCCCTGTCGAGGCTGACCCATCCGCCCAAGCACCATCTGGCCGATCCCGCCCTGGCGGCCCGGCTGCTCGGCGCAACGGCCGCATCGTTGCTCGCCGGGGATGACGCGGAACGTCCGGGCAAGGGCCCGCTCGTCGGCAACCTGTTCGAGTCGCTCGTGACGCTTTCCGTCCGGGTGTATGCCCAAGCCGCTGAGGCCCGGGTGGGCCACCTCCGGACATTCAGCGGTGAACGGGAAATCGACCTCATCGTGGAACGCGCTGACGGAAGGGTCGTCGCGATCGAGGTCAAACTCGGGGGAACCGTCGATGACGCCGACGTCAAACACCTCCTCTGGCTCCAGCGGGAGCTGGGAAAAGACGTACTCGACACGCTGGTCGTGACGACCGGGCCGCAGGCCTACCGCCGACCGGATGGGATATTGGTCGTGCCCCTGGCCCTGCTGGGCCCGTGAGTCCGCCGAAATGGCGTTCCTCTCATCGTGGTGGTGCCGGAAAGGACGCCGATACACCTGCTTGCCGAACGCGCGAAGCAGGCACACTACCAATGCGGCACTCGGCGCTCGTGGCCTGAGGCATGCGGGACCGGCGGATGGCTGCTACCGGTTCCCGGCTTGTCGCCAGCAGCACGGAAGCCGGCAGCACGGCAATCACGGCCTTCGCTTCTCCGGTACGGTAACGGTGAACGTGCGGGCGCCGGGGCCGTGCGTGAAGAAGCCGTCCCGGCTCCCTACGCTGCCGTTTGGCGGCTCTTGCGGCGGTGACTCGAGATCGAACTTCGCCGTCAGTTCGTAGGTCCGCGGGCCCGTCGGGCGGTACCCGTAGGGCTTGCCCGTCACCGGATCGTCGATGTCGCGGACGAACGTCCGCGGGTCGGCGCGGAGGTCGTCGAGACTCACCGGCAATTCGCCGCGCCGCTCGTGGTAATTCTCGATGGCCCGCGAGATGGTCTCCATGTCTCCGACCCGGTCGGCGTCAAGCGCCAGCGTCGCCTCGCGTTCGGACCAGCCGGCGGCGGCGAGCTCCCGCGTGATGTCGCCGCGGGCGACCCCGCGGGCCAGACAGTCGCGCACGAACGAAGTCAGTTGATCTGCGGCGGTGGCCATCGGGCGTTCTCCAGGGCAGGCGTGACCCGCCGTCCGGGGCGTCCGGGCGGCCGTCTTCGGAGGACAGGGCGACGACCGGGACGGAATGTTACGTGCGGCCCTGCCGCGGGAAAAATCCCACCAAATCGATCAAGCGATGCCGATTCTTCGGCAGGCCGTGGCCAAGGCATCGGGCGGCATGACGGATCCGCCGGACGAAGTGGCACCGTGAGTCATACAAGCCACGCCACGCCGTTCCTTTCGCAGGGCTTCAAATCCTCGCGCTTGCCCGCCGTTCGCAGCGCGCTCCGCCATTCGCGGCCTGCTCGGCGACCACGCTATAACAGTGCGAAACTCGTCCATCCCTTCCGGCGTCGTGCCGGCAATGCCAGATCCGAAAGGAGAGACACAGCAGCCATGAGCGGCCCACACCACCCCGTCTCCGCGGCCGACCAGGCGGCCAGGGGAAGCGACCTCTTCGGACTCCGCGGCCGCACGGCCCTCGTGACCGGCGGCGGCAAGGGGCTCGGCCTCGCCATGGCGCGGGCGCTTGCCGGCCAGGGAGCTGCGGTCTGCCTGTCGGGGCGGCACGAGGACGTGCTGCGGGACGCCTGCGCGGAGATCGCTCGCGAAACCGGCGCGCCGGCCACGTTCGTCGTCGCCGACCAATGCGAGCGATCGGAGTCGCGGCGGCTGGCCGAGGCTGCGGTCGCATCGCTCGGACGGATCGACATCCTCGTCAACAACGCCGGCACGAACGTCCCGCAGGCGATCGACGAGATCACCGACGAGACCTGGGACCGGATCGTCGAGCTCAACCTTTCCTCGGCGATGGCCCTGTCGCGGGCGGTCACGCCGGGGATGAAGGAACGCCGCTGGGGCCGGATCATCCACATCGCGTCGATCATGGGGATCGGCTCGTATCCGGCGCGAAACGTCTACTCCGCGACGAAAGCGGGGCTCATCGGGCTGACGAGGGCCTCCGCGCTCGACGTCGGCTCCTTCGGCATCACGGTCAACTGTATCGCGCCGGGGCCGTTCCTCACCGACCTGCCGCTGCAGGTATTCTCGCAGGAGGCGATCGAGGCGGTGAGCCACCGGACGGCGCTGCTCCGGTGGGGCCGGCCGGAGGAACTCGCGGGGCCGGTGCTGCTCCTGGCGAGCGACGCGGGCAGCTTCATCACCGGCTCCGCGCTCGTCGTCGACGGCGGGGCGCTCGCCCGCACGATGTAGTCAACGGTTTTGGGCTGGCTGCGGGTCGGCCGCTACTCGTCGTCTCCATCTGCATCGTCCGACTCCTCGTCCGCGTCGTCGTACGAGTCGTCATCCTCGTATGCGTCGTCGTCGGAGTCGCCGTCTGCATCCTCGTCCGACTCGAAGTCGGCAAAGGCCTGCTCGCGGTCCGCCTCTTCGTCGTCGTCGAGCCCCGCCATGGCGGGCAGCGGCGCGGCGTGCGGCTGGATCTTCAGCTTGCGGGGCGCCGGATCGGGGGGCAGGGGAGCGGTGCCGCTGCGGGCCGCCCACTGCTCCATCGTGATCAGCACCTCGCGGGCCTGGCTGCCGGCATACTGGCCGACCACGCCGTCCTCCGCCATGAAGTCGATGAGGCGGGCCCCGCGGCCGTAGCCGACCCCGAGCGCCCGCTGGAGCAGCGACACGCTGCCGCGGCCCTCGCGGATCACCACCTCCACGGCCGCCTCGTAGAGGTCGTCCTTGTCCTTCGGGCTCGCGCCCGCCTTCGGGGCGTCGCCAGCACCGGCCGGCTGCAGGTTCACCAGCTCCGCGGCGTACTGCGGCTCGCTCGTGCCGATCGCCGCCATCACGCGGCCGATCTCGTCGTCGCTGAGGAACGTGCCCTGGCCGCGGAGGATCTGGCTCGTGCCCGGCGACAGGAAGAGCATGTCGCCGTTGCCGAGCAGCCGCTCGGCGCCCATCTCGTCGAGCACCACCCGGCTGTCGGTGCGGCTCGCCACCTGGAAGGCGATCCGCGCGGGCAGGTTGCTCTTGATCAGGCCGGTGATCACGTCCACCGTCGGCTTCTGCGTGGCGAGGATCAGGTGAATGCCCACCGCCCGGCTCTTCTGGGCGAGCCGGATGATGTGGGCCTCGATCTCCTTGCCGGCCGTCATCATCATGTCGGCGATCTCGTCGGCGATCATCACGATGAAGGGCATCGTCGTGGGGATGGCCGCAGCCTCCTCCTCGCCGGCCGGATTGATCCGCTTGATCAGCTCGTCGCGGCCGAGGGCGTTGTACTGTGTGAGGTGGCGGACGCCGACCTTCGCGAGCAGCGCGTATCGCTCCTCCATCTTCTCCACCGCCCAGGCGAGGATCGCCTCGGCCTTCTTCATGTCGGTGACCACCGGGTGCATGAGGTGCGGCAGCGACTTGTAGGGCGTGAGCTCGACCATCTTCGGGTCGATCATCAGCATCCGGACCTCGTCGGGCCGCCGCGTCATCAGCATCGAGACGATGATGGAGTTCAGGCAGACCGACTTGCCCGTGCCGGTGCGGCCGGCGATCAGCAGGTGGGGCATGCTCGCCATGTCCACGACCATCGGGTTGCCCGCCACGTCCTTGCCGAGGAAGATCGGGATCTTCATCGTCCGGCTCTTGGCCTGCGTCTCCTCGATCACCTCGCGGAGGCGGACCATCTGCCGGGTCGTGTTGGGCACCTCGATGCCGACGGAGTTCTTGCCCGGAATCGGGGCCACGATGCGGACGCTCGGCACGCGGAGCGCGATCGCCAGGTCGTCGGCGAGGTTGGAGATCTTCGAGAGCCGCAGGCCGGCCTCGAGCTCGATCTCGTACTGCGAGATCACCGGGCCGGTCTCGATCTCGACCACCTTCACCTTGAAGCCGAACTCGGCGAACGTCTTCTCCAGCACGCGGGCCCGCTCGCGGACCTCCTGCTCCTGCTGGTCGAGCTCCAGGTGCTCCGTGGGCAGCAGCAGGTCGAGCGCCGGCAGTTCGTAGTCGGCGGACGGGTCGGGGGAAAGCTCCAGGGTCGCCGCCGGCTTGCGGCGGCTGGCGAGCGACCGGATCGGCACCGGCGTGCGGGCCGGCGTGGCCGGTAGCTCTTCGGCCGCCTCGTCGGTCTCCTCTGTCTCCGGCTCATCGACCGACGTGTCGTCCGCGTCATCGGCCTCGTCCACCACGACGGGCGGCGGCCGCCGCCGGACGCGGATCATGGGCTCGGAGTCGTCGTCATCTTCTTCGTCGTCGGCATCAGCAGTCGCACCTCGGCCGGCCAGGCGATTGCGGAGGCCCGGGAAGACGGACGGCACGTCATCGTCGGTGGTGGTGGCAGGAATCTTGGCGGCGGCGCGGCGCGCGGCCAGCGTGCTCGCGACAGCGCGGCAGGCCGCGAGGATGCCGCTGCCGAGGGCCGTCAGCCCGCCGGCCGCGCGGAGGAGCACGGCGTCGCAGGCGAGAAACAGGCCCGCCCCAGTGACCGTCGACACGACGATCGCCGCCCCGGCGCGGGCGAGATAGGCCTCGGCGAAGAACCGGCCGAGGGCGCCGGTGCGGCCGCCCGGTCCCCACAGGGGCCGCTCGACCCAGTCGGGCAGGAACATCGCCAAGAGCGTGCAGACGCCGGCCGTGGCCAGCGCCGCCCCCGCGGCCCGCAGCGGCAGATCGGGCATCGCCCGGCGCCGCAGCAGCGCCACGTCGAAGCCCAGGGCCAGCACGACCACGAACCACGCCCCGAGGCCGAACGATTCGTAGAGCCCGGTGGCGATCGTCGCACCGAAGAGCCCGCAGGCGTTGGTCGCGCGGGCATGCGGCGGAAACATCCGCGCCGCCGGCGGATCGGCGGGATGGAAGGTCGCCAGCGCGACGATCAGAAACGCGCAGCCGGCCAGCAGGCCGAGCGCCGTGAGGTCGCGAACGCGGTCGCGCGGAGCCGTCGTGGCGGCTTCAGCCGCCGGCGCCGCAGCACCGAACCGGGAGGCGGTGCGGGCGGGCGCGGAGAAGGGGGGAGCGGCGCGATCGACTGTGGCCATGGAGCGATCCTCGAGACCGGGGGTTCCAAGGCAACTCTACAGGCCGCTTTTCGCCTGGTCGGCCGGCCGGCAGGCCCGGGGGATGGCCGACCGCACGCAGACTGCCGGTCGTGCGGGTTGCGCAAGCCTTGGCGGCGGCGAGTGCGGATCGGCCGGCGTTTCGGCCGACGTTCTGGGATGTCATGCCACCACGCCAGGCCCCGTCGTCATCCGCCGCCGCGGCCAGGTCCTGCGCTCGCGTCCCGCCCGTTTCCTTCTTCGGCTTCGGCTGACCGCACGCATGGACCACCTGGGAACGGCTACGGTCGGAGTCGGCGTCGCCGCGGGGCTCGCCTCGGGCGCGCTCAACGCCGTGGCCTTCCTGATGTCGCGGCATCACGCCACGGCCAGGCCGGGTGGCGGCCAGCGGATGCTCGTGCTCGCCCACCTGGTCATGGGCATCGCCTGTCTGCCTCTGGTCTGGCTGCTGTGGCCTGCGGAGGGCGTGCGGGCCGCCGACTTCCTGCCACCGCTGGCCGGCTCGATCGGCTGCTATCTCGCCAGCCAGGTGACGCTGCTGGCGGCGCTGCGACGGGCCGACGCGTCGCGGGTGGTGCCGCTGCTGGGGTTGAAGATCGTGATGCTGGCATTGCTCGTCACGTTCCTGCTCCGCGCACCGCTCGATACCCGGCAGTGGTTCGCCGTCGGCGCGAGCGTGGTGGCCGCGGCGGTCCTCCAGGGACGCCGCGACCCCGTGCCGGCCGCCGTCGTCGCCCTGATGCTCGCCACCTGCCTCGGCTTCGCGGTCGCCGATTTGATGATCGTGCGGCTCATCGACGTCGTGCATGCGGCGGCGCCGGCCCGGTCGCGGCTCTGGGCGAGCAGCCTGGCGGTCGTGGCCACGTACGCATCCTGCGGCCTGCTGGCCCTGCCATTCGTGGCGGTCATGGCGGTCAGCGGGCCACGTCGCGCCGGCGAATGGCGGGCGGCGACGTGGTACGGCGGCGTCTGGCTCGGCGGTATGGCGGCGCTGTATGCCTGCTTCGGGCTGCTCGGCCCGGTGTTTGGCAACGTCCTGCAATCGTCCCGCGGCGTCCTCTCCGTGATCTTCGGCGCTGCCCTGGCGCATCTGGGCTGGCACGAGCTCGAGCAGCGGGTCGATCGGGCGACGCTGATCCGCCGGGTGGCCGCGGCGCTGCTCATGACCGGGGCGATCGCGGCCTACGTGCTTGACTTCACGGGCTGATGCGCGGCCGGACGCCGGCGGTGGATCGACCCGCCACCCGAATCCTCAAAAATCGATCCGACCCCAGAACCACATGCCGGGGTCGAGCTTGTCCTCGATGCTCTGGATCATGGCCGAAAGCGCGGGCTGCACCATGCCGTTGAACACCTGCTCCCCGGCACAGCGCACCGTCACGGGCCGGCTCATGTCCACGAGGTGTTCGTTGAGCAGGATCGAGAAGCCGCCGTCGAGGCCGGTGAGATTGACGTCGATGGTGTTGCCGTCGATGGCCGCCTCGAGACGGGTGAAAAACTGCGGCCGCTCCGCGCGGAGCCAGTAGAAATGCCGGATGAACTCGCGGCTCGGCTCCCAGACCACCGCCTTCGGGTAGCGGGGACGCTGGTGCGCGGCGGCCCAGGCCACCGCGGCCCCCATGTCGCGGACCGCGCCGGCGTGGCCGCCCTTTTCGTACTCGGTATAGCGGTGCACGTAGCCGCCGCCGTAGCGGCCGGCCAATTCCGTGAGAATCCGGTCGGCCCCCTGATCTGAGCA
>JBIJCJ010000232.1:0-4928 GCA_044344765.1 Pirellulales bacterium | reverse complement strand
GTGCCGCAGGTTCGAGAGAATGCCCCAGCCCCAGGTTTCGCCGCGGTGCATGCCGAGCAGAATGCCGCCCGCGCCGCTGACCAGACCGGCGAAGACGTCGGCCTGGTGGCCGCCGTAGTGCCAGGTACCGTAACCGCCCATCGAATAGCCGGCGCAGTAAACCCGGTCGGTGTCGATGGGCCAGGTGCGTTTGGCGGCCTTCATCAGTTCCTTGACGTAGTCCTCCTCGGCCGGATTTTTGCCCCACTCGGCGTACCGCTTTTCCAGCACCGTGGGGCAGAGGAAGATCACTCGGCCCAGCGCCTTGCGGAAGGGGCCGATGAACATGTCGGCGCCGGAGCGCCAATGGCCGTCGCCCTGGCCGCCGCCGTGCAGCAGGACCACCAACGCATATGGCTCCTCCGCAGCCTGGGGGTCCGCCGGGCCTGATGTCGTGCCGGCGGCGGCCCCGCCTGCCGGCCGCGGGTGGATCTCGACATGGACATTGCCTTTGTAGGTCGGGTGATCGAAGACGAAGTCGCCCTCGCGGAGCTTGGGGCCTGCGGCCCGCGCCGCCTTCAGAATGCTCTGGCTCAGACGTTCCACGTCCTCACGCGGGATCGCGTCCTGCCGCCTGATGTCCGCGAGGATCTGCTCTCGCCGCTCGGGCTGGCCGAAGAAGTCGCGGATCAGTTCCTCGAGGCGGGCAAGCTCTCCGTCGCCGAGCCGCGCTCGCGGTTCAGCCTGCGGCCCAGCCTTCGGACGGGCCAGGGGAGCGGCCGGCGCGGCTTCGTATTTGAGGACCGCGGCCTTGGGGATGGTGATGCTGTGGCTGTGGCAGATCTTCACCACGAGAGACTCGGCGCCGTCCTCGAGCACCGCCTCGCCGACGAGCTTCGGGCCCTTCTCGGCGTGGACGATGACCTGCGCGTCCGCGGCCTGCACGCAGGCCAGCACTCCGCAGAGCAGCACAATCCGGATCACAAGCGTCATGGCGGGGCATCCTGCTTCCTGAGGACACTGGACCTAAGTCCCGGAGTTTAGCAGACTTTGAGTGAAGGGTGCCCGAGAAAATCAGCGCAGGAGGAGCCATGCGGTCGCGCCTGGAGATGACGGTTGAAATTCGGATTATGTCACTGGGTCTGACGGCATTGTTCCTGACGATGGCTGGCGTCGCCTCCGCCCAACCGACGACCGGCTGGCGCTGGGATGCGCTGCCCGCCGGCGGCCCGCCCGAAGAGCATCTGTTTTCGCGCGAGCACTCGGCGGGTTTTCTCCGCCGCCCGGGCGGCCTCACGCTCGACACCTGGTTTCACGACGGGCACCTGCGGACCTACGCCCTGCTGAACATGGGCGACGTCGTGCGGACGGCGGAGATTTCCCGCGGCCGCGGGCCGGTGTTCATGTTCGGCAATGCGCGGCGGCCGCAGCTGCTCGACGAAGTGTCCGGCACGTTCGATCACTCCAAGTATCCGAAACGGGAAGCGACGATTTCCGTGCGGGACATGCTGGGGAGCGTGAACTGCCAGGCTGTGATCGTGGTGCGCAACGGCAAGATCGTGTTCGAGGAATACGCAGGCATGGACCCCGGCCAGCGACACCACTGGATGAGCATTTCCAAGTCGTCGCTCAACATCCTGCTGGGAAAACTGGTCGGTGAAGGAAAACTCGACCTGACCAAGCGCGTTGACGAATACCTGCCGGAACTCAAGGATCGAGGCTACGGCTCGTTCACCCTGCAAGAGCTCTGCGACATGAACGCAGACGTCAACATGGACGAGAAGAATTACCAGGACCCGCAGTCGTCATTCTGGGAATTCGGCCGTTCGTTGGGCTGGTTCGGCGACGACGGCAAGTGGCCGGGGGGCAATCGGCAATACCTGGCGACGCTCGCGCGGCTCCCGCGGCCGGAAGGCGAGGGCGGACAGCGCGTGCGGTACACGAGCTCGAACTCCCAGGTGCTCGCCTGGGTGGTGGAACGCGTCACCGGTCGATCGTACGTGGAGGTCTTCGAACAGGAGGTCTGGCAGCGGATCGGGGCCGTGGCGCCGGCCAGCGTCACGGTCGACAAGCAAGGATTCCCCTCCGTCGGAGGTGGGTTCAGCTCGACCCTGCGCGACCTGGCGAGGTACGGGCTGATCTGGGCCCGACGCGGCGTCGCTCCGGACGGCACGCGGATTTTTCCCGAGACGTGGATGACGGAGAACACCAGCGGAAAGGGGCCGCTGCTGTCGGACCACCACTACCACAATCAGTCGTATTCGAAGGATGGCGCTATCATGCACCAGGGACATTCGGGCCAGATGCTCTGGGTGCGGCCGGAGAGCGGCACGATCGTGGCGACCTTCGGCTCGACGACCACCCCTGAAGGCGGACATCCTTGGACGCGGCAGGCGTACCTCTGGGCGGCGGAAAGCATCGAGCGGAGCCTGCGGGAACGGCAGATCGCGGAACGAGAGTGATGGCTTCGATAGCACGGTCATCGACCGGGGACCCCTGAAGTGAAGACGCACATTGCAGTCGCTTTCAGCGGAATCTTGTGGGGCGTTGCGGTTTTCGGCCACGCCGTCGCGGCGGCCCCGAACCCGCAGGCTGAACCGTCGCTTCGCGACCTGATCAAGCCGCTCCCCGCACCGAGCCCCGAAGAGGCGGTGAAGTCGATCCGCGTGCCGCCGGGATTCCGCGTCGAGCTCGTCGCCGCCGAACCCGACGTGGTCGATCCGGTGGCGATCGCGTTCGATGAGAAAGGCCGCATGTTCGTCGCCGAGGACATCGACTATCCCCAGCCGCCGGCGGCGGGACAGCGGCCGCTCAGCCGCATCCGGCTGCTGGAGGATCTCGACGGCGACGGCCGGTACGAGACGAGCACGGTCTTCGCCGAGGGGCTTCAATATCCGAGCGGCATCGCCTGTCACAAAGGGGGAATCTTCGTCTCGGCGCCTCCCAGGATCGAATACCTGAAGGACACCGACGACGACAAGCGGGCCGACGTGCGCCGCGTCGTCTACGACGGCTTCGGCACCCAGACGGCCGAAGACATCATGAACAACCTCAAGCGGGGCATCGACAACTGGATCTACGGCGCCAGTTCCTACAACGGCGGCGACGTCCGCCGGCCCGACGCCCCCGATGAACAGCCGGTCTCGGTCCGCAATCGCGACTTCCGCTTCCACCCCGACACCGGCGATTTCACGCCGCTCGCCGGCTCGGGCGATTTCGGGAACACGTTCGACGACTGGGGCAACCGCTTCGTCGCCAACCCCGGCATGCTCCTGATCCAAAACGTGCTGGCGGGCGACTCCCTGGCGCGAAACCCACACCTGAACGTCGGCGAGGTGAACTACAAATCCGGGGCGACGAAGCGGACGGTCGCGTCGATCAGCCCGCCCGAGCCCTGGCGGGTCGTCCGCAAAAAATTCTGGCACAAGTGGGCGAACACGACTCCCGACATGCGGGCCTCCCGCTTCACCGGCTCGGAGCTCGCCGAAGGGGGCTTCGTGACCGGCGTCGCCGGCTGCGAGATCTATCGCGGCGACGCCTTCCCGGCCGAGTTCGCCGGCGACAGCTTTACCGCGGAGCCCGCCTGCAACGCCGTCATCCGCCTCAAGCTCCAGCCGCGCGGCGTTCTGATCGACGCCGTGGCCGTCGATGAAAAACAGGAGTTCCTCGCCTCGACGGAGAACTGGTTTCGGCCCGTCAACATCAGCAACGGCCCCGACGGCTGCCTGTACGTCGTGGACATGGCCCGCGAGATCATCGAGGACCCGAGCGCCATTCCCGACGACATCTTGAAGGTCATCGACGTGACCCGCGGCCGCGACATGGGTCGGATCTACCGCGTCGTTCCCGACGGCTTCCGACGGCCCGCCGGGCCGCGGCTCGACCGGCTGAGCGATGCCGAGCTTGCCGGCCTGCTGCCATCCGGCAACGCCTGGACCCGTGAAACCGCCCAGCGATTGATCGTCGAGCGAAACGACCCCGCGGCGGCCGGCCCGCTCGGCGAGATCCTCGAATCGACCTCCCCCGTCGCCCGGCTGCATGCCCTCTGGTCCCTGCAGGGCATCGGTCAGTTGACCGACGCCCAGGTCCTCCAGGCGATGTCCGACGCCCACCATGCGATCCGCAGACACGCCGTGCGCATCGCCGAGCAGCGGGCCGCCCGCGCGGAAGGTTTGCGCGGCAGGCTGATCGAACTCGCCGGCGACGACGACCCGCGGGTCCGCATGCAGGTCGCCTTTTCGCTCGGTGCGATCAGCGACCGCGCCGACGCCCAGACGGCCCTGGCGCGGATCCTGGCACGCGACGCCGGCGACCGCTGGATCGTCCGCGCCGTCCTCAGTTCCGTCGGCTCCGCGCCCGGCCCGATCTTGACCGCCCTCCTCGAAAGCCCCGGCTTCTTGGCGACGCCGGCCGCCGAATCGGCGACCGCAATGCTGGCCGAGCAGGTCGCGGTGCGCCGCGACCGGGCCGCGCTGCGGGCGATGCTCGAACAAGTCGCCCAGCCGCGGCTCAGGCAGCATCCCGGTGTCGCACGGGGCATGTTGCTCGCCGCCGCCGACGGCCAGGCCCGGTCGAACCAGTCGCTCGCCGGCGTGCTCGCCGAACCCCCGCTCGAGGCCGTGCGGGCCATGTTCCAGACGATGCTCGCCGACGCCGAGAAGACGCTGGCCGATGCCGCGTCCCCAGCCGACGCCAAGCTGCGGTCGATTCGCCTGCTCCGGCATGCGCCCCCCGGCGGCACCGATACCGTCCTCGACTCCCTCATCGACGCATCTCAGCCTCCTGAAGTCCAGCTCGCCAGCATCCAGGCTCTTGCCGGCCAGGCCGCCCCGGGCGTCGGCGGCCGTCTGCTCGCGCGGTGGCGCGGCGTCAGCCCGGCCGTGCGCCGCGAGATGATCGAGGCCCTTCTCCGCGACCCGGCCCGGCTTCCCGCCTTGCTCGACGCCATC
>JBIJCJ010000097.1:0-13441 GCA_044344765.1 Pirellulales bacterium | reverse complement strand
CCGGTTGGCCTCCGTGGCGCCGCTGGTGAAGACCAGCCGGTCGCGATCGACTCCCGTCGTCCGGCCGCCGACGAGCGCGAGAATCGCCTCGCGGCTCTCCTCCAAGACCCGCTTCGCCCGCCGGCCGGCGGCGTGTGGGCTCGACGGGTTGGCCCACGCCTCGGCCTGGGCCGCGGCCATGGAGGCAGCGACCTCGGGCCGCACCGGCGTGGTCGCGGCATGGTCGAAGTAGACGGAGTCGATTGCCGTGGCGGTCACGGGGCCGCGGTTCAGCGGACCGAGATCAGTTCCACGAGGAAGTGGAGTGTGGCGTTCCCCGGAATCACCGGCGGTGCGCCACGGCTACCGTAGCCGAGGTTGCTCGGGATCTCGAGCTCGATCATGCCCCCCTCGCCGACGAGCTGCATTCCCTCGGTCCAGCCGGGGATCACGCCATTGAGCGGAAACTCGATCGGTTCCCGCCGGTCGTAGGAGCTGTCGAACTTCGTGCCGTTGTCGAGCCAGCCGTGGTAGTGGACCTTCACGGTGTTCGTCGCCTTGGGCATCTTGCCGGTGCCCTTGCGGAGAACGCGGTACTTGAGGCCGGAGGGTGTCGTCGCGAACGTCTTCGGCGCGTCGGCGTCGATCTTGCCGGCGCCGGCGGGCAGGTTCGGGTGGGCGACTTCGGCGGCGGGGGCGGGGTCGGCGGGCACGGCGGTCTCCTGGAGGCAGAAGGTGAGGGCGAAACAGGCGAGCGACAGAACGGCGAAGGCGCGCATGGCGAAGGCTCTCGCGAGGGTGAGGGACGACGACCCGAGACTATAGCAGCCGGCCACCCGCGGGTGGGTGTGGTCGCTACCCGGTGGCAAACGCCCGGGAAAGCCGGGCGAGGGCCTCTTCCAGTCGCGGGGTCGGGCAGGCGGTGTTGATGCGGATGAAGCCCGGCGTGCCGAACTCGCGGCCGTCGGAGGGGCCGAGGCCCACCGCCTCGCAGGCCGCCTGCGGATCGGCGACCCCTGTGCCACGGCAGTCGATCCAGGCCAGGTAGGTGGCCTGCGCCGGCACGCAGGACAGGCCCGGAATGTTCGCGACCGCCGTCTGCACGAGGTCGCGATGCACCCGCAGCAGGGCGAGGAGATTTTGCCGCCACGGCGCGCCGTATTTCCAGGCGGCCTCGGCGGCGGCGTAACCGAGCGGGTTGACCATCGGCACGAGTCCCCCGCCAGCCTTCCGCCAATGGCGGCGCATCGCCGCGTCGGGCACGATCGCCGCGGCGCAGCCGAGCCCGGCCAGGTTCCAGGTCTTCGACGGGGCCGTGAGCGTGATCGCCGCGCGGGCCACCGGATGGTCGAGGCTCGCGAACGGCACGTGCGGCCGGTCGGCGTCGAGCACGAGGTCCGACCAGATCTCGTCGCTGACCACGGCCAGCCGGTGCCGCGCCGCGAACTCGGCCAGTCGCCCAAGCTCGGCGCGGGAAAACACCGTGCCTGTCGGGTTGTGCGGATGGCAGAGCCAGAAGAGTTTCGTGCGCGGCGTGACGGCCGCCTCGAGCGCTTCCCAGTCGATCGACCAGGCGGTGGATGGTTGCCCGAGCGGCGCCCGCACGACGCGGCGGCCGGCGAGGCCCGGCAGGAAGAGGAACGGCGGGTAGACGGGCGTGAGCGTGAGGATCTCGTCGTCGGGTTCCGAGAGCAGACGCGCGGTGAGGGCGAGGCCCGTGACGACGCCGGGCGTGCCCACGACACACTCCGGGTCGATCGTCCAGCCGTGGACCGCCGCGAGGTGTCCGGCGAGCGCCGGCGCGAACCCGGGCGGCTCGTGCGTGTAGCCGAAGACGCCGTGCGCGACGCGGTCGCGGATCGCCGCCAGGATCACGTCCGCCGCGGGAAAATCCATGTCGGCCACCCACACCGGCAGCACGTCGCGGCCGGGCCAGCGATCCCACTTCTCTGAGCCGGTGCCGCGGCGGTCGGGGCAGGCGGCGAACGCAGGATCGGGGGCGGGGTGCGGCATGAGGAGCAGTGTAGGCCGCCGCTGACCCGCGTGCCGATCGGGAAGGAAGGAGAGCCCGGCCGAAAGGCTACGGGCGTTCCGGCTCGGCAGACCGCTCGATCACGGCAAGCGTCTTGGCGTGCGCCTCCGGGAGAAACTCTTCGGGCTCCCGTTCGTGATAGGCGGGATTGTAGAGTTCCAGCGAGATCGCGCCGGCGTAGCCGTTGGCCCGCAACCGCCGCAGCGCCTCGACCAGCGGCAGCACGCCGTCGCCGGGCAGCACGCGGTGCGAGTCCTTGAGCTGCTCGCGCGGGATGCCGGCGGGCGCGTCGGCGATCTGGAAGATGCCGATGGCCGTCCCGGCCAGCTTCGAGAGCGCGGCCACGGGCGTGCCGCCCACGTGCATGTGGAACGTGTCGGGAATGGTCTGGGCCTGCGGGTGGTCCGCGGCCTGCAGCACCTCGATCGCATGGTCGATGGTGCAAAGGTCGCGGACGAACTCGAGAAATACGAAGGCGGGTTGCAGGTCGTAGTCGCGCAGGCCGATCTCCAGGATCCGGCGGTAGTAGCCGGCGAGTTTCTTCCGGTCGAGCGTTCCGGCCGGCGTGACCTTGGGCCAATCGAACCACGGGATGACCTGCACGTGCCGCGCGCCGATCGCCCGGGCCAGCCGCATCCGCTCGCGGCAGGCGGGCAGGTTTTCTTCGAACTCGGCGTCGCTGGCGGGCAGAGCCTTCCACAGCCCGATGACACTGGGGACGATAAGCCCGGCATCGCGGATGCGCTTGCCGAGGTCATCGAGGTTGCCGCCCTCCTTCTCGTAATCGCTTATTTCCCGGTCCCACGGCTCGATGCCGTCGAAACCGTGCTTCGCCGCCAAGCGGATTTTGTCCTCCAGCGATCGGGGCCGGATGGTGGCCGTGTCGAGGCACAGCGGCCATGGGCTGCGGCCCCGCTGCCAGCGGTTTGCCTCCGCAGCCTGTGATTCGATGGCCAGGCTGGCAGCAGCCAGGCCCATGTGTGCGGCGAACTGCCGGCGCGTGATCATGAAGACGGCTCCGGGAAGGCTTTTGCGGCTGGATGAAACGCCGGCATCTTAAGGCATTGAAGGATAGCCCGGCCGATAGACCGTTCGAAAGCATAACCCGACTGATGCGCGCCTCGTGAGCGGTGCATGGGCGATCACGGATGCGGGCGGATACGATGAACGGCCGCCGCCTTGAACCCACGGAACCGGAACCGACCGCACCGGAGACCACGATCATGCTGCTTCCCAGCCCCGATCCCGCCGCGCGACTCACCGAGGCGGCCCGCTACCACGACTACCGCAACGCCTCGAATCCGCTCGGCGAGGGCGGTCTGGCCGCGGTGCCGGGCGCCCGGTTTCCGGCGGAACTCCACGAGCGCGGGATCACCCGCACGCTGCCGCTCGACACGAGCGCCGCCCTCGGCTGCCCGGGGCCCGCCACCGCGCCGGGCCTGTGCGCGAACTTCGTGCGCGTGCGGCCTGGCGACGCGCACGTCACCGACGCCAACGCCACGAGCCAGCTGTTTTTCGTGATGCGCGGCCACGGCCTGACCCGCGTGGGCCCGGGGGGCCACGGCGAGAACGAGATCCCGTGGCAGGCCGGCGACCTGTTCACCCTGCCGGCGCGAAGCCCGGCCGAGCACGTGGCGGCCGACGATGCGGCGCTCTACTGGGTGCACGACGAGCCGCTGCTGCGCTATCTCGGCGTGGAGGCGACGCGGCGCCGGTTCGCCCCCACGCTCTATCCACAGGCCGCGATCAGGCAGGCGCTCGACGCGGTGATCCACGATCCGGACAGCGCCCTGGCCAATCGCCAGAGCGTGCTGCTCGGCAGCCGGTCGTTTCCGCAGACGATGACGATCACGCACGTCCTGTGGGCGATGTTCGGCGTGCTCCCCGTCGGCGCGGTGCAGCCGCCGCACCGCCACCAGTCGGTCGCCGTCGATCTGGTCGTCGATGCCCGGCCCGGGTGCTACACGATGGTCGGCCGCCGGCTCGGCCCGGACGGAACGATCGCGGACGGCGAGCGGTTCGACTGGCAGCCGCACGCGGTGTTCGTGACGCCGCCGGGGCTGTGGCATTCGCACCACAACGAATCGGGGCATCCGGCCCACGTGCTGCCGATTCAGGACGCGGGCCTGCACACGCATCTGCGGACGCTCGACATCCGCTTCGCGCGGCGGCTGAGCGGCGGCGGCCACGAGGTGGTGGAAAGCGCGGGCTGAACCCGGGCCGCGCGCAGGCGAGCACGAAGCCAAAAGCCCGGGATGCTCTCCAAGAGTCTTCCGAGCTGCTCATCACCCCGCCAGGGGTCGAGGACGCGCCATCGTAGTGGCGAACTTGCCATGCCAATAGCATGGATATAGCATGGATACATGCAAAAGATACAGATTCTTTTTCCGGACCCCGTCATGGCGAGGTTGCGGGCCGTTGCCCGCGAGCAGGACCGGCCGGTGAGCGAACTGGTCCGCCGTGCCGTCGATCGGCTGCTTGAACAGATGCCTCCCGCGCCAGCGCCGCGGCCGGCGTCCTTTCCGACGTTTCGCGGCGGCGGCCTGCTCGTCGATGCCGGGGAGTTGCGGGAACTGTTGCACGGGCATGATGACGATCCGCTTGCGGACACACCGCCCGACGCAGCGCCGAACTGACATCGATGAAGAGCCTCGACACCAACATCCTTCTGTATGCCGCCGACGAGGACTGTCGCGAACACACCGCCGCAATCGGCCTCGTCAACGAAGCCCTGCGATCACCAGCGGACTGGCTGCTGTCCGACCAGGTGCTGTTCGAGTTGTACGCCGGATTGCGACATCCGCGGGTCTTCGCCCAGCCGCTGTCGGCCGTCGAGGCGGCCCGCAGGGTCGCGTTCCTGCGCCAGGAATCCGGGTTCGCCTTCTGTTGCCACGAACTGCGGCAGTGGACGACGATCCATGCGGCCTTGGCCATGCCGAACTTTCCGCGGCGGCGGACCTATGATCTGGTTCTGGCCGTCACGCTGCGCAGCCATGGCGTGAAGGAGTTCTACACTCGCAACGTCGCCGATTTCCGGACCGCAGGCTTCGAATCCGTCGTGAACCCGATCGACTGACGAATGGGCTGATCGACTTCGATCCACACGATCCGCGAATCCGCATTCCCGATCGGACATAGCCGATCCAGCGCGAATGAACGACGGCTTCAGCGACGATATCCATGCAATCGACCCTCGAGCTGCTGCGGACCCTGGTTTCGATCGATTCGGTCTTGCCGAACGAAGCGCAGCTGTCGCGGTACATGCAGGGACTCCTCAAGGAGCGGGGCTTCTCGGTCGTCGAGATCCTCACGGAGGGCGATCGGCCGAACTTCGTGGCCACGTTCGGTGCGGCCGCCAGATTCCTGGCGTTCTACGGACACCTCGACACGGTGCCCCCCGATCCGCTCTATGCGTGCGATCCCTTCGAGATGCGCACCGACGATGCCTATGCGTACGGCCTCGGCGTGGCGGATATGAAAGGGGGAAACGCCTGCGTGCTCTCGCTCGCCTTGCGGGCGGCCGAGAGGAGGCTTCCGGTCAAGATCGTGTTCGGCGTCGACGAGGAGGGTATCTCTCAGGGGGCCCACGATCTGGTTTCGTCGGGGCATCTCCGTGACGTGGCGTGCATGATCGTCGCCGAGGCAGGTCAGGTCGAGAACCTTGCGCAGCCCTTCAGTGTCGGGTTTGGACGCAAGGGCAGGGTGGCTTTCGAGGCGGTGGTGCATGGTGAGTCGTCTCACGCTGCGGTCGCAACTCCGCAGAGCAACGCGATCAACCGGGCCGCCGCGTTCATCAGGCTCCTCGAAGGCTTGGCCTTCGCGCCACACGCCGCGTTGGGCGCGACCCGCATCGTCCCGCACTCGATCTCCGCGGCGGCCTCCGCGTTTTCAGCGCCCGGCGAGTGCGTGGTGCGGTTCTCAGCCCTCACCACCCCGGGCATGACGGGTGAGCATGTGGCGTCGCTGATCGAGGAGCGGGCCCGCGAAATTGGAGTGCGGGTGGTCCTCGGCACCGTGCAGCGCAAGACTCCCTACGGTGAAGCGTACGAGGTGCCCGTCAACGATCCCTTCGTGCAGCTGATGGTGGACCGGGTTTTCGCCCCCGCAGACGTCCGCCCCTGTTATTTCAGCTCGGTGGCTGACGAGAACGTGTTCGCGCATCGTCTCGGCATCCCCGTCATCACGTTCGGGCCGGTAGGCACGGGAGATCACACCAAGGATGAGCGGGTCAGGATCGCATCGCTCGACGCAACCGTGCGGGCGTACGAGGATGTCGTGAGCCTGTGGAATGGTGCGGCGCGCACGTGATCCTCGCCCGCAGCGGCATCGGTCATCCGCCGGGCGGTGCGCACCGCGAGTGGACGGCCTTCCCGGTCCGACTCCGGGCGGCTCTCGGCCGCGGTCACTTCCCGGCGGGGTCAGCCTGCTCGCGGACCTGCGCGGCCACTTGGGCGATGTCCGCGGCGGGGATCACCAGCGGCATGAACGAACCGCCGATCCCAGCGGTCGGTTCCGTCCGCAGCGTCGCCACGCCGAAGAACCGGCCGTCGCGATCGAAGGCGGCGCCGTTCGCGCCGCCGACGGCGTAGCCCCGGCGGGGCTTGGTCACGACGGCCGAGATCCGCGTGAGGTCCACGGACGGATCTTTGCCGCTGTGCTTTACCAGCCGGGAAAGCAGGATCACGTCGTCGAGCACCCGGGGTTCGGCGCCGGAGTCCGGCGGCAGGCTGGCGAACGGCTTGACCGCCTTCTTTTCCGGCACGACATACGTCAGCCCCGTGTCGGCATCTTCGATCGCGATCCGGGCCGGAACCTCCGTGCCGTCGGCGAGGTGGATGACGGGCTGCGAGAGTTTGGTCTTCATCTCGATCTTTTTCCGCTCGCCACCGACGTCCACCTCCAAGCCCCCGGCCATCATGGCGGCGGTCGGATTCAACTCGGCGGTCGCCAGCACGACGATGCCAGACGGATCGACGACCAGGCCGACCGCAGTCCCCTTCTGTTCGCCTCCCATCCCGCCCAGCTGGATGCCGAAGCCCGCCATGTCCTGCTGGACGGTGGCGGTCACCCGCACCACGGCGTCGGCATGCTTCGCCAAGACCTCCCGGGCCTTGGCGACGCACGCGTCGTCGGCGGCCGGCGCCGGCGTGGCGGCGATGGCGACCAGGCCGACCGCGAGCAGGATGCGGGGGGCGATGGCCGACGAGATCCAGGGGCGGGAGGCGGAGCGGGTCATCGATTTCCTTTCTGCAGGGTCGGGAATTGCGATCGGTCGAGGCAAGGGGCTGAACGAGGCGGGCCGGGCGTCAGTCGTGCGGACGTGCATCCCAGGCGGGCTCGCATTCGAGAAACAGGCTGTGGATGCCGCGCCGGACGAAGAACACCAGCCGCCGCCGCTTCTCCTCCGCCGCGGTTGCGAGCAGCTTTCGGGCGGTGGCGACGTCGGGCGTGGGCGAGCCGTCGATGGACACGATGAGGTCGTCGAGGGCGAGTTTCGCCAGGCTGGCCCAGCCCGCCGGTTCCACCCGTTCCACGAACACGCCACTGATCGCGTCGCCGACCTGCTTGGCGGTGCGGTCGTCGAAGCTCAGGTCGCGGATCGTCAGTTCGAAGTGCTCGTCCTTGTGTCGCGGCAGTTCCACGGCCGCCTTCATCGGCGGCTCGAGCACCACGGCCAGCTCGAGCGGCTGCCCGGCGCGCGCGCCCGAAAGCTTGACGGTGTCGCCGATCTTCCGCCGCTGGATCATCTTCTCGAACACCGTGGCATCTTCGACGCGGGTCGCTTCGATCGGCTCGCCGTCGAACGCGTGCAGGATGTCGCCGACCTGCAGTCCCGCCCGCTCCGCCGCCCGGCCGGGGAACACTTCCGTCACGCGGACGCCCTTCTGGCCGGGGAGTTTCAGGGCCTCGGCGAGCTCGCGGGTGAGGACCTGCGTGGCGGCCGGGAACCAGGGCTTCCGGGCCACTCCGGCGATCTCCTCCGGGGGCTCGCGGCCGATTTTCACGACCGTCAGATAGCGGGCCTTCTTCCGTTCGAAGCCGACGACCACGGGCACCATCTCGGACTGCCCGGCCGTGAGCCCCCGGCTCACCTTCCGCAGCGCCTCGAGCGAGTCGATCGGCTTGTCGGCCACGCTCACGATCACGTCGCCCGCCACGATCGGCGGCCGGGCGTCGGCGCAGGGCCCGCCCTTGCGGACCGAATCGACCTGCACGCCCCGCGTGTCGGGCCGGCGATGCTCGAGAGCCGACATCCGCGTGAAATCGCGGGCGGTCATGCCCCAGGAGCGGACTTCCTCGTCGTCGGCCACGGTCCGTTCCCGGGCGATCGTCGTCACCGTGACGGTCTTCTCCGTGCCAGGGGTGGCGACCGGCCGGATGACGAGCGTCGCCGGCTTGCCGACCGGCAGGCCGAGGATGACCGCGTTGAACAGCGGCATGTCATCCGGAATCGGGCAGTTCACGGCCTGCCCGTTGACCGAAACGACGATGTCGCCGGCGCGGATGCCGGCCGCGTCGGCCGGAGAGCCTTGGATCACGCCCGCCACGAGCACGCCACGCGGCTCGCGGCTCCCCTTGAGCAGCGGCTGGGCCTCGAGGCCGATCCAGCTGCGGGTCACGCGGCCGGTGGCGATGAGCTGGTCGGCCACCGACTTGGCGAGGTTGCCCGGCACCGCGCCGCCGAGGCTGGCGAGGCCGATTTCGTTGATGCCGACGATCTCGCCGGCGGCGTTGACGAGCGGGCCGCCGCTGTTGCCGCCGAAGATGACCGCATCGTGGGCGATCCAGCGGACGAGCTCGCCGACGTCCTCGCCGTCCAGCTTCATTCTCATGAACCAGAATAACTCCGGCAGCACCATGCTCGTGTTGCTGACGATTCCGGAGGTGACCGACTGCGACACGGCTGCCGGGCTGCCGAGGGCGAAGACGCGATCGCCGACGCGGACGCGGTCGGAATCGCCGAACGCGGCGACCGCCAGTGGCCTGGCCCCGGCCCGGCGGGAGGCGAGATCGAGCTTGATGACGGCGATGTCGGCGAGCGGATCGGTGCCGACGAGGGTGGCGTCGATCTCTTCGCCGTCGGGCATCCGGCAGACGAGATGACGGGCCCGGCCGGCGACGTGATGGTTGGTGACGACGTGCCCTGCGGGCGTGATCACGACGCCACTGCCGGCCCCCCGTCGCTTGTTGAGGCGGCCGTCTTCCCCCTCGACCATGACGACGTCGATGCGGACGAGCGCCGGAAACACCTTGGCGAGCACCCGCTCGATGGCCGGGTCGGCTGCCGCTGCCGGCAGGGAGTCGGCGACGCCCGGGGACGGGATCGTGGCGGTCGCGAGGATCAGCAGCGCACTGGCGAGCGTGGAGGCGGGCCGTCGTGGCATGGGCGGGGCTCCGAGGGGAAGGCCCGAAAGCCTACCGGAGTGTGGTCCAACTGGAGAAACCGCGCACGACCCGGCCGGATGTACGGCGCCCGGGAGCGGCGGCCGTCATGTCGGCATGTCGTCGGTCTTTCCGAAGATACAACGCCGCCGGTCGGGCGATTCGTGGGTGGTTGTAAAGTTTCCGGCAAACCCCTGCGTTTCCCGCCGTCACCGCTCCCTGCGGCTGCAGGCTTTTTCCACAGTCTGCCAGGCCTGTCCGCACGGCCTCACAGGGAAGCGGCACGGGAGCGCGGCCGTGGTCGCGGGCACGGCGGTCATTCCAGAGGCCACCACGCGAACAAACATGGTTCCCCCGCGGGCCGCTCCCCCGGAGTTGTTCGCCTGGCTGGCCGTGATAAAACTCAGTGTGCTTGAGTTTTATCATGATCAGACGCACCGTTTCCGCCGCATCACTCGCGGCCGAATCCTGTTTTCTTTGGGGCCCGCGCCAAACGGGAAAGAGCACGCTTTTGCGCACGCTCTTCCCCGACGCCCCGACCTACGACCTGCTCTCGGCCCGTGAGTTTCGCCGACTGTCGGCAGACCCTGGCGTCTTTGCCGAGGAGTGCGCGGCCCTGGCCGACAGGCGGCAGCCGGTGATCGTGGATGAGATTCAGAAACTGCCGGCCTTGCTCGACGAAGTCCACTCGCTCATGAGCCGGCACGGAATGCGGTTCATCCTCACCGGGTCGAGCCCACGGAAGCTGCTCCGCGGCGGTGGCAACCTGCTCGGCGGCCGCGCCGTCCGCCACGAGTTGCTGCCGCTCACGTCCGCCGAGATCCCGGACTTCTCCCTCGACAAAGCTCTCAACCGCGGCCTGCTGCCCGCGCACTACCTCTCCGACCGCGCCGCGTCGCGGCTAGCTGCCTACGTAGGCGACTATCTCCGCGAGGAGGTGCTCGCCGAGGCACTGACGAGAAACCTGCCTGCTTTCCAACGGTTCCTCGAGGCCGCCGCATTCTCCAACGGGCAGATCGTGAATGCCGCGACGATAGCCCGCGAGATCGGCGTCGCCGCCAACACCGTCCGCGGCTACTTCGACATCCTCGTGGATACACTGGTCGCGGCCTGGGTCCCGGCCTGGACGAAACGGGCCAAGCGCCGCGTCATCCAGGCGCCACGGTTCTGGTTCTTCGACGTCGGCATCGTCAATGAGCTTACGCACCGCGGAACCTTGGTGCCCGGCTCGACCGACTTTGGCGCGGCCTTTGAGCACTTCATCCTCATGGAATTGCGGGCCCACGCCAGCTATGCACCGAGGCAGATGGGACTGCCGGTCAGCTACTGGAGGACGGCATCGGGCATCGAGGTGGATTTCATCCTCGGCGACGCGGAAGTGGCGATCGAGGTGAAAGCCACCGACCGACCGACGACCGATCACCTCAAGGGGCTTCGCGCCTGGCGGGAAGAGCATCCCCGGAGTCGCGGCATCCTCGTCTGCCGCGGCCCGCGGGCCCGGCGAACCGACGACGGCATCGAGATCGTTCCCTGGCGCGATTTTCTCCGCAGCCTGTGGCGGAACGAAATCCGGGCGGGTTGAACGCTGCCGGCGCGAAGCCCGGCCGAGCACGTGTCGCCGGCCGACGCGGCTCGCGGGCAGCGAAATCGGGCATCGGCCGGCTGGTATCTCACAGCGAGTGGACGTTCATCGCGGTTCGAAGCCGGGCCGCACTTGAACCGCCCGTCCGGTCAGGCGTAGCGGAAGATCGCGGCCACGCCCGACTCGGTCGGCCGCGCGGCCGCAGCACCGGGGACCTTCGAGTTCGAGGTTGTCGATCCCCATTTCCGCAAGCCCGTTCAACTGTTCATTGATGAGCGGGATCGCCGCGTCGGCCAGCGACAGGCTTGTCGGAATCAGGTCTGTGAGATGGGCGAGCTCCGCCGCTCGCCCCGAAAGGCTGTTTTGCATGGGCACATTCCTTAGTGAGACAGAGCAGCCAATACCAATAGGCCGCTCAAGGAATATGTCGCGTTTTCTTCAATTATTTAGCGGGGTACCGCATGTTCACGCAGCACCACCAGAGCGAATCACAGCACACACTCGTTCCACAAGCTCGGCCAGCTTGGATGGCGTGAGCTTGCCCGCAGCCCGCACGATGACCGCTTCATGAACAGTGACGAGCCGGTGCGGAAGAGCCACACTTGGTCGATCGATTCCACCCCGCATGAAATCTGCTGCGTTGATGGCCACCGCTGCCGAGTGCGATTCCGATCGACTCGTTATCTGGCAGATCAGCAGGTCACCCCGTGCGAATGTCGCGAGCACGACGGCGGGCCGACGCTTGCTCGCCTGAAGATCAGTGAACGGAAACGGCACGACGACCACGTCGCCGCTTACAAATTCCGCCACGCCTCATCCTCTTCAGGAGTATCCCAATCCGCCGCCCAAGCGGACTCTGCGAGCGGCAGCAGGGCATGCACGTCCTCGCTTCCGTCACTGCCAACACCGCGGGCCCGAAGGTGCCGTAGAAACGCGAGCACCTCCCGCTGCACGCTCTCGGGGGCGTGTTCGAGTTCCTCGATAAGGGATTTCGTCAGAGGCGACATACGTAAAAGGTTAGGTCGGCCAATGGCACTTCCGCAAGCGTCGACCGAGCAGCGAGAACCATGAGGAGCAACAGCCGGGACTGGCCGGGGTTGGATGCGACGCTCGCTTTGAGGTGCCGAGGAGCTTCCTATCCACGCTCAAGGCCGGGTTTTTCTCGTTTGCGCAGACGGGCCTTGAAACCGCTCTTCTCGCGGGCCTTCTGCACTGTGGCATGGAATGCCTTCAGAGGCTGTGGATGTCGATGTCGGGCAGCTCGACGGGCGACGCCTGAAAAATTGCCCGGTCGTCGTGGACCTGGCCGAGTTCTCCGCAGTCGGTGGGCGGGCCACGGGCGGGAGAGACTGGCGGAGGCTCGAGCGGAAACTCCTCCCCCACCCGGGCCATAAGCTTGGCCCAAGCGATCCGGGAAGTGTCGTGAGAGCGAGGTTTGTCGCACGAGTCGCAGCAGTCGCCGGTGGTATCTCGGCGTGCCGCATGTCCGCCGACCGCATGCTCATCGGTCGCGGCATCTCGCCACTTGCCGGCATTCCCGATGGCAAGTGCCGTGACGGCGGGCCTGAGCTTGTGATTCGGGGCGAACACCCCGTGATACCGGTGCCGGTGCTTCCGCGGCGGCGGGACCAGATCCGCGAGCCAGTCGAGGAACTCAAACGGTGAGAGTTCGACGACGCCGTTGGCGCCCGGCCGCGTCGGCGTCGAGGAACCGCTTCATGCGGAACCATCGCACGACACGACGGCGCACCTTCTCGGTGAGCGCGGCCATATCGGCCTGGGTGATCGGCCGAGACGGCAGAAACGCCGGCGGCCCGTCACCGGTCGACATGAAGACGCCGTCGGTTGCGCACGCATGCAGATGCACGTGGTAATTGAGCGTGGATCCGAAGCGGTGCAGAAAGGACACGACGCCGAGTCGCGGGCGAGCCGCCCTAGTCGGAGGCCTCGAAATCCCACGAACGTGATTGCATCCTGCCTCTTTTTGTCTCATTTATGGTAGTCACCAGCAACGCGGAGCCGAGAGTTCGGAATGTGCTCGACTTCCTGCCGGAACCACGGCGACAGGCTGCACACGACCGCTGTGTCACTGAACGGCAAGCCCGCGGAGCACGCAAGCGAAGCCTAGAGATGCCGTCGGAACCAGGCGCGGGTCTGCTCCCACATCGCAGGTGAAAGCACGTGGCCGACGCCCGGCTCGATGAACGCGGAGAAAGCCTCAGGCCGGCCCGCCGCGCGGTAGGCCGCGGCGATCGTCTCCACGCCAGTCCGCACCTCCGCGATCGGGCTGCCCGTGTCAAGTTCGCCGAAGTTCAACAGCAGCGGCCGCGGGGCGATGAGCGCCGCGATATCGGGCGTGTCGCCGTGGGCGTGGATGCCGGGAATGAAGTTGGGAAAGCAGTGGAGCAGGTGCGTCCGCTCGATCGCGGCATAGGTGGGCAGGCAGCAGTTGCCGACGAGGCATT
>JBIJCJ010000275.1:0-3691 GCA_044344765.1 Pirellulales bacterium | reverse complement strand
CGACGCCAGCGTCATGGCGAGCACCACCGCGGTGTTCCACAGCATGAGCCGCGCCCGCAGCGTCGAGAGCGGCAGCCAGTCAGGCCACGGCCAGCGCATACCCACGGCCCCGGATGGTGGAGATGAACGACTCCGTCCGCTCCTTGTCGAGCTTGCCCCGGAGCCGGTTGATGTGGACTTCGATCACGTTCGTGGGCCCTTCCCAGTCGAACCCCCAGACGTGCTCGCAGAGCATCTTCCGGGTCACGACCTGGCCGTTGAACCGCATCAGCAGTTCGAGAATGCTGAACTCGGTCGGCGTGAGCTCGATCGTCCGGCCCGCCAGCGTCACCCGCTTCGTGGCCAGCGTGAGGTGCAGCGGGCCCGCCTCTATCACAAGCGCCGGCTTGTGGCCCGTGCGGCGGTGGAGCGCCTCGATCCGGGCCAGCAGCTCGTCCATCGCGAACGGCTTGACGAGGTAATCGTCGGCTCCGGCCTCGAAGCCGCGGAGCTTGTCGGCCACCGCGCCCAGGGCCGTGAGCACGATCACGGGCGTATGGATGCCCGCCGACCGCGCCGCCTCCAGCACCGCCATCCCGCCGGTCTTGGGCAGCATCAGGTCGAGCACGACCAGGTCGTTCGCGGCGAGCGTGCGGTCGCGGATGGCCGTGTCGCCGTCCGCGACCCAGGTGCACTCGTGGCCCGCCTCACGCACCGCCCTGCCGACGGCCTTCGCGATCACGGGATCGTCTTCGATGATCGCGACCTGCATGGTGGTGTCGTCCTGGGGGCGCGGAACTCCGCCCCGAACTCCCGAGCGTGTCCGACGTTGGTGTAGCACCGGCTCGGGGGCGGCAAAAGTCTCCTCGCTGTGGCCGCAGCGGCCACACGCTCGTCGAGCGTTCGCCGACCCCCTCGCCTCCATCACCCGCCAGTCTACACCGGCGGCGTCACTCCCACTCGATCGTGGCGGGGGGCTTGGAGGAGACGTCGTAGACCACGCGGTTGATGCCCCGGACCTCGTTGATGATCCGGGTCGAAATCCGGGCCAAAACCTCGTAGGGGAGGTGGCTCCAGTCGGCGGTCATGAAGTCCTCGGTCTCGACGGCCCGGACGGCGAGCACGTCGTCGTAGGTCCGCGCGTCGCCCATCACGCCCACGCTCTGCACCGGCAGCAGCACGGCGAAGGCCTGCGACACCTTCCGCATCAGCCCAGCCCGCTCCAGCTCCTCGAGTACGATCGCGTCGGCCTCCCGCAGCTTGTCGAGCCGCGGCTTCGTGACCTCGCCCAGGCAGCGGACCGCCAGCCCCGGGCCGGGGAACGGGTGCCGCCACACGATCCGCTCCGGCAGGCCGAGCTGCAGGCCGAGCTGCCGCACCTCGTCCTTGAACAGGTCGCGGAGCGGCTCGATGAGCTCGAACTGCAGGTCTTCCGGCAGGCCGCCGACGTTGTGGTGGAGCTTGATCGTGGCGGCGGGGCCGTCGGGGGCGGCCCCGCTTTCGATGACGTCGGGGTAGAGCGTGCCCTGGGCGAGGAACTTCGCCCCGTGGATCTTGGCGGCCTCGTCGGCGAAGCAGTCGACGAACGTCTTGCCGATCCGCCGCCGCTTCTCCTGCGGCTCCGTCACGCCAGCCAGGACATCCAGGAACCGGCCCTCGGCGGGAACGACGTGGAGGTCGGTCTTGAAGTGGTCGGTGAACTCCTCGATCACGGCGGCGGCCTCGTTCTTCCGCAGCAGGCCGTTGTCCACCAGGATGCAAGAGAGCTGGTCGCCGATCGCCCGCGAGAGGAGCGCGGCGACGACCGCCGAGTCGACGCCTCCCGACAGACCGCAGATCACGCGGTCGTTCCCCACGCGAGCCCGCAGGTCGGCGATCGTGGTGGCGGCGAAGTCCTCGAGCCGCCACGAGCCGGAGCAGCCGCAGGTCGCACGGAGGAAGTTGGCGAGCATCCGCCCGCCCGCGGGCGTGTGCGTCACCTCCGGGTGGAACTGCAGTCCGTAGACGGGCAGCGTGCGGTGCCGGACCGCCGCCACCGGGCAGGTGGCCGTGCGGGCCAGCGGCAGGAAGTCGGCGACCACGGTGTCGACCTGGTCGCCGTGGCTCATCCAGACTTCGGTCTGGGCGGGGACGCCGGCGAAGATCGGGTCGGCGGAGGTCACCTCGCAGGTCGAGCGGCCGTACTCCCGGGCCGCGGCCCGGCCCACCTGGCCGCCCAACGCGTCGCACGCCAGCTGCATGCCGTAGCAGATACCGAGCACCGGGATCCCGAGCTTGAAGAGGTCTGGGTCGCACCGCGGCGCCCCCGACTCGTAGACGCTCGACGGACCGCCCGAGAGGATGATGCCGCGCGGGGCCAGTTCCCGCAGCCGCGCCGCCGAGATGTCGTGCCGCACGATTTCGCAATACACGTGCTGCTCGCGGACGCGGCGGGCGATCAGCTGGGCGTACTGCGATCCGAAGTCGAGCACGACGATCCGCTCGGCCTGCTGGGGGCGGGAGCGGTTCGGCGAAGAGGAGCGGTCGTCGGCCATGGGGGTCGGGAGGGGCTGCGGGGGACGCGGAAAAGTCGGTCAGTATAGCGCCCCCGGGCGGGGTTGCTATAGTGTGGCCGGCATGCAGATCCTGCTCACCAACGACGACGGCATCTACGCCCCCGGCCTGGCCGCCATGGGGCGGGCCCTGCGCCGGCTCGGGGACGTGAGCGTGGTCGCCCCCGCGACCGAGCAGAGCGGTGTCGGGCACGCCATCACCTTCCTCACGCCCCTGACGGCGAAGGAAATCTTCGATGGCGACCGGAGCCGCGGCTGGGCCGTGGACGGCAGTCCGGCCGACGCCGTGAAGCTCGGGATCGCCGAGTTCTGCCCGCGGCGGCCCGACCTCGTGGTCAGCGGCATCAACAGCGGGCTCAACGCCGGCATCAACGTGCTCTACTCGGGCACGGTGGCGGCCGCGATCGAGGGTGCGTTCTTCGGGATCACGAGCATCGCCGTGTCGCTCGAGTGGGACGAGCACGCCGACTACGACCGGGCCGCCGAGATCGCGATCGACGTCATCGGCGGGCTGCTCGACCGCGGGCCGGCGCCAGGCAGCCTGTTCAACGTCAACATCCCCACCCGGGCCTTGCGGGGCGCGCCGCAGCTGCGGGTGGTGCCGATGGGCGTCAGTCGCTACGGCGAGGCGTTCGAGCGGCGGGTCGATCCGCGCGGCCGCGCCTACTACTGGGCCACCAACGATCCGCCGCCGCCGCCGTCGCCGGTCGAGTCGGACGTCACGGCCTTGGCGGCGGGGGCCGTCACCCTCACGCCGCTCGATTACGACCTCACGCATCGGGCCGGGCTCGACGTGCTGGCGGAAGGCCCCTGGCGGATCGGGCCGGCACGAGCCTGAAACGGCTCACACGTGAGCCGCGCGGGTTCTCACCGCAAGCCGCGGGCGGAAGTTTTGATGCCGCACGGACGCCGGTGCCGGTTTTGTTTTCCGACCGACCCAGCCACCGGCGTGATCCGGGAGTTCGACGGTCTTGCCCCGCGTTGGAGCGGCGATCTCTGAACGTCGTGCCCGGTTGCCGGGAAGCCCGAAGCGCAAGCTGAGGGAATCCGCGTTGCTCCACCGGAACCGGTCCCGCATTCCCTCGGCTCGCGCCTCGGGCTTCCCAGCAGCGGGCATCCGCCACCATCGGCGTTGGCGTTGTCCCCGCGGTCTATGACCG
>JBIJCJ010000276.1:0-3574 GCA_044344765.1 Pirellulales bacterium | reverse complement strand
AGGGCTGCGAACACGACCCCGAACACGATGCCGAGGTATTTCACCCGGTTGCCGACCAGCATTTTCCACGCGATCCACAGCATGCCTGCGGATTGTACGCCGCGGCTGCGGCCTCTGGTAACGGGTGGAAGAGACTTGTCGCCTCTCCCTCTGGGAGAGGCCGGCCGCAGGCCGGGTGAGGGTGCTTTCGATGACGCAACGAAAAACACCCTCCCCGCAGCCAGCACCCTCACCCCAGCCCTCTCCCAGAGGGAGAGGGCGACAGTAGATTCAGATTACGTCAGCGAGCACGGTCTTGTGTCGCACAAAAAAGGGAACGCCGAGAACGAATCAACGTCAACAACATCGTGCTCCCAGTAATACGTGCTTCGGGGGCACTGCCAAAAATGGTACATTGCCGCGGCAATGCCCCTTGGGAGCCGTGGCCCTTGTCCTCGACGACAGCGATTCGCGACCCGGCCGAGGATCCCGGTCCGCCCGTCGACCCACGGCTCGCGGAGGTGCTCTCGCGGTGGTGGGGCTTCGACACGCTTCGTCCCCTGCAGGCCGATGCGATCGCCGCGGCGCTCGCCGGCCGCGACTCGCTGGTCGTGATGCCGACGGGCGGCGGCAAGAGCCTCTGCTATCAGGTGCCGCCCCTGGTCGGCGAGACGACCGACGTCGTGGTCTCCCCGCTGGTGGCCCTGATGAAGGATCAGGTCGACGCCCTCGAGGCGATCGGCTATCCGGCGGCGGCGCTGCACGGCGGCATGTCGCAGGAGGAGCGGGCGACCGTCCGCGACCGGCTCGCGGCGGGTGAACTCCGGCTCCTCTTCACGGCGCCTGAGCGACTGGTGAACACGGGCCTGATCGACCTGCTGGCCCGGGTCGGCGTGAAGCGATTCGCGATCGACGAGGCCCACTGCATCAGCCAGTGGGGGCACGACTTCCGCCCCGAATACCGGCAGCTCGCCCTGCTCCGCGACCGGTTTCCCGCGGCCAGCATCCATGCCTTCACGGCCACCGCCACGCCCCGGGTCCGCGACGACATCGCCCGCCAGCTCGCGCTCCGCGACCCGGCGACGCTGATCGGCACCTTCGACCGGCCGAACCTCGTGTACCGCGTCGTCCCCCGCGCCGACCGGGTCGCCCAGGTGCTGAAGATCCTCGGCCGTCATCGGGGCGAGGCCTCGATCGTGTACTGCATCTCGCGGAAGGAGACCGAGCGGCTCGCCGCCCGGCTGGCGGCCGAGGGGCTGCTCGCCCGCCCCTACCACGCCGGCCTCGACGCCAGCCAGCGGCACGCCACCCAGGAGGCCTTCGCCAGCGAGACGATCGACGTGGTCGTGGCGACGGTGGCCTTCGGGATGGGCATCGACCGGTCCGACGTCCGCCTCGTGCTCCACACGTCGCTGCCCAAGAGCCTGGAGGCCTACCAGCAGGAGACCGGCCGGGCCGGCCGCGACGGCCTGGCGGCCGAGTGCGTGCTGCTCTACTCGTCGGCCGACGTGTTCAGCTGGGAGTCGCTCGTCCGCAAGAGCGCCGCGGAGTCGGAGCTCGACGCGGAGGAGCAGGAGAAGCTCTGCGCCGGGCAGGTCGAGCACCTGCACGCGATGCGGCGCTACGCCCAGGCCGCCCGCTGCCGCCACGCCGCGCTCTCCGAGTATTTCGGCCAGGCCTATCCGGCCACCTCCTGCGGGGCCTGCGACGTCTGCCTCGGCGAGACCAACAGTCTCCCCGACGCGACGGTGACCGCCCAGAAGATCCTCTCCTGCGTGGCCCGGGTGGGGGAGCGGTTCGGTGTTCGGCACGTGTGCGAGGTGCTCCGCGGCGCGAAGACGGAGGCCGTGGCCCGGTACGGTCACGACCGGCTCTCCACGTTCGGCCTGCTGGCGAGTCTGGAGCAGCGGACCGCCGAGAATCTCGTGCACCAGCTGCTCGACCAGGAGCTGCTCTCCCGCACCCCCGGCGACCGGCCCGTCGTCACGCTCAACCCGCGGTCGTGGGAAGTGCTCCGCGGCACGCGCGAGGTCGTGCTCCTCGAGCCCCGGGCGGGGAAGGCCCGGACGACCCAGGCCGACGCCGACGACTGGCAGGGCGTGGACCGCGACCTCTTCGAGCGGCTGCGAAGGTGGCGGCGGCGGGTGGCCGAGGCCCGCGGCAAGCCGGCGTGGACGATCCTCGACGACAAGGCCCTGCGGGAGATCGCCCGCGACAAGCCCTCCTCCCCGGCCGCCCTGCTCCGCTGCAAGGGGATCGGCGACAAGCGACTCACCGACTTCGGCACCGCGATCCTCGACATCGTCTCCGGAAAGGAACCCGCATGACCTCACCCACCGCCGCCCTGCGGAGCCTCGGCCAGAGCCTGTGGCTCGACAACATCACCCGCACGATGCTGGACGACGGCACGCTGGCGCGGTACGTCCGCGACCTGTCCGTCACCGGCCTGACGAGCAACCCCACGATCTACAACCTCGCCGTCAAGAAGTCCGCGGCCTACGACGCCGCGATCGCCGCCGGCGCCGCTCGGGACAGATCGGCCGAGGAGCTGTTCTTCGACCTGGCGCTGGAGGATCTCGGGCGGGCGGCCGACATCTTCCGGCCGATCCACGAGCGAACCGGCGGCCTCGACGGCTGGGTGTCGCTCGAGGTCTCGCCGCGGCTGGCCTACGACACGGCGAGCACCCTGGCTGCGGCTCGGGAGCTCCACGCCCGGGCGGCGCGACCGAACCTGTTCATCAAGATTCCCGGCACCGCCGCGGGCCTGCCGGCGATCGAGGAGGCCACCTGGGCGGGGATCCCGGTGAACGTCACGCTGCTCTTCACCCGTGAGCACTATCTCGCCGCCGCCGAGGCCTGGCTGCGCGGCGTCGAACGGCGGATCGACGCCGGACTCGATCCGCGGGTCTGCTCGGTGGCGTCGCTGTTCATCAGCCGCTGGGACACCGCCACGGCCGGGCGGCTGCCGCCGCAGCTCGCCAATCGGCTCGGCATCGCCATCGGCGGCCAGGCCTACGCCGCCTACCGCGGGCTGCTCGCCTCCGACCGCTGGCAGCGACTGGCGAACTTCGGCGTCCCGCCGCAGCGGCTCCTGATGGCGAGCACGGGCACGAAGGATCCCGCCCTCTCCGACCACCTCTACGTCCGCGAGCTGGCCGCCCCGCACACGGTGAACACGATGCCGGAGGCTACGCTCCTCGCCTTCGCCGACCACGGCACGCTCGGCGGCCCCGTCGCTGCCGACGGCGGCGGCAGCAGCGGGGTCCTCGCCGAGATCGCGGCTGCCGGCATCGATCTCGCGGCCCTCGGCGACGACCTGCAGAAGCAGGGCGCCGACGCCTTCGTGAAGAGCTGGGACGAACTGCTCGGGGTCATCGCCGACAAGGCGCAGAACGCGGCGACACGATGACGCGGCCGGCGGCAGCCGCGGCCGCCCGGCGAACCTCGGCTTCGCCATTCGGCTTGAGGCGCGCCGGGAAGCCCGGCTCCCGCCTTTTGGTGGTGCGCGGACGCCGGTGCCGGTGCTGTGTACCGATGATGCCGCCCCCTGATGAGCCGGTTGCTCCCTGAACGGCAGCGGCGGTCTCTCTCCGTC
>JBIJCJ010000137.1:0-10016 GCA_044344765.1 Pirellulales bacterium | reverse complement strand
GTGCCCGGTTGCCGGGAAACCCGAACCGGAAGGTGAGGGAATACGCGTGGCTCCACCGAACACCAATCCGCATTCCCTCGGCTCGCGCCTCGGGCTTCACGGCATCGAACAGCCGCCACCAGCGGAGAGGCGTGAGGTGGACCCCGGATTTCGGGCCTGCGGTCGGTAAGGCCTCCGCGCCGATCTCGTCCCGCCGCCGCGGTCACGCGCCGGCTTCTTCAGGAGCCGCCTCATCCCGAAGTCGTTCCAAACACAAAAGGGACAGGCACCGACTGCTCCCAAAAGGGACAGGCACCGACTGCTCCGCAGCCGGAGCCAGTCCCTCCGACGACACCACCCGACACAAAAGGGACAGGCACCGACTGCTCCGCAGCCGGAGCCAGTCCCTCCCACGACACCACCGGCTGGGGCGAGTTCGTGCAGGCGCACGACGACCGCGAGGGAGCACGCGGCTCACGAACCGCTCGTCAGTCGGGCGACGCGGGCGGAAGTGCCGTTGGCCGGGCTAACCTTGCGGGCTCATCAAGTCATAACAGGTCGATGAACTCTTCCCGCGTCAACCCCATGTCGTCGATCAGACCGTGGAGGGTCCCTCGTTTCAGCGTCCGCCCTTTGTGCACCGGCACGACAATCGTGGTGCATCCTTGCCCGGTCGTGCGAACATACACCGCGTGGCTCCCCTTCTGACGGTCGAAGACAAAACCGACTCTCTCCACCACGGCGACGAACTCCGGGCCGTTACGGCCGAAAGCCGTGTCATATGGCGACCTCGACGGGCTTGATGAGCAAGTCCTCGACGGGTATCGGCTCTCCCCTGGCAGCAAGGCTCTCGAGATACACCTCGATGGCCTCGCGCACGTTGGAAACTGCTTCATCGACGGTTTCGCCCTCGGAGTGGCAGCCCTTGAGGGCCGGACAAAACGCGTGAAACCCCCCTGTGGCCTCGCGCTCGAGAACGACCGTGAAGTGATGCTTTGTCATTGTCTCTATTCGCCTCGCACCGGGTTCTTGTTCACGGCCTTCGCGTCGAAAGTATATCCAACACAAAAGGGACAGGCACCGACTGCTCCGCAGCCGGAGCCAGTCCCTCTCAACACACGCAGCCGGAGCCAGTCCCTCCCACGACACCACCGACTGGGGCGAGTTCGTGCAGGCGCACGACGACCGCGAGGGAGCACGCGGCTCACGCCTCGCCGAGGTAGGCGTCGCGGACGCGGCGGTCGGCGGCGAGCTCAGGGCCGGTGCCCGTGAGCGTCACGCGGCCCGTCTCCAGCACCCAGCCGCGGGCCGCGAGCTTGAGCGCGGCCCGCGCGTTCTGCTCCACCAGGACCACGGCGATGCCGCGGGCGGCGAGCGCGGCGATCACCTCGAAGACCTTCGCCACGATCAGCGGCGCGAGACCCAGCGACGGCTCGTCGAGGAGGAGCAGCCGCGGCCGGCCCACGAGCGCCCGGGCGATCGCCAGCATCTGCTGCTCGCCGCCGGAGAGCGTGCCGCCCGCCTGCCCCATCCGCTGCCCGAGCACGGGAAACAGGCCGCAGGCCTCGTCGATGTCGCGGGCCACCTGCCCACGGTCGTCCCGCGCGAAGCCCCCGAGCTCGAGGTTCTCCCGCACCGTGAGCCGCGGGAAGATCCGCCGCCCCTCCGGCGCGTGGCCGATCCCGGCCCGCATCACCTCGTGCGGCGGCAGGCCGGCCAGCGGCCGGCCCGCGAAGCGGATCGCGCCGGCCCGCGGCGGCACGACGCCCGAGATCGCCATCAGGAGCGTCGTCTTGCCGGCCCCGTTGGCACCGATGATCGCCACGAGCTCGCCTTCGTCCACCGTGACCGAGACGCCGTCGAGCGCCCGGATCGGGCCGTACCCCGCCACGAGATCGGTGACTTCCAGCAGCGGCATCGGGCTCATCCTTCCCCGCCGAGGTAGGCTTCGATCACCTTCGCGTCGCGCCGCACCTCGTCGGGCGGCCCCTCCGCGATCTTCACGCCGTGGTCGAGCACGGCGACCTTGTCGCTGATCCGCATCACGACGTTCATGTGGTGCTCGATGAGCAGCACCGTGACGCCGCGATCCCGGATCCGTTCGACGAGCCGTGCCAGTTCGGCCGTCTCGGCGGGATTCATGCCCGCAGCCGGCTCATCGAGGAGGAGCAGCGTGGCGCCCGTGGCCAGCGCCCGGGCGATCTCCAGGCGGCGCTGGTCGCCGTAGGGCAGCTGCCCGGCGATCCGGTTGGCGTCGCCTTGCAAACCCACGAACGCCAGGGCCTCGAAGGCCCGGGCCGCGGCGGCCGACTCCGCAGCCCGGTTCGCCGGCGTGCGAAAGAGCATCGCCACCGCGCCGCCGGGAATCGTGCGATCGAGGCCCACGAGCACGTTCTCGAGGACCGTCATGTTGGAGAACAGGCGGATGTTCTGGAACGTCCGCGAAATGCCGGCCCGGGCGACGACGTCGGGCGCCCGGCGGCCGCGGCGCCAGACGGCGAGCGTGCCCGCGGCCCCCAACAGACCGCCGCACAGGAACCCCAGCACGCCGCGCCAGCGAATCCGGCTTTTGCCGGCCGCGAGCCGGTCGAGCACCTGCTCGGGGAGCAGCGGAATCCGGATCCCCGCGGCCGGGCCCGGCTTCTCGGTGTCGGTGGCCTCGGGCACCGTGCCCGGGCCGGTGCGGCGGGCGGTGACCGCCGCCTGCAGCTCGTTGCGCACGGCCCGCGCCTCGGTCAGGTCGCGGCGGATCGCGAGCACTTCACTCCCGTCGGCGCTCACCACCCGCCACTTGCCCGCCATCTGGTCGAGCGCCAGCTCGGCCCGGAAGTAGCCGCGCAGCCGATTCGCGGCGCCGGCGACGGTGAACGGCTCGCCGGTGATCATGCCCCGCTTGACGACGGCCTGCCAGAGCCGGTCGACGTCCACGGCCGCCGCGGCGAAGAGCAGGCCGGTCAGCAGGCCGACGCCCAGGGCCGACCAGACGGTGCCCGGAGTGAAGGCCCGCTCCAGCCGCCGCCCCTGGAAGCGGACGGTGCCGCCGGTCGGCGTATAGACGCCGCTGATGCAGTTGAAGGCGGTGGTCTTGCCGGCGCCGTTCGGGCCGATCAGCGACACGATCCGCCCTTCGGGCACGTCGAGATCGAGATCGGACACGGCCACGAGGCCGCCGAAGCGGATCGTCACCCCTTCCAGCGACAGCAGCGGCGCGGAGCCCACGAGGGCCGGCGGAGCGGCGGGGCGGGCGGTCATCCATGCACCTCGTGCAGTTCGGCCGCGAGCCGCCGCGAGGGCACGAGCCCCTCCGGCCGGAACCGCATCACCAGGATCAGGGCCAGGCCGAACACCGCCAGCCGCCAGCCGCTGAACGACAGCAGGCTCGAGCCCGAGGGGTTGATGTTCATCTGCTGGATCCAGGCGTCCGCCCAGGGGGCGAGCACGGTGTCGAAGCCCACGAGCAGGGCCACGCCCAGCAGCGTGCCGGGGATGCTCCCCAGTCCGCCGAGGATCACCGCGCAGAGCACCATGATCGAACGGTTGAAATCGTAGGCGTTCGGGTCGGCGGTCGTGGAGAGGCTCGCCGCGTACAGACAGCCGGCCAGCCCGGCGACGGCCGACGACATCGCGAAGGCGGAGAGTTTGACCTTCGCGGCCGAGATCCCCATCGCCGCCGCCGCGAGCTCGTCCTCGCGGACGGCCACCCAGGCCCGCCCCAGCCGCGAGCTCTCCAGCCGCCGCATCGCGACCACGACCCCCGCCAGCACCAGCAGCGCCAGATAGTAGAACCAGCGCGGATCGACCGCGAAGGCGAGGCCGAGATCCATGCCGCCGAGCCGCACCCCGGCGCCGGGCGGCGGCACCGGATTGAGCCCCTTCATGCCGCCGGTGATCTGCTCGAGGTTGCGGAGCGTGACCTTGACCACCTCGCCGAACCCGAGCGTCACGATCGCCAGGTAGTCGCCCCGCAGCCGCAGCGTGGGCGCGCCGAGCGCCAGCCCCACCGCCGCCGCCGCCAGGGCGCTGATGATCGCCGCCAGGAAGAACCGCATCTGAAAGGGATACATCGGCACGGTGAGGATCGCACAGCAGTAGGCGCCGATCCCGAAAAAGGCCGCGATCCCGAGGTGGACGAGGCCGGTGTAGCCCACCATCACGTTGAGGCCCAGCGCCAGGATGCAGTAGATGAAGAGCGTGGTCACCTGGCCGCCGAGCGCGCCGCCGAGGGCGGGAACGACCAGCGGCGCCAGCGCCAGCGCCACGAGCGCGACGAGATCCCACCGCTCCCGCAGGAACGCCAGGGCCTTTGCCCGCGCCGTCACCGCCCCCGTCACGTCGCGTGTCGCGTCGGTCATGCCACGCTCCTCATCCCGGACGGCAGCTGCATCGGGAGGGGTTGCCCGTGACCTCGAGCGGGCTGGGGAGGCAAGCGAAGCCATGGATGGCGAAGCGCAGCCGACACGCAGCGAGTGGAGGCCTGGAGGGCCGTAACGAGCGTCCGCCGAGAGGTCACGGGCAACCACTCCCTTCGGGCCACCATCACGGAACGGTCATGTCGCGGCCTGCGGAACATGTGGCTCATACCTTCTCCTTCGTCGCCTTCCCGAGCAGGCCCTCGGGCCGGAACACCAGGATCACGATCAGGATCGCGAACACGATCGCCCCGGTCCACCGCTCGCCCACGTAGGCGCTCGACAACGATCGCACCAGGCCGATCACCAGCCCGCCGACGACCGCGCCCGGAATGCTGCCGATGCCGCCGAGCACCGCCGCCGTGAAGGCATACAGACCGTTTTGAAAGCCCATCTGGAAGCCGATCGTGTTGATGTACAGCCCGTAGATCACGCTGGCGGCTCCGCCCAGGAAGCCGCCGACGAAGAACGTCGCGGCGATCACCCAGTCGACGTCGATGCCCACGAGGGCCGCCGCCACCGGATCCTGCGACACCGCCCGCATCGCCTTGCCGAGCCGCGTCGTCTTCACGAGCACCGTCAGGGCGAGCATCAGCGGCACGACCACCACGAGCACGAGCAGGTCCTTGGCCGTGAACTGCAGGCCCTCCCCCGCGAGCAGGTTCGTGGTAGGGAGGAGCTCCGGGAACGAGCGGTCGGCCGGGCCGATCCAGAACAGGCCGATGTTCATGAAGATGAACGACACGCCGATCGCGGAGACCAGCGGCGCGAGCTTGGGGGCGGCCCGCAGCGGCCGGTAGACGATCCGGTCGACGGCCACGTTGACGAGCCCGCAGAACACGCCGCAGGCGGCGACCAGCAGCACGATCCCGCCCCAGGTCGTCGCCGCGCCGCCGGCGCCGAGGCCGAGGCCGCCCACCAGCGACAGGGCCAGGCAGGCCCCGAGCATGATCAGGTCGCCGTGGGCGAAATTGATGAGGCGGATGATCCCGTAGACCATCGTGTAGCCGAGGGCCACCAGCGCCACCAGGGCGCCGTTGGTCAGGCCGATCAGGCATTGCTGGAGGAAGAACTGCACGTCCGCCGCGGCTTTCCCTAGGGCTGCTGCGCCGGCCGGGCCGGCGGCGGAGCGTCGGTGGCGGCGTCGAGGATCTCCTCGAACACGAACCGCCCGTCCTTCACGCCGCTCACCGTGAGCGTGCGCATGGTCGTGTCGCCGTTGGCGTCGAAGCCCCAGCGGCCGAGGGCCCCATCGTAGTCGCGAATCGCCAGGGCCGCGGTGGCGATCGCCCGGCGGTCCTTCGTGGCCGCGTCGCGGATCGCCCGCAGGGCCACGCCCGCCGCCTCGTAGCCATAGACGGCGTAGGCCTCGGGGAGCTCGCCATACTTCGCGCGGTAGCGACCCACGAACTCGCTCCCCTTCCCCGTGAGTTTCTCGGGCGGCAGGCCGCCGAAGGTGACGAAGCAGCGGCCCTCGAGGTTCGCCGCTCCGGCCGCATCGATGAACACCTGCTCCCGGCAGCCGTCGGGCACCATGAGAAGCGCCGCGATGCCGGCGCTGGCCATGTCCTTGGCGAGCTGACCGCCCTTGCTCTGGGTCGTGCCGCCGAAGTACACGAGGTCGGGCTTCGCCGCCTTGACGCTGGCCATCAGCGACTTGAACTCCTGCGCCTTGGCGTCGATCGAGTCGTGGCCGACGACCTCGATCCCGATCTCCCGGCAGCGCTCGTCGAACAGGTCCGCGATTCCCTTGCCGTAGACCTCGTTGTCGTCGAGGATGTAGGCCCGCTTCACGCCCCGCGCCTTGGCCCAGTCGGCCGAGAGCGGCCCCTGCAGGTCGTCGGCCGGCACGACCCGCACATAGTTGAGCCGCCCCGTGGGCCGATAGACCGCCGGCTCGCCGGGCTCGCCGAGCCCCGGCTTCGTCAGGCCGACGGCCGTGTTGGCCGGCGACACCATGAGCAGGTCGCCGAGGTTCAGGATCGGCATCGAGACCTTCGCGGCCCCCGAGTTGAAGGTGCCGATGTAGGCGACGACGTCGGGATCCTGGAGCGCCCGCCGGGCGTTGGCCGCCTCGCCCTCGCTGGTCCACTGGCCGGCCGCGGCGGTGGAATCGTCGAGATCGAGGTATTCGACGCGATACGGGCCGGCTCGCCAGCCCGCCTCCTCGCAGGCCATGCGGATGCCGCGGACGATGGTGTCGGACTGCTGCTTCGCCGATCCCGTCCGCGGCAGGCTGGAGACGATCTTCACGAGCGTCGGATCGGCCGGCCGGCTGCAGCCGCCGGCCGGAGCCAGCCAGACCAGGACCGCTCCGAACGCGAGCATTCGGAAACTCATGGCGGTGAATGTATGGCGACCGGAGAACATGCGTCAAACCGCTCCCCGCGCCACCAGCCGCCAGGCGCGGTGGATCCGCTCGTTGCGAAAGTCCTCGGGGATCGTGCGGCGGGTGATCTCGCGAATCGTGTACGTGGCGGCGAGCCGCTCCTCCTCGAGACGGAAGCGGCGGAAGTTCGTCGAGAAATAGACGACGCCGCCCGGCGCGAGGTTCCGCGCGACGAGCTCCAGCAGCGCGGCGTGATCGCGGTCCACGTCCCACGGCGTCTCGCTCCGCGCCGACCGCGAGAACGTCGGCGGGTCGCAGACGACGAGATCGAAGGGCTCCGCTCCGCGCCGGGCCCGGTGCTCGAGGAAGGCCCGGGCCTCGTCCCGCACCGTGCGGTGCCGGCCCGCGTCCTTGAAGCCGTTCCGCGCCAGGTTCGTCCGCGTCCAGTCGAGGTAGGTGTTGGAGAGATCGACGCTCGTGGTCGTCGACGCACCGCCGGCGGCGGCCGCGACGGAGAAGCTGCCGGTGTAGCAGAAGACGTTCAGCAACCGTTTGCCGTCCGCCTCCGCGCGGACCAGTGTCCGAGTCGTGCGGTGGTCGAGGAACAGTCCGGTGTCGAGATAGTCGGAGAGGTTGACCTCGAAGGCCAGGTCGCCCTCCTTGACGGTGACCAGCGCCCGGCGGGCATCGACCTTCTCGTACTGGCCGCCGTCCCGCTGCCGCCGCCGCACCTTGAGGAACGTCCGCTCCGGCGGCACGCCGAGTTCCGCCGCCGCCGCCTCGACCATCCGGTCGAGCCACACCTCGTGCTCGATCTCGGTCCGCTCGTGCGGCCGGTCGTACTCGGCCGCGTGCAGCCAGCCGGCATACCAGTCGATGACCAGCGGGATCTCGGGGATGTCGCGGTCGTAGACCCGAAACGCCTCGATCCCCTGCCGCCGGGCCCACTTCGCGAGATGCTTGAACCGCTTGGCGAGCCGGCGGCGGAAGTCGGCCATCTGATCGGTGGTGGTGCGGCCGCGCGCGAGGCCGGGGGCCGGGGTGACGTCGATGGCGCCGTCGGCGCCGGGACGGTACGAGTTGCCTCGCTGGGGCAAGGTCGCCCCACGCTCGGCATCCTCGTCCCGATCCCGTCTTGCGGCGGAAAAACCGTGTCCGGCCTCCGGGCCTTCAACCCGCTTGGGGGTGGAGACGGGGAGCGGGCGATCTCGGATCACCACCTCCAGCAGTCGGCAGGCGATCGGGCCGTTCATGAGCGGCACGCGATGCGTGGGCCGGAGGCCGAGGTGCGACATGGCCGGCGTATCGGCGGCGAGGATCGCGGCCCGCCAGCCGCCACAGTGAGCCACGAGCCAGTCGCCGAGCCGGCGGAAAAGCGCGCCGGCCCGCGGCAGCGGCAGCCGCTCGCCGTAGGGTGGATTCGTGACCACGAGCCCCGGCCCGGCCTGCGGACACACGTCCTCGAAGTGGCCCTGGGCGACGGCGACGTGCTCGGCCACGCCCGCCGCCGCAGCGCAGGCCCGCGCCGCCTCGACGGCCCGCGGGTCGAGGTCGCTGGCCGCGAACCCGCCGGTCGGCCGCTCCACCCGCGCCTCCAGTTCGGCGACGAGCCGGTCGGCGAGCGGCCGATCGCAGTCCCGGAAGCGAAAGAAGCCGTGGGCCCGCCGCCGCGCCCGCCACAGGCCCGGGGCCATCCGCGCGGCGATCGTGGCCGCCTCGATCACGAGCGTGCCCGAGCCGCACATCGGATCGAGCACCGGCTCGCCAGAGACCGCCGCATCCGGCGCCGCGCCCGGCCGCCACCAGCCCGCGATCCCGAGGATTCCCGCGGCCAGCACTTCCGAGAGCGGCGCCTCAACCTCGCCCATCCGCCAGCCGCGCTGGTGGAGGGAGCGGCCGGCGGCGTCGCGAAACACCGTCGCCACGTCGCCGACGAGGTGCAGCGCCAGCCGCAGCGTCGCCCCGCGGAGCTGCACGCTCGGCCGCTTGCCGCTGGGCGTCCGCAGCTGATCGACGACGGCATCCTTGACGACCTGGGCGGCGTAGAGCGAGTGCGTGAGGAAGGTGTCGTGGATCGCGGCATCGACCCGCAGCGTGTCGGAGGTCTTGAGCTGCTCCGTCCAGTCGATCTCCTGCACCGCCCGGTAGAGCGTCTCCGGGGACGCGACGCGGAACCGGCCGAGCGGCTCGAGCACGCGGATCGCGGTGCGGCATTCGAGTACGGCCCGGTAAAGGATTTCCCGTTCGCGGCCCGGCGGCGCCGAAAACTCGATCGTCCGCCGGCCGATCCGCAGATCGGTCGCCCCCACGGCCTCCAGTTCCCGGGCGAGGAGCCATTCGAGCCCCTCGAGCGTCCGCGCCGTGAGCCGCGGCGGCTCGTCGGCGACGGGCGCCGGCAGCGGCCGGGGCGTGGGGGGAGGCGAGGAAAACTCAAACTTCATCCCGTCAGTCTACCCAGGCTGCGACTCGCCCATCGTTCCCCGCAACCCAGCGAGGGGCTGCCAGTGCCCCGGGAGCCGGGCTATGGAAGCAAGCGCAGGCATGGATGCCGAAGCGCAGCGGACATGCAGAGAGCCGCGGCCCGGAGGGCCGAGGCGAACGTCCGGCGACGGGGCGCGGGCAACCCCGACCCGCAGCACCCCGACCCGCAGCACCCCGACCCGCAGCACCCCGACCCGCAGCACCCCGACCCCCAGCACCCCGACCCCCAGCACCCCGACCCGCGGTCAGCCGACGGTCGCAGCCGCCGCGCTCGGAAAGCGGTCCTGGATCGGCTGCACGGCGAGCGGCTCCGTCCGCATGCCTTCCATCGCGCGGACGCAGGCTTCCGCCGCCGGCAGGGTGGTGATGCAGGGCACGCCGTAGAGCACGCTCGCCGCCCGGATGCGGCCCTCGTCCGTCCGCGCGCCCTTGCCCCGGGGCGTGTTGAAGATCAGCTGCACGCGGCCGTCGATGAGGTGGTCGATGAGGTTCGGGTGCCCCTCCTGGAGCTTTTTCACCACCTCCACCGGGATGCCCGCCGCGGCGAGCTCCCGCGCGGTGCCCGACGTGGCGATCAGCTCGAAGCCCAGCGCCACCAGCCGCCGGGCCACGTTGATCATGTACTGCTTCGCCTGCGGGCTCGCTACCGAGATGAAGATCCGCCCCGTCTCGGGGAGGAGGATGCCGGCCGCGATCTGGCTCTTGGCGAAGGCGATCGCGAAGGTGTCGCTCACGCCCATCACCTCGCCGGTGCTCCGCATCTCCGGCCCCAGCGCGATGTCCACGCCGGCGAACTTCACGAACGGAAACACGCTCTC
>JBIJCJ010000274.1:0-3740 GCA_044344765.1 Pirellulales bacterium | reverse complement strand
CTCTCCGCCGGACGCCGAGCTCCGTGCGCTCGCCGCTTCCGGCGAGCTGCGGCGGCCGGCGGTGCTGCGGGCCCAGGCGGAAAGGCTGCTCGCCGACCCGCGCTGCTACGACGCGTTCATCCGGCCGTTCGTCACGCAGTGGCTGGAGATGGACCAGCCGATCACGTTGGCGGACGACCGCCTCGGCAAGGCAAGTTTTCAGTTTCGCCGCTACCTTCAGGATTCGATGCGAGAGGAGACCCTCGCCTACATCCAGCGCATGCTGACCGACGATCGTCCGGCCCGAGAGTTGGTTTCCAGCGACTGGACGATGATGAACGACACGCTGGCCGGGCATTACGGTTACGAGGGCATCCGGGGCGGGCATCTGCGGAAGGTGACGCTGCGTGCGGATGACGCCCGCGGCGGCGGCATCATGTCGCACGCCGGCATCCAATCGATGCTCTGCTGGATGGGCGACAATTGGGTGATTTATCGCGGTGCATGGACCGCGCGGCACATCCTCAACGACCCGCCGCAGCTGCCGCCGTTGGCCGTTCCCGAGCTGGATGCGACCGCCGGCGACCTCAAGTTCATGACGCCGCGCGAATTGATGGCGTTTCACCGCGAGGACAAGAGCTGCGCGGGCTGCCATGTGAAGCTCGATCCGATCGGGTTCGCGTTCCAGAACTTCGATCTCAGCGGTCGGTGGCGGGACGTGGAGTATGCGTCGTACAAGAAGGATGAGTTGGATTCCAGCGTCGCCTGGCGAGGCGAAGGCACGACCCGCACGGTAGACACCGTTGGGCAGCTGCCGCGCGGCGAAGAGTTTCGCACGTACGCGGAGTTCAAGCAGACGGTCGTCGAGAAGTATCAGCAGGACATGGTGCAGGGCCTGATGAAGAACGTCATGCTCTACGCGACGGGCCGCAAGCCCGACATCGACGACATGGCGGAGATCCGCCAGATCATGAACGACCATGCCGCGAGCGGGTATCCGCTGCGGAAGATGTTCCTGGCCATTTTTCAGACGAAGGCGTTCCTCGAGCATTAACGGCGCGCCGCCCCCACTGATCGATAGACAGTCTCCCCACGAAAGGACCGTTCGCATGCGTCGCGCCCATGGACTGAATCGCCGGACCGTGATCCACGGGCTGGGAGCCACCCTGGCCTTGCCGGCCCTGGAGGCTTTTGGTCGCAAGACCTTGGCGGCCGGTCAGAATCGGAAAGATCCGTCCCGGCTCGCCTGTTTCTACATTCCGGGCGCAATCTGCCAGTACAACTGGTTTCCCAAGAACACGGGCTTCGACTACACGCTGGCCCCGACGCACAAGCCCTTGGAGCACCACCGGGATCGCTTTTCCGTGCTCACCGGGCTGTCGCACATCAGGGGGCGGATCAGCGGCCACACGCACCCGTTCAATTGGCTGACAGGGCACAACATCAATTCGATTCCGGGTTCGTTGACCAACACGATATCCGTCGATCAGGTGGCCGCGCAGCACATCGGGCCGACATACCTCAACTCGCTGGTCTTGTCGTTCACCAGCGGCGTGGGGGCCGTCACCCTCTCGCGAAACGCGCTGGGCGTGGACGTTCCGGCGACCGGCGACTATCGGGCCGTCTTCGAGGGCCTGTTTCCGCCCGCCGATTCGGCCGACATCAAAAAAGCGCAGGCCCGACTGGCACATAGCCGCAGCATTCTCGACACGGCGATGGGCAACGTGGCCGACATCAAGCGGGGGCTGGGGAAGGTTGACCAGCAGCGAATCGAGCAATACCTGGCCTCCGTCCGGGAGGTGGAGAAACGGCTCGTCGAAAAGGAGGAGATCCTCGGGCATGGGCGGCCGGACTTCGACGCCGCGAAGGTGCGGCTCGAAGGCGAGGTCCGCAACAGCATGCAGGAGCACATCGAACTGATGACGGATCTGATCGTGCTCGCCTTCCAGACGGACATGACCCGGGTTGCCACCCAGAACCTGGGCGGCGAGGCGGGGCCGAACTATGACGACTACAAGGTGTGGGCCCGCAAGGCGGGGGCTCCGCAGCGCGGCACGCACGACGTTCACCACAAGGGGGGCGGGAGTCGGGGGGAATCGAATCCCGACGTGATCGCGCTGGGGTACCGCGATGAAATGCTGACCGCCTGCATCGCCCGGTTCATGGACAAACTGCAGGCCATCGAGGCCTCGGACGGAACCCTTCTCGATCACACGGTAATCCTCTTCGGCGGAGCGCAGATCGCCAGTCACGTCGGCACGAGCTTTCCGACGATCATTGCGGGCGGCAAGGCCCTCGGGTTTCGCCATGGTCAGCACGTCCAGTGGCCGCTCGACAAGCGGCCGATGTCCGACCTGTACCTCACGATCCTGCAGCAGCTCGGCTGCCGCGTATCGTCGTTCAAGGAGAGCTCCGCTCCGATCGCGGAACTTCTGGCGTGAGGCCGTGAGAGCGACGATCTCGGTGGCCGTCGTGATGCTGCTGTCGTCGGCCGCAGGGCACCTGGCCCGCGGCGATGACCGGGCCGTCCTGCGCGGGCATGACGGCTGGGTGACCGGCGTCGCGTACGCTCCCGATGGGAAGTGGATCGTATCCGCGGGCGAAGACAAGACGCTCCGTCTGTGGGATGCCGTCAGCGGCAGGGAACTGCGGGTGCTGCGTGGGCATACCGATGGCGTGACGTCGGTCGCCGTCAGCCGCGACGGCCGGCGGATCGTTTCCGGGGCCTGGGACCACACGCTCAGGATCTGGGATGTCGAAAGCGACACGCCGCTCCTGACGCTGCGCGGGCACGAAGATCAGGTGACGTCGGTGGCGTTCAGCGCCGACGGCCGGCGGGTCGTGTCGGGCGGCGGCGACGACAGCCTCAAGGTGTGGGATGCCCGCACCGGCAAAGCCCTGCTGACACTGACGCACGGCAACGAATACGACGTCAGCTCGGTGGCGTTCTCGCCGGACGGCATGCGGATCGTGTCGGCCGATGGAGAGAATCAGATCAAGCTCTGGGATGCGTCCACGGGCGAGGAATTGGCCTCGGTCCTCGGCCACGAGGATGCGGTCAGTGCCGTGGCGTTCAGTCCCGATGGCAGCCGCATCCTTTCGGGCAGCTGGGACGACAGCGTGAAGGTGTGGGACGCCACGCTCGGAGAGGAGCCACTCTTCGTCCTGACCGGCCTCGCCGACGACATCAGGATGGCCGTCTTCAGCCCGGATGGCGGGCGGATCGCCGCCGTGAGCGAGGATCGAGGCGTGGGTGTGTGGGACGTGCAGACTGGGGAATTGCTGGAACCACCGAGCGGCGCGGCTGATCATCCCGCGTGCGTCGCCTTCAGCCCTGACGGCGAGCAGGTCGTGGTGGGTGGCAAGGACGGTATCACGATCAGGCGGGTTCAGGCCCCCTCACCGCCGGCCGGTGGCGGAAAAAGGTAACAGCCACCATTTGCCGGTTGCCGGTGGCGACACGGCCCCGGCCAACGGCCGGGGTCTGCAGACACATGGTGACTGTCACCTTTTTCCTCGGGATGCGGATAGGGAATGGGCATCACTCCGGCTTCTTCGCGGGGTCGGCGGCCTTGTCGATGGCCTTGAGGATGCGCGCCGACCCCTGCTTCACGTGTTCGTCCGGATAGTCAACGAGCGGCTTGAGCTGCTCGGCGTAGGGCGCAGGGTCTACCTCATTGAGGGCCAGGATCAGGCCGCGGAGACGGAGCGAGCGATGCATGCCCTTGGGGCTGTTCCACGTCTTGTTGAGCTCCTCGGAG
>JBIJCJ010000273.1:0-3749 GCA_044344765.1 Pirellulales bacterium | reverse complement strand
GGGCCAGCCGCTGTTGGCCACGCGGCCCTTCCGGGCCCCGCACCACACGATCAGCGAAGCCGGCCTGATCGGCGGCCGCTCGATTCCGATGCCCGGCGAGATATCGCTCGCCCACAACGGCGTCCTTTTTTTGGACGAACTCCCCGAGTTCAACCGCCGCACGCTGGAGGTGCTGCGGCAGCCCCTCGAGGACGGCTCCGTGACCATCAGCCGCGCCAAGACGACGACCAAGTTTCCGGCCGAGTTCATGCTCGTCGCGGCGCTCAACCCCTGCCCCTGCGGCTACCGCGGCGATCCCCGGCGCGAGTGCCAGTGCACCGTGCCGCAGGTCGAAAAGTACATGGGCAAGATCTCCGGGCCGCTGCTCGACCGGATCGACATCCATCTGGAGGTGCCGGCGGTTCCGTTCCGCGAGCTGGCGGCGAGTCGGGCCGGCACGTCGAGCGGCCAGCTGCGCGAGGCCGTGCTCGCGGCGCGGATTCGCCAGGCCGAGCGGTTCGCCGGCACGGGCACCCGCGCCAATGCGCGGATGAACTCCCGGCAGATCCGTGAGTTCTGCAGGATGGAGCCGGCGGCCTCCGAGTTGCTGCGGGCCGCCGTGGCCGACATGGGGCTCTCGGCCCGCGCGCATGACAAGGTGCTGAGGGTCGCGCGGACGATCGCCGACCTCGACGCGGCCGAGGGGATCGGCTGCGCCCATGTCAGCGAAGCGATCAATTATCGGCTGCTCGACCGCGGCCTGTGGCTGTGAGCGGCTCCGCGCACGCAGTCCGTGGCGATCTCGACCGTCCGGCGCCGATTTGGCACACTCGCGGCATGGGACTTCTGCACGACACATCCGTCCGGTCGGCGACGCCTCGATTCGAGGGCGTAGGAGACCGGTTTCGGAGCCGTGTCGTTCTCATTGCTGTCGCCCTCTTCTGCCTCGGCGGGCTGATGCTGGCGATCGACCTGCCCGTCGCCCGCTGGTGTCGGAATCCACGGTTGCCGCGGGAGGCGCTGCGGCTGATCAACTTCTCCGAGGCCTTCGCGCATGGCACGGGGGCCGCGGCGCTGCTGGTAGTGGTGCTCGTTCTCGACTCGCGGCTTCGCCTCCCGCGACCGCGACGATCGGGGATCGACCCCGGCGCCAGGGACTTCCTCCGGATCGTCGGGGCCACGTTCGCCGGCGGCCTGATGGTCGATCTGGTGAAGGCGATGGTCGAGCGGGTGCGACCCCGGGCCGCCGATCTGGCAGCGGTCGACTCGGCGCTCGATACCTTCGGCGTCGCGGCCCTCCTCCCCACATCCACGAGCCACGCCGACGTGGCGAGTTTTCCTTCGGGGCACGCCGCCGTGGCCGCCGGGTTCGCGGCGGCGCTTGCCTGGCGCTACCCGCGTGCGGCGGTTCTCTTCGCGGTGATCGCGACCCTGGCCGCGGCCCAGCGGATCGTGTCGTCGGCCCACTACCCGAGCGACGTCGCCTGCGGCGCAGCCATCGGCCTTTGCGGCGCGGCGTTGTGTCTCGGCGGCCGCGGCTTGGAACAACCCGCTGATTCCTGATACATTTTCTTGCCGCTTTCCCTTCCGTTCGCGAGGCCGTCCATGCCAGCCCAGAAAAAGCCCCGCAAGGCCGTCTCGCGTCCGGAATCGGCACCGTCTGGGGCCCCCGCGGCTTCGCCCCTGCCGCAATCAGGCAAGCGGATCCTGCTGGTGGATGACGATCCCGAGATCATCGACTCGATGCGGGCGGTGCTCGAATCCCGTGGCTACCAGATCCTCGTGGCCCGGGACGGGAACCAGGGGCTGGCGATGGCCGAGGGCGACGGACCCGATCTCGTCGTGCTCGACATGATGATGCCGAAGCGGAGCGGCTTCCTGGTGCTGGAGAAGCTGCGGCGATCGAGCCCCAACCCGGTACGCGTAATCATGATCACGGCCAACGAGGGCAGCCGCCACAAGGCCTACGCCGAAATGCTGGGCGTCGACGACTACATCCGCAAGCCGTTCGCCATGGACAGGCTGCTCGACAGCGTCGATCGCCTGCTGTCCTGAGCGGCCCCGGCAAGCTGGGCGAAATGCGGGGCCGAAAGTTGGCGTTGACCCGCTTTTGGGCCGTTCATACATTCCGACGGTGCCTTCGAGCAACGTGGTTTTTTGAGGCTCCTGCGTGCCCCTTCAGCCCTCCACTCCGGCCCCCCGCGATGACCTGAAAGAACGGGTCCGCGACGCCGTCGACATCACCGACGTGGTGGGCACATACATCGCGCTGCGGCGCCAGGGCAAGGCCATGGTCGGCCTCTGCCCGTGGCACGAGGACTCCCGCCCGAGCCTGCAGGTCAATCAGGAGCGTCAGACCTACCGCTGCTGGGTCTGCGACGTGGGTGGCGACGTCTTCAACTTCCTCATGCGGATGGAGAAGGTCGAGTTCCGCGAGGCCTTGGAGCAGCTTGCCGACCGGGCCGGGATCACGATCCCCAAGGGCCGAGGCGGACTGGCCGCCGACGACAAGGCCGCGCTCTGGAAGGCGCTCTCCTGGGCGGCCGGTCGATTCCACGACTGCCTGCGGCTGCTTCCGGAGGCCGAGCCGGCCCGCGCCTACGTCGCCGGCCGGGGTCTGACGCCGGCGACGATCGATCGGTTTCAAATCGGGTTCGCCCCGCCGTCCTGGGACTGGCTCCTGCGACAGGCCGCGGCGGCAGGCATTGCGGCCGCCGACCTGCTCCGCACGGGCCTGGCCGTCGAGCGGCAGGGCCGATCCGGGCACTACGACCGCTTCCGCGGCCGCGTCATGTTTCCGATTCGCGACCCGCAGGGGCGGTGCGTGGCCTTCGGCGGTCGCGTGCTGCCGGGGTCCGACGATCCCGCGAAGTACATCAACTCTCCGGAGACGCCGCTGTTCTCGAAGAGCTCGATGCTCTACGGCCTCGACACCGCCCGGGAGGCGATGACGCAGTCGCGGCGGGCGATCGTCGTCGAGGGCTACACCGACTGCCTCGCCGCCCGGCAGGCGGGGATCGACGACGTGGTGGCCGTCCTCGGTACGGCCCTGGGCGAGCGACACGCGAAATTGCTGCGACGTTACGCCGACCGGATCGTGCTCGTGCTCGACGGCGACGCCGCCGGCCGGCGGCGAGCCAACGAGATCCTCGACGTGCTCTTGGCCGAGCCGATCGACGTGCGGATCGCCCGGATGCCGGCGGGCGTCGACCCCTGCGAGTTCGTGCTCGAGCAGGGCCGCGCGGCCTTCGAGGCGCTCGTCGACTCCGCCGGCGATCCGCTCGAATATCGGATGGACGAGGCGTTGGCGGCGCTGGCGCCCGACGCCGGCGACGACGCGGCGTTGGCGTCCATCGAAAGCGTGCTCCAGGGGCTGGCGGCCGTCTCGCCGCGCTCGCCCTTGTCGCCGTCGCAGCGGCGGCTTCGCGAGGACCAGGTGCTGGGCCGGCTGTCCCGCCGCTTTGGGCTGTCGCGCGACGTGCTGCGCGGCCGGATGCTCGAGCTGCGGGGCCGTTCCGCGCCGGCTGCCGTGGCCGAGAGCACCGGGCCGCGGCCCCTGCCGCGGCTTCCCGCCTGGGACCGCGAGGTGATCGAGGTGCTCGTCGGCGTGCCCGACAGCGCCGGGCTGATCGTGCGGCAGGTCGGGGTCGCCGGATTGGAGAGCCGCGAGGCCCGGGCCGTGCTCCAGGCGGCGGAGCGGCTCCACGGAGAAGGCCGGCCGGTCGCCCTCCAGGACCTGCTGCTCGAGATCGACGATCCGGCGCTGCAGA
>JBIJCJ010000272.1:0-3750 GCA_044344765.1 Pirellulales bacterium | reverse complement strand
GCGGTTGCGGCGGCTTTCCGGAGAATCCTTGACCGGCCCGAGTGGGGCGCAGCATGTGATGACGCCCACAGGCTCGTGATCGTGCGCGGTTACCCCTACCAAATCATCTACCGCATGGCGGCCGACTGACGCGGAAATCGACTACCCCCGACAGGGATCGAACCTGTGACCTACGGTTTAGGAAACCGTCGCTCTATCCACTGAGCTACGGGGGCGGGGTGCCGGCCGAGCCGACCGAGTGATTGTAACTATACGTGGACAAAGCCATCCATGGCCTTTGTCCACTTGATCGACCGCAGGCAACGCCAAGGGTTTCCTGGGTCGATGACCTCCGCATCCTGCTCGGGCTGTCCACGGAAGAAGCCATCCCTGGCCCGGTTCCGCCCGACCTCGCGCGTTGTTTTTACCGGCGGACTCCGGCACAATGCCGAGGTCGTCTCGGGGTTCGACTCACACATCCACCATCTCTCCAGGAGGATTGTCCATGCTCAAGAGCCATCTTCTCGCCGCCTGCCTGGCGGTCGTCGCCGGTGTCGCCAATGCCGACGAAGCCGTGACGCGGACCGCCCAGCCGGGTCAGCCCGCGCGACGCGAGGAACGTTCGCAACTGAGCCAAAAACGCACCGACCTGCGGGCGCGACTCGCCGAGGACCCGCGCGTGAAGGAGGCCAAGGCCGCCGTCGAGCGGGCCGAAAAAGCCGTGGAAGAAAAGATCGCCCGCGATCCGGCCATCACCGGGGCCATGAAGGCCGAGCAGGCCGCCCGCGATGCCGCCACGAAGGCCGAGCAGACGGCCGCCGAAGCTCACCCGCGCGTGCAGGAGCATCGCCGTGCACTCGCAGCCGCCGAGGCCCGGGCCGACGAACTCGCCCTCCAGCGGCGGCTCGAGGGGGTCAAGGCCGAGCATCTGCGGCGGGAGGCTCTCACCAAGCCGGAGCACCGCGAACTGCGGAGCAAGGCCGTCTTCAACCCGCACGCGGCCGAGGCGATCAAGGCCGATCCGCGGCTCGCCGCCGCCCGCAAGGCGCTCGACGAGGCCAATGCCGCCGTCGAGGCGAAGATCAAGCAGCTGCCCGAATACCAGGCCCGCGAGCTGGCCCGCAAGGCCTTCGACGACGCCGTACGCGGAAGCCAGGTCGCCAAGAACGCCGCGGCCGCCCGCCGCACGCTCGACGAGAAGATTGCCGCCGACGAGCGGGTCGTCGCCCAGGCCGCGAAGGTGAAGGCGGCGGCCGAGGCCCAGGCCGCGCACCGCAAGACGATCGTCGATCTCGAGAAGAAGGTCCGCGACGTGGCCGGCGAGGTTGCGGCCCAAGATCCGCGGGTGGCCGAGGCCGCCAAGGCCGTGGCGGCGGCCCGTGACCGCGTGCAGAAGACCGTCGAGGAACGCTCCGCCGCCGAGACCAAGGCCCGCGAGGCCGCCCGCAAGGCGTGGCGCGAGAAGTTCGCGGACGTGGTCGCCGAGAATCCCGAGGCCAAGACGCTGATGACCGAGATCCAAGGGCTCGAAAAGCGGCTTCGGCAGCTCCGCGACCAGATGGGCGAACTGCGGCGGCCCGTGTCGCAGGTGAAGTAGCGGCTGCTGTTGATCAACGAGCGTTCAAGAACGGGGCTTGCCGCGGGGCGGGCCCTTCTTGAACTTGCCCTTGAACTTCCCCTTGCCCTTGCCGCCGCCGGGAAACGGCGGCCGGCCAGGGCCGCGGTCGCCCTGGTCGGCACGGCCTCCGCGGTCGCCACGCACGGGGGCGAACGTTCGCTTGCCGCGCTGCGGCGGCCGGTCTTCGAATTCCGGCCGTGGCCGGACAGCGTGCCGCGGCGCGGGGGGTGACGTGGGCGGCTCGGCATCGACGGCCCGGGCCGGGGCGAAGTGATGGAGGATCGCCGCGGCCACGTCGGCCGGAGCGTGGCCGAGGCCGATCAGTTTGTCGATCAGCGGCCTCCGGCCCGCGAACGCTTCCCCCGCCATCGCCGAGCTGAGCGTCTCGAAGAGCGCGTCGCTCCGCCGCCCCTCCACCGCCGCCGCCGACGGCACCGGCTCGCGGCGGATCCGCGTCTTCGTAAACCGCTCGATCATCTGGAGCTTGTAGCCGCCACCACCGGACACGAGCGTCACGGCCCGGCCCTTGCGGCCGGCGCGGCCCGTGCGGCCGATGCGGTGCACGTAGTCTTCGGCGTCGGCCGGCAGGTCGTAGTTGACGACCAGCTCGAGATCGTTGACGTCGATGCCCCGCGCGGCCACGTCGGTGGCCACGAGCAGCCGGAAGGCGGCCCGCTTGAAGCCCTCCATGACCCGCGTCCGCTGGGCCTGGGCCAGACCGCCGTGCAGCCGCTCGGCCGTGTGGCCGCGGGCGGCGAGGGACTCGACGAGCTCATCCACCATCCGCTGCGTGTTGCAGAAGATGATGCCGCTCTTCACGTCGTGATACTCGAGCACGCGGACGAGCGTGTCGAACTTCGCATGGTGGCGGATCTCGTGGCACAGCTGATCCACCAGCGGCTTGCCGGCGTCTGCACGCTGGGCGATCCGCACGGCCGCCGCGTCGCGGGAATGGCGGCCTACCAGGTCGCGGATCGGCGGCGAGATCGTGGCCGAGAAGAACACCGTCTGCCGCTCGGCCGGAGCGGCGGCGAGCAGCTTCTCGATGTCTTCCTGGAAGCCCATGTCGAGCATCCGATCGGCCTCGTCGAGCACGAGCAGACTGACCGTGGAGAGGTCGAGCGTGCCGCGGGCGAGATGATCGACGAGCCGGCCGGGGGTGCCGACGACGATGTGGGCCCCGCGCGACAGGTCGGCGAACTGGCGGTCGTAGGAGGCGCCGCCGTAGATCGCCGTGATCCGCACGCCGGGCGTGCAGGCGGCGAGCTTCCGCGTTTCGCCAGCCACCTGCGTGGCCAGCTCGCGGGTCGGCACGAGCACGAGCACCTGCGTGGCGGCGCGGGCCGGATCGATCCGCTCGATCGCCGGGATGCAGAACGCGGCCGTCTTGCCCGAGCCGGTTTCCGATTGGCCGACCACGTCGCGGCCCGCCATGATCAGCGGGATCGTGGCCGCCTGGATCGGCGCGGCCGCCGTGAAGCCGAGCCGCGCCACCGCCTCGAGCACCGCCGGCGAAAGGCCGAGCGTCGCGAAGGAAACGGGCTCGGGAGCGTCGGAGACGGGAGGCTGGGGCGTCGCGCGGACGGAGTCCGCGGCGGACTTGGGATGCGGCATCGGGGCGGGCCGGAGGGCAGGGGCGGGCGGAAAGATCTACCCGCACTCTACCACGCGGCCGCCGCCGGGGCGGCGGACCTGTTTCCGGCCGCTACGCCGCCTTCGCCTTGTAGAGGTAGGGATTCATCGTCGGGTCGTTGTACATCTTCATCTGCCGGAAGACCCGCAGCGGCCGCTGGCCGGCGAAGATCTCGCCCAGCAGCCGGTCGAGCGCCGCGATCAGGTGATCCCGCTGGAGGTCGAGGATTTCCAGGCGGTCGATCGCCTTGGCCCGGTGCTCCTCCGTCGCGTCGCGCCGCTCGGCCTGCTCCCGCATGTGGAAGCGACGCAGCTCGAGGATCGAGAGCCGGTCGATGGCGGCGCCGGGCGTCTCCGTGGCGGCATGCGCGTCGGGGCCGGCCACGACGCCACGGGCGGCGAGTTCCGCGATCAGGCAGTCGTCGACCTTCTCGATGGCGTCGTTGCGGGCCTGGTTGTAGCGGTCGATCGCCCGCTTCACCTGAGCGATGCGGCCGTCGGTGACGTGCGGCGAACGGGCG
>JBIJCJ010000096.1:0-13706 GCA_044344765.1 Pirellulales bacterium | reverse complement strand
TATTTATTGACAAGGAAGTGGCAGATGTCGCCGTCGCGCATCACGTATTCCTTGCCCTCGACCCGCAGCTTCCCGGCGGCGCGGATTTCCTTCTCGCTCTTGTAGTGCTCGAGGTCCTCGAGCGAGTAGATCTCGGCGCGAATGAAGCCCTTCTCGAAGTCGGTGTGGATCACGCCGGCGGCCTGGGGCGCCAGGGCGCCTACCGGGATCGTCCACGCCCGCACTTCCTTCTCGCCCGCCGTGAAGTAGCTCTGCAGCCCGAGCGTCTTGTAGGCGGCCCGGGCCAGCACCGCGAGCGCCGGCTCCGTGAGGCCGGCCCCGGCCAGCATCTCCGCCCGGTCGGCCTCGTCGAGCTCCGCGATCTCGGCCTCCAGTTTCGCGCACACCGGCACGACCTCCGCGCCCGAGTTCGAGGCCGCCGCCCGCACGGCCTGCACGAGCGGCCCCTTGCCGTCCACGTCGCCCTCGTCGACGTTGGCCACGTAGAGGATCGGCTTCGCCGTGAGCAGGCCGAGCTCCTGCACCGCCTTCTTCTCGGCCTCGTCGAGCGCGAGCGTCCGCAGCGGCTTCTGCTCGCCCAGCCAGGCGAGGCACTTCCTCATCACCTCGACCTTGAGCTTCGCATCCTTGTCGGCGCCCTTTGCGGACCGCTCGGCCTTCGGGAGAAGGTTTTCCAGGTGCTGGATGTCGGCGAGCATCAGCTCCAGTTCGATCGTCTCCATGTCGGAGAGCGGATCGACCTTGCCGGCCACGTGGATCACGTCGGGATCCTCGAAGCAGCGGACGACCTGGAGGATCGCGTCCACCTCGCGGATGTGGGAGAGGAACTTGTTGCCGAGGCCCTGGCCCTCGCTCGCCCCCTTCACGATGCCGGCGATGTCCACGAGCTTGAGGGCGGCCGGGATCACCTTCTGCGGCGGGATCAGCCGCGTGATCCGTTCGAGCCGGCCGTCGGGCACGCTGACCATGCCCTCGTTGGGCTCGATCGTGCAGAACGGATAGTTCGCGCTCTGCGCGGCCTTCGACTGGGTGAGGGCGTTGAAGAGAGTGCTCTTGCCGACGTTCGGCAGCCCGACGATGCCTGCTTCCATGAGTAAGACGGTGACTCCACGATTCCTGGTGAACGATCAGGCATAATCATGCCCGATATGCCGTCATCGTCACAGACCCTTGCCCCCGCCTTCTTCGACCGCCCGGCCGACCGGGTGGCTCGGGACCTGATCGGGGCGGTGCTCGCCGTCCGCGGGCCCGGCGGCCGCATCACGCGGCATGTCGTGCACGAGACGGAGGCCTACATGGGGGCCCACGACCTCGCCTGCCACGGCTCGCGGGGCATGACGCGGCGCAACGCCGTCATGTTCGGGCCGGCCGGTCGGTGGTACGTCTATCTGTGCTACGGGATGCACTGGATGCTCAACGTCGTGACCGGCGCGGAGGGCCTGCCGGCGGCGGTGCTGATCCGCGGCGCGGGGGCATTCACGGGGCCCGGCCGAGTGACGCGGGGCCTGGGGATCGACCGGGGCTTCGACGGCCGAGTCGCGGCCCGGCCCACGGGCCTGTGGTTCGAGCCGGGCGTCGCGGTGCCGCGACGGCTGATCGCCCGGACGCCGCGGATCGGCATCGACTACGCCGGTGCCTGGGCGGCGAAGCCGCTGCGGTTCGACGCCGATCCCGCGGAACTCTCTACACTACAATGAAGTAGTCGCCTGCCCGAGTCCTGCAGCGTAGGAGCAGAAGATGATCCGCCTGTCCGCCAGTTGTCTGATCCTGGGAGCCCTCGCCATGATGTCGATCGTGTCCGCCACCCCGTCCGCGATCGGCGCCGAACCCGGCCGCGCCAAGGCGACGTTCGCCGGCGGCTGCTTCTGGTGCACCGAAGCGGTGTATGCCCAGCTCAAGGGCGTGCACGCCGTCACCAGCGGCTACATCGGCGGCCAGGTGCCGAACCCGACGTACAAGGACGTCTGCACCGGCCTCACCGGCCACGCCGAGGCGATCGAAATCGAGTACGACCCACATGTCGTGTCGTTCGAGAAACTGCTGGAGGTGTTTTTCGCGACGCACGACCCGACGACTCTCAATCGCCAGGGTGCCGACGTCGGCACGCAGTATCGCTCGGGCGTCTTCTATCACGACGACGAGCAGAAGCGGATTGCGGAGCAAGTGATTGCGAAGCTCGACGGGGCGAAGGTCTTTCCGGGGAAGATCGTGACGGAGGTCACGAAGGCCTCGACCTTTTATCCGGCGGAGGGCTACCACCAGGACTACTTCGCCAAGAATCCGGCCGACCGTTACTGCAACGCCGTGGCCGCCCCGAAGGTGACGAAGGTCCGCAAGGTCTTCAAGGATTTGGTGAAGGACGCGAAGTAGACCGCGGCCCGCGACTCGGCATCGCCTGTGCCGCCAGACTGTGGAACAAGTCTGCACGAGCAGGATGGGAGGTATGCCGACCGTGGAAACCCTTGGCGTTTCCACCGGTCGGCCAAGTGGACAAAGGCCATGGAGGGCTTTGTCCACAGACAGCTAGAGCCGCCGCTGGTCGGGGCTGCCATGCCCCGTCGCCGGACGTTCGCCTCGGCCTTCCGGGCCTCGGCTCTCTGCATGTCCGCTGCGGTTCGCCATCCTGGCTGCGCTTGCTCCCATAGCCCGGCTCCCGGGGCACTGGCAGCCCCTCCCTCGCCGTTGGTGCAGGAGCAGCGATTGGTGCGCAAGGATCAACCTCCCTGCCGCGCACGCAGCGGCCGTAGGCCGCGCAGCGTGCCAGCCGCCGCGGAGCGGCGGCCACGGCCGTCTGGAGGACGGCCGCCGCCCGGCTGGTCGCACCTTGGCTGCGACCACGCCGGGCAAAGGCTGCACGGGCCATGGAGGGCCGTGCAGCCGCGCCGCTACGCGTCAGCGTAGCGTGCAACCAGCTCGCCCGCCTCGACCGGCGTGCCGGGGGTCACGAGCACTTCGCCGATCCGGCCGTCGCGCTCGGCGTAGACCGTCGTTTCCATCTTCATCGCCTCGAGCGAAAGCAGCTTCTGCCCCTTGGCGACCGTGTCGCCCGGCTTCACCGCCACCGTCACGATCAGGCCCGGCATCGGCGCCCCCACCTCGCGGGCGTCGCCGATCACCGCCTTCGGCCGCCGCTGGACCTTCGCCTCCAGGCTCTTGTCGGCGACCGACACGCTCCGTGGCTGGCCGTTGAGCTCGAAGAACACGGTCCGCGTGCCGTCGCCATGCGGCTCGCCCACCGTGAGCAGGCGGACGACGAGCGTCTTGCCCGGCTCGATGTCGATGGCCAGCTCCTCGCCCGGCTTCGGCCCCTCGAGAAAGGCCGGCGTGGGGAGGACGCTCACGTCGCCGTGCCTGGCCCGGTGCTGTGCGTAGTCCTGGAACACCCGCGGATAGAGCAGCCAGGAGAGCACCTCCTTGGGCGAGGCGGTGCGGCCCACGAGTTCGGCCACCTTCTTCGCGGCGGCTGTGAAGTCGGCCGGCGGCAGCGACTCCCCGGGGCGGCCGGTGACGACATCGCCGCTGCGGACGATCCGCTTGACCACGGCCGGAGGGAAGCCGCCCGGCGGCTGGCCCATGCGGCCGGCGAGAAGGTCGACCACAGACTCCGGGAACGAGAGCTCCCGGGAATCGGAGAGCAGGTCAGACGCGTGCATGCCGTTGGTCACCAGCAGTAGGGCCAGGTCGCCCACCGACTTGCTCGTGGGCGTGACCTTGACGATGTCGCCGAGCAGCTGGTTGCAGTCGGCGTAGGCCTTGCAGACCTCTTCCCAGCGGTCACCGAGGCCGAGCGCCTTGGCCTGCTCGAGCAGGTTGGTGAACTGGCCGCCCGGCATCTCGTGGAGGTAGAGGTCGGCGTCGGGCGCCTTCATGCCGCACTCGAAGGCGGTGTAGTGCTCGCGGACGGCGGCCCAGTAGTGGGACAGGTGGCGGAGCGGCTCGGGGTCGAGGCCGGTGTCGAGTGGAGTGTTGCGGACCGCATCGACGAGGGCGTTGAGGTTCGGCTGGCTGGTGAGGCCGGCGAACGACGCGAACGCGGCGTCCACGACGCTGGCGCCGGCCCGGGCCGCCTCCAGCAGGCTGCCCATCTGGGCGGCGGAGGTGTCGTGCGTGTGGAAGTGGATCGGGATGCCGATTTCAGCACGCAATGCTTGCACGAGTTTCCCCGCGGCGAACGGCTTGCAGAGCCCCGCCATGTCCTTGATGGCGAGCATGTGGGCGCCGGCCTGCTCCAACTCCTTGGCGAGCTTCACGTAGTAGTCGAGCGCATACTTCGTGCGCTTCGGGTCGAGCACGTCGCCCGTGTAGCAGACGGCCGCCTCGCAGATCGCGCCGCTCTCGACCACGGCGTCGATCGCCACCCGCATGTTCGGCACCCAGTTGAGCGGGTCGAAGACGCGGAACACGTCGATCCCGGCCGCCGCCGACTCCTTCACGAAGGCCTGGACGACGTTGTCGGGATAGTTGGTGTAGCCGACGGCGTTGCTCGCCCGGAGTAGCATCTGGAAGAGGATGTTGGGAATCCGCTCCCGCAGCTGCAGGAGCCGGTCCCAGGGGCATTCCTTGAGGAACCGCATCGCCGTGTCGAACGTGGCCCCGCCCCACATCTCGAGCGAGAAGAAGCCGGAGCACAGCCGGGCGTAGGCGTCGGCGGCGGCCAGCATGTCGTAGGACCGCATCCGTGTGGCGAGCAGCGACTGGTGGGCGTCACGCATCGTGGTGTCGGTGATCAGCAGCCGCTGTTGGCTCCGCAGCCATTCCGCGAACTTCCGCGGGCCGAGTTCCTGGAGCTTTTGCCGCGTCCCCGGCGGCGGGGCGGCGAAGGCGTCGAACTCGGGCAGCGGCGCGGGCTGACGGCGGGCCGCGGCCGGCCGACCCTTGACGAGTGGATTGCCGTTGACGATCACGTCGGCGAGATACTCGAGCGCCTTCGTGGCCCGGTCCTTGCGGACGGGGAAGTCGAACAGCGCGGGCGTCTCGTCGATGAACCGGGTCGTGCACTCGCCGGCGAGGAACGCCGGGTGGGTGACGAGGTTGACGAGAAACGGAATGTTCGTCTTCACGCCGCGGATGCGGAACTCCTGCAAGCAGCGCTCGATGTGGCCGGCCGCCTCCTGGTGCGTGAGGCCGCGGGCCGTGACCTTGACCAGCAGCGAGTCGAAGTAGGGCGTGACCACGGCCCCGGAGAAGGCCGTGCCGGCATCGAGGCGGATGCCCATGCCGCTGGCGGAGCGGTAGGCGGTGATCCGGCCGTAGTCAGGGAGGAAGCGGTTCTCGGGGTCCTCGGTGGTGACGCGGCACTGGATCGCCGTGCCCATCGAGCGAATGGCGGCCTGGTCGCCGAGGCCGATCCGCGGGTCGGAGAGTTCGTGGCCCCGGGCCACGAGCAGCTGGCGGCGGACGATGTCGATCCCGGTGATCTCCTCGGTGACGGTGTGCTCCACCTGGATCCGCGGGTTGACCTCGATGAAGTAGAAGCGGTCGGCGTCGGCGTCGACGAGAAACTCGACGGTACCCGCGTTCTCGTAGCGGGCCTGGCGGCCGATGGCCAGCGCCGCCGCGCAGATCGCATCGCGCATCTTCGGGGCGAGGTTCGGCGCCGGGGCCACCTCGACCACCTTCTGGTGCCGCCGCTGCACCGAGCAGTCGCGCTCGAAGAGGTGCACGAGGCCGCCGTGCAGGTCGCCGAGGAGTTGCACCTCGATGTGCCGCGCCCGCTGGATGAACTTCTCCACGAACACGGCCGCCGAGCCGAAGGCCGTCTTGCTCTCGCGCTGGGCGCTCTCCAGCGCCACCGCGAGCTCGTCCTCCCCGCGGACCACCCGCATGCCGCGGCCGCCGCCGCCGTGGGCGGCCTTGAGGATCACGGGCCAGCCCAGCTCCTTGGCGATCTTCAGGGCGTCGGCCTGGCTGGTGACGGGCTTCGCGCTGCCTGCGAGGATCGGCACACCGGCCTGCCTGGCGAGGTCGCGGGCGGCGGTCTTGTCGCCGAGCGTGCGGAGCAGCTCGACCCGCGGCCCCACGAACGTGATCCCCGCCTTCTCGCAGGCGGCGGCGAACTCGGGATTCTCGGAGAGGAAGCCGTAGCCGGGATGGATGGCGTCCACGCCGTGCTTCTTCGCCAGCGCCACGACCGCGTCGATGTCGAGGTAGGAGCGGATCGGCTCGCCCGGCTTGCCGATGAGATAGGCCTCGTCGGCCTTGAAGCGGTGGAGCGCGAAGCGGTCCTCGTGGGCGTAGATGGCGACGGTGCGGATGCCGAGTTCGTGGGCCGAGCGGAAGACACGGATCGCGATCTCGCTGCGGTTGGCCACGAGCAGCTTGGTGACGGGGCGCATGATGGGGCCTGGGGTGCGGGACTGCCGGAAAAACAGCCGCTGATCGTACCGCACGGCCGGAATCGGCATAGCGCTGCCCGTGGGCCGCGACGCAGAAGCATTCCCTCGTGCGTAGGCTCGGGGCTGCCCAGCCCCGTCGCCGGACGTTCGCGGATGCCATCGTGGCCTCCGCTCACTGCATGTCCGCTGCGCTTCGGCATCCTGCCTTCGCTTGCTCCCAGAGCCCGGCTCTCAGGGCATGGGCATTCCCTCGCACGTTCCGCCCCGATTATCCCGCGTTGGGTTCAAGGCACGGGCGCCGGCGGTGGGCTGCGGCGTTCCTCGGCGTAGCTGGGACGGACGTAGTCGGGCACGAGCGTGAACGGATCGTCGTGCCGGCCCGCCGCGGCGTGGAACAGGGCCACGGCGCCGGCTGCGGCGGCCGTTGGCGCACGGGTCCCGGGCGGCGCCAGCCGCAGGTCTGGACGCGCGGCCAGGAGCGCGGCGCAGGCTTCGAGATCGAGCGCCGGGCCGGCGACCAGGCCGCCGGGGGCGAGCGCGTCGATCCAGTCGGCGAGCGGCACGAGGCTCCCCGGCCCGGCTTCCCAGCCCGATGGCGATGTCGTCGCCGGCAGGGCGGTGGTGGAGAAGACCTCGCCGCGGCCCGCGTCGTAGGCGACGTGGATCGGCGCCGCCGGCCAGCCTGCCGCGGCATGGGCAAGCCGCGCCAGGACCTCGACGCCCGACACGCCCACGAGCCGCGCGCCGGTCGTCCAGGCGAGCGCCTTCGCCATGGTCACGCCGACCCGCAGGCCGGTGAACGAGCCCGGCCCGCGGACCACGGCCACGAGCCCGGCGTCGCGTTGCCGCCAGCCGAGTTCGGCCGCCGTTTCCGCCAGCGCCGTGGCCAGCAGCCGGGCGTGCTCGCCGGCGGCGCCGAGCGGTCGCGTGGCGATCCGGTCGCCGTCGATCGCGGCCACGGAGCCGGCGGCCAGGCTCGTGTCGATGGCGAGCGTCTTCATGAGAGTGAGTTTCCCGCGGCGGCAGCGGCCACGATCCTTGACCGGCTCGGAGGACGTTCGTAGTCTCCCGGTTCTCTCCGAAATCACAAGTTCCAGCCAAGGTGGCCGCCGGGCCACGGCCCGCCACCAGGGTGCAGCAGGCGTGAAGCGGGCCATCATCAGCGACGTCCACGGCAACATCGAGGCCCTGCAGGCGGTGCTCGCCGATATCGACCGGCAGGGGATCGACGAGATCTTCTGTCTCGGCGACGTCGTCGGCTACGGCCCCAACCCCTGCGAGTGCGTGAAGCTCGTCCAGGAGCGGTGCGCGCTTGTGCTCCTGGGGAACCACGACCAGGGCGCGCTCTTCGATCCGGACGGCTTCAACGTGGGCGCGGAACGGGCGATCCGCTGGACGCGGTTGCAGCTCGAGAGTCACGACCGCCAGCCGAAGAACGCCGCCAACCGGCTCACCGACTTTCTCGGCGAACTACCCCGCACCCACACCGCCGGCGACTCGATGTTCGTCCACGGCTCCGCCCGCCGGCCGCTCGACGAGTACGTGTTTCCGGAAGACATCTACAATCCCCTGAAGATGGAGCACATCTTCGAACTCGTCGGCCGGCACTGCTTCCAGGGGCACACGCACATCCCGGGCGTGTTCACCACGGCGCCCGAGTTTCTCTCGCCGGCCGTGCCCAAATCGGAGAGCGAGGTGCGGATCGAGCTGCCGACTGTCAAGGCGATGGTGAATGTCGGGTCGGTCGGCCAGCCGCGGGACGGCGATCCGCGGTCCTGCTACGTGATCCAGGAGGACGACAAGGCCGTGCGGTTCCGGCGAGTGGCCTATCCCTGCGACGTGACCTGCAAGAAGATCCACGGCATCCCGGACCTCGACAATTACCTCGGTGACCGCCTCCTGCAGGGCAAGTAGCCCGCGAGCGTGCGGGTATACTGTTCGCCGTCACCCCGGGAGCCTTTCGTGGAACGCCGCTACATCTCGTTCATTGCCATCTCGCTGGCCGCCATCCTCGCCGGCCAGGCGATCCAGGCTTGGCTCTATCCCCCGCGGCCCAAGGCCGACAAACCCGCGGTGGAACGGGCCGAAGGTGCGATGGAGGCTGCCGTCCGGCCGCAGCCGGAAGGCGACGCGCCGCAGGTGAAGGATCGGCCCGCAGCGGCCGACGCCGAGCCGATGATCACGGCCCCGGCGCCGCGGGCGCGGCGCACGCTCGGCTCCCTCGATCCTGCCGACCCGGCGCGGATGCTCGTCACGCTCACCAGCCGGGGCGCCGCGGTCGAGCGGATCGAACTCTCGAACGAGCAGTTCCACGATCAGGACGACCGCTCGGGCTACCTCGGGCATCTGGCTGCGACCACAGTGCCCGAGGGCTGCCGGGTCAGCGTGGTCGGCCCGGGCACGCCCGCCGCGCGGGCGGGCATCGTCGCCGGCGACGTGATCGTCAAGGTGGCCGGATCGCCGACGGCCGACGTTCGTTCCCTCGTGGAGATCCTCGCGGAGACGAAGCCTGGCCAGCAGGTCGCGATCGACGTGGTCCGCGACGGCAGCCCGCGGACGGTCGAGGCCGCGCTCGATCGGCGGCCGCTCGAGGTGGTGCGGCCCGAGTATCGCGGCGCGGCCGTGGCCGATGCCGACGGCGGGCGGCGCGATCAGCTCTCCTTCACGCTGGCAGTGGACTCGCGGGACGGTCGCCGCCGCGGCGAAGACGGGCGGGAACTGCCGGGCCACGAGCTCGCGGACGTCGATTGGGAGACCGAGGCGACGGGCGACGGCGGCGTGCGGTTCACGCGGCGGCTGCCCGGCGGGCTCGTCGTGGCGAAGGAGTATCGCCTGCTGCCCGCGGCGGAGGGGGCCGATCCCGGCTATCGCCTCGGGCTCACGGTGACCTGGAGGGCCGAAGAGGCCGCCGGCCGTGAGTCGATCGTGACCTACGCTCTCGACGGGCCGACGGGGCTGCCGACCGAAGGCTGGTGGTATGCCCAGCGGGTGGCCCGCGACTGGAGTTCGCTCGCGGTCCGCGACGTGGCGGTGCGGTTCGCCGGGGAGCAGACCACGCTCGTCAGCGGCCTGAAGATCGCCGATCAGGCCCTCACCCATCCCGCCTCCACCGTCCGCGAAGGCAAGCCGTTGTCGTTCGCAGGCGTGGACGCGCTGTATTTCGCCTCCGCCCTGATCCCGGTGGCCGGCGGCGCCGACGCTCCGGCGCTCGCCGAGGTCCGGCCGATCGCCGTCGCGGAGCCGCCCCTCGCCGCCCGCAAGAAGCTCGTCGACGTGACGCCGCGGCTGGTCTCGCAGGAGATCGCGCTCGCCGCCGGGCAGGCGACGACCCATCGCTACGAGATCTTCGCCGGTCCCAAGAAGCCGGAACTGCTCCGGCAGTTCGGCGCGGCCGGCGCGGCGATGGACGACCTCGTGTACTACGGCTGGTTCGGCTGGGTCGCCCGGCCGTTGATCGCACTCCTGCACGGCTTGCACACCGTGATCGGCAACTACGGCATCGCCATCCTCCTGCTTACGGTCTTAGTCCGCGGGGCGATGTTTCCCCTGAGCCGCAAACAGGCACTCTCTTCCCAGAAGATGCAGGCCCTCCAGCCGGAGATGAAGGCGCTCGCCGAAAAGTACAAGAACGAGCCGGAGAAGCGGACCCGGGCCACACAGGAACTGTGGCGGAAGCACGGCGTCAATCCCGTCAGCGGCTGCCTGCCGGTGTTCATCCAGATCCCGATCTTCATGGGTCTCTACAGGGCGCTGGCCACCGATGTCGAGCTGCGGCAGGCGCCGCTGTTCAGTTCCGCCATCCGCTGGTGCTCGAACCTCGCGGCCCCCGACATGCTCTGGGACTGGTCCAGGCTGCTGCCCGCGTTTCTCAGCGCCCCGGAGGCCTGGCTCGGCCCGTTCCTGAACCTGTTTCCGCTGGTCACGATCGGCCTCATGCTCTGGCAGCAGAAGCTCTTCATGCCGCCGGCTGTGGACGAGCAGCAGAAGGTGCAGCAGCAGGTGATGAACTACATGATGTGGTTCATGGCGCTGATGTTCTTCAAGGTGCCGTGCGGCCTTTGCCTGTACTTCATCGCCTCGAGTCTGTGGGGCATCGCGGAGCGGTTGTGGATGCCGACGATGCTGCCGGCTGCTGCGGCCGGCGCGGCCCCGGCGGGCGGGCGGACGATCGACGTGCCGTTCACGGCCGCGGTGAAGTCCGGCCCGAACGGCGCCGCCGACATGGCCCGTGAGAAGCGGCAGGCCCGGAAGAAGCAGCGGTAGCGGCCCGTCGGACACTTGCCGGCGCATAGGATGGATCGCCGCCGCTGGGCCGTGGCGGCCGTCATTCGCCGCACGGACGCGTTCCTCGAAAGGAGCGTGTCATGTTTGCCGTGTTGTATCCGGCGGCCGCACCGGCGGCTGCCGGCCAATCCCGACCGGCCATGGCGACCGTCCGGGTCGGCCTCGTCGGCTGCGGGGCGTTCGCCCGGTTCTCGATGGCCCGCTACCGGCAGTTGCCGGGCGTGACGATCGCCGCCGTCGCCGACATCGATGCCGCCGCCGCGAAGCGGGCCGCGGGCGAACTGGGGGCGGAGCCGCGATCGCCGGACGCGGTGCTCGTCGCGCCCGACGTCGACCTCGTCTACATCGCCACGCCGCCGGCGCTGCACTTCCGCCAGGCGCGGGCCGCCCTCGAGGCCGGCAAGCACGTGCTCGTCGAGAAGCCGCTGGCCACGACCGTGGCCGACGCCGAGGCGCTGGCCGCCCTCGCCGCCCGGCAGGGGCGGGTCTGCGTGGCCAATCTCGTGGAGCGCTACAACCCGTTGGCCGACGCGGTGACGGCCGTGATCCGCTCGCGGGCGCTCGGCGACCTCGTGCACGGATTGTTCATCAACGAGGCGGCCGACGAGGGGCTCGCGCCCGGCCACTGGTTCTGGGATCGCGGCATGAGCGGCGGTATCTTCGTCGAGCACGGCGTGCACTTCTTTGACCTCGTCGCCTTTTGGCTCGGCGCGGGCGAGGTCGTGGCGGCGGCCCGCAGCGTGCGGCCGCCGGTGGCCGCCGGCGGCGGCGACGGCGCCGGCCGGGGCGTGGAGGAGCAGGTCATGTGCACGTGCCGCTACGCTGCTCCGGGGGCCGACGGGCCGCCGCGCGGCGGCGCGCGACACGCGGGCGTCCTGTTTCATTTCGAGCACGGCTTTCACCAGCCGTCGCGGATGGACCGCCAGGAACTGCGGCTCGTGTTCGAGCGGGGGGAGTTGCGGCTCTTCGACTGGGTGCCGACGCACGGCGAGCTGCGGGCGGTGCTTGACGACGAGGCGATGGCGACGGTCGCGGGCCTGTTGCCGGCGGCCGAGACGCGGGTGGTCGAACGCTACGACGGAGCTTCGCGGCAGGTGCGGGGCCGGTTTCGGCCGTTCACTGCCACGGCGCTCGTCGAGATCCGGTTCAGCCTGGGCAAGGACAAGCTCGGCATCTACGGGGACGTGGTCCACGACCTCGCCGCCGACCAGGTCGCCTGGATTCGCGATCCCGGGCACCGCCGGCGGCTGACCGAGGCGGAGGGCGTGGCGTCGGTGGCGCTGGCATGCGCCGCCGACCGCCTGGCGCTGGCCGCGCCGTAGCGGCGGTCTGAGGCCATTTTTTAGCGGCGTTCTCCTACCAATTTGTAGCGGCGGTCTCTGACCGTCGAATGCCGGCCGCTTCTCTGCCTGCCCTGCGCCGATTTCTGATCGCTGTGCCCGGTTGCCGGGAAGCCCGAACCGTAAGGTGAGGGAATACGCGTTGGTCCACCGAAAAAGGATCCGCATTCCCCCGGCTCAGGCCTCGGGCCTCACGGCCCCGGGCGTTGAACGTCATTCACGCCGGCGTTCTCCCGCCAACGCGAGCCGCTGGTACGACGGTCAAAGACCGCCGCTACAGTAGGCGGGCAAACTGACGGAGCCGCTGATGTTTTCCACCCATGAATTGATCGTCGCGCCCGCGACCGCGCCCGGTTCGGGTGCTCGGGCGATCGTGCGGCTGGCGGGCGACGGGCTCGACAAACTGCTCGCACGGCTGTTCACGGTGGCGGATCTTGACCGCGCTGCGGCAGGAAGCTTCACGGTGCCGGGCGGCCAGCCGCGGGTGGTCGCCGCGCGGCTGGCGCATGACGGCCTGGGTGAGGAGTGGGGCGCGGTGCCCGTCGATGTGCTGCATTGGCCGGGGCCCGGCGGGCCGGTCGGCGGGCCGCTCGCGGAGGTGCAGCTCCCATGTTCACCGCCGCTCGTGGCGGCGGTCGTGGCCGCGGCCTGCCGGCACGGGGCTCGGCTGGCGCGGGGCGGCGAGTTCACGCTGCGGGCGTTCCTGGCGGGCCGGCTCGATCTGCTCCAGGCCGAAGCGGTGCTCGGTGTCATCGACGCCCGCACGCCTGAGGAGCTCGCCGTCGCCCTCGACCGGATGGCGGGCGGGGCGGGCGCGTCCCTCGGCCGGTGCCGCGGGGCGCTTCTTGACCTGCTTGCCGACATCGAGGCGGCGATCGACTTCGCAGACGAGACGACTCCCGACGCCGTGCCCGCCGCCGATGCAGCCGCGTGGCGGGCGATCGGATTGCGGCTCGAGGCGGAGCAGGCGACGCTGGCGGAGGTCGAGACGCACCTGGCTCGTCGGGGGGCCGGCGCCGGCGACGTGCCACGGATCGTGCTCGTCGGCCGGCCGAACGTGGGCAAGAGCAGTCTGTTCAACGCGCTGGTGGGCCGCGACGCGGCGCTCGTGGCCGACGAGGCGGGCACCACCCGCGACTGGATCGAGGCTCGGCTGGGCCTGAGCTCGGGTCCGGCCTGCGTGGTCGTCGATCTCGCCGGCGTGCCCGAGGAGGTGCCCGGCGGCGTCCTCGACGCGGCGGCGGTCGCCGCGACCCGTGAGCAGATCGCCCGGGCCGACGTGGTCGTGGTCTGCCGCGACGCGTCAGACGCGGCGGCACCTGCGTGGGAGCTGCCGGCGGTGCCACGGATCGACGTGACGACCCGCTGCGACCGGGGCGGAGACGCTGACGCCGGGGCCGCCGGCATCTGCACGAGCGCCGCCACCGGGCAGGGCATCGATGCCCTGCGGGCGGCGCTCGCGGCCGCTATCACCGCGGTGCCGACCCGGGAATCACCGGCCACCCTGCGCATGGCCGTGGGCGTGGCGGCTGCCCGCGTGGCCCTGGGGGCCGTGCTGCCCGCCGTTCGGGCCGCGGCGGCCGGAAGGCCCGCCGACGAGGCGCTCGTCGCGGCGCACGTGCGTCGGGCGGTCGATGCCCTCGGGGAAGTCACGGGCGCCGAGATCGGCACCGATCTTCTCGATCGGATATTCTCCCGCCACTGCATCGGCAAGTAGGTGCCGAATCTTTCGCGGAGCCACCTTCCC